>CAMVAJ010000006.1 GCA_947165425.1 uncultured Clostridia bacterium
AAGGGGTACACTTTAACTGAAGAAAAAAAGAAATATAGAAGAAATACAGACCACAAGTGGCTGTGCACTCACAGAAAAAAAGGTTGCAGGGCCAGTTGACGGGAGCTGGTTGACAGCTGGTTCTCATCCATGATGAAGGAGGTGATCATTATGCCTTATAAGGATTCTTCTAACCAAGCCGCCTTTGACCGTTGGGTGGATGTGATGGCAGAACTGCTTCTGAAGTACGGCTCCGCCTTTCTCAAAAGCCTGAACGAAAGCGATATGCCAGCTGCTGTGAATGACGGCATACCTTCACATGAACAGGATGATCCCTTGGAAGATACTCTGATGGCCGCATAATGATCTCTTGCACTAGCACCTCACAGACCGCCGGGACCGCCGGAACGCGGAGAGGCTCATAGCATACCTGGCAGAGTGAATAAAGAAGGACGGCTGCCGCATTGCGCACAGCAACCGTTCAAGCCGCGGATAGGCTCCCTTGTCGTCTTGGTCCCGTACTCCGTCAGCCGGCGGACGCATAGCTGTGCAGGCCGGGCAGCAGCAGATTGACCCCGGCAAACGTGAACAGCACCAGCACCAGCGCGACGATGGCCAGAATAGCCATGCGCTTCCCCTGCCACTTCAAGCGGAGCCGCTGGTGCAGGTAGATGGCATAGAAGATCCAGGTGATCAGCGCCCAGGTCTCCTTCGGGTCCCAGCTCCACCAGCTGCTCCAGGCCTGTTCAGCCCAGATGGCGCCGGAGAATATCACCACCGTCAGCAGCAGAAAGCCGAGGCAGATCAGGCGGTATCCCATGTAATCCAACTGCTTCATGCCGGGCTCCGTCTCCTCCGTGCCCCGCCGGAGCTTCGCCAGATAGCTGACCCCCAGCCCGCCTGCGATGGCGAAGGCCGCATAGGAGAAGGCCGCGGAGCCGATGTGCAGGGCAAACCAGGTGGAACGCAGGGCGGGCATCAGTTCCTTGATGTCCCGGGGCTGGAAGGCAGCATAGCTGAGGATTAGGAAGGCCGCGGGAGCCGCTGCCGTCAGGATCCCCTCCTGCCCCAGACGGTGCCGGAGCAGGAAGCCCAGCACCACTGCAGCCCAGGCAAAACCGGAGGCAAACTCGAACTGGTTGGCCAGGGGCAGGCGACCCGCGGCGATGCCCCGCCATACGGTGAACGCGGTATGGGCGGCGAATCCGGCCAGCAGGACCAGCCGGGCCGCCGTGTGCAGAGCCGGCTTCTTCATGGCGGCCGCGGTGAACTGCAGCACGGTGGCGGCAAAATACAGGATCAGCGCGGCAAAAAGCAGTATGTTCATGGATTTCCTCCTGAAGCATTTTCGCCCTGCAGGGCGGCCTGCAGGCTGATGAGCAGGCCCTCCTGGGATTTGGGAGAGCGGATGGCATAGCCGTCCTCCTCCACCCGGACGCACACAGGCGTCGCAAAGAAGCACAGGTACAGCGCCGCCACCATCAGCGCGAAGCCGAAGTACAGGCAGCCGTAGAGCACCGGCGACAGTCGCTTGATGCGGAGGCCCGGATACTCCGCCGGATCCAGGAAGGTGAAGCTGTGTTCGCCGATCTGCAGCGTCTCCCCGGGGAAGACCAGCACAGAGGCGGCACTCCCGTCGACGATGGACTGCACGTCGTACACCGGATCCGCATACCCACTGGAGGTGCTGGTGATCAGGGTGTAGGATCCGTCCTCCTCCTGAAGGAAGCCCGGGTAAAGCGCCCGGTAGTACACGCCGTTCCGGCCGTCGATGGAGAGGAAGCAGGGCTCCATGAGGTACATGATCTCCTCGGCCCCGTTGTCACTGTTGCGGATCTGCACCCGTCCAGCCGTCCCGTAGGTCTGCTGATAGATCTTGTAGCCCCGGAAGCGCAGAGGCTCATTGACCCGGATCTCCTGCTCCTTCACTTCCCTGCCGTCCGGGGCGGCGGCTCGCAGCCGGCTGGCATAGTCCAGGCGGCCGGTTTCATCCTC
The DNA here is from genome assembly GCA_947165425.1 of uncultured Clostridia bacterium. Taxonomy (GTDB): domain Bacteria; phylum Bacillota; class Clostridia; order Christensenellales; family Aristaeellaceae; genus RUG11272. The sequence goes on from CAMVAJ010000006.1 coordinate 1,975, forward strand.
GATATGGAAGGAAAGACAGGTGATGACGGTGCCGTCCTCCAGCGTCAGGCTCTCGCCGGGCATCACAGTCCGGTCCTGCACCTGCGGGGTCATCAGCACCAGGGAGCCGAAGAGCAGTATCACCAGGATGGACAGATGCACCAGGAAGGAGCCGTAGACGCCTGCGCCGTTCTTGTGCCAGAGGCTTCCATCCTGCCGGAAGCGGTTCCGGCGCAGGACTTCCCGCACATGCTCAGCCTGACCGGCCGCCAGCGGCTGATCCGGCTCCGCTGTCCGGGTCTGCTCTTTCAGACCGGCAAAGGCCCGCCTGGCCGCCGGAAAGCGGAGGATGGAGCAGAGGATCAGGTTGCCGCAGAGCAAGATCTCCAGCAGGATGAAATACCAGGCATGAAAAATGTCTGTCAGGCCCAGGGTTTTCAGCGTGACCGCCGCGGAAGCGCCGTAGGACCGTACATAGGTCATGTCCTGCTCCCCCTGGGGGATCAGGGAGCCGGCCAGAGAGCAGAGCATGACCAGCACCAGCAGGATCATGCCGAAACGCATGGAGCGCAGAAAGGAAAAGACCTTTTTCAAGCGGTCACCTCCCGGCAAACGTGGTAAGGAAAGCGCCGAAGGACGAACGCTGTCGCCCTCCGGCGCTTGGGATCCACAGGCTTTACTCGCCCAGGCCGTCCAGCAGCATCAGGGCCACGTCGATGAAGACTTCCGCCCTGTCCAGGCACTTGGTTGTCAGGCGGGAGTTGTGCGCGCCGTCGCTGTTCTCCACGAACACGAAGTCCCAGTACCACTGGCCTTTGCGGTTCAGGGCGCGGATGTCCGCCAGCTGTTCGTCCGTGTATTTGCCGGAAGCCACGGCGTCCGCCAGCCGGTTGGTCAGGGTCTCCAGCTTGACGCCCACGTCGTTCGTGCGGGTCTTGACGGGCTCCTGAACGCCCCGGACAAAACCGGCCAGATCCGCATGGCAGCCCGCGCAGGTGGCTTGAATGGTCTCACTTTCCAGCGGGCTGACATACTTGTGGCTCAGGTACATCTTTCCATCCGCGCCGGTCTCCTTGGCCATGTGGCAGTCCGCACAGGTGAACATGCCGGCATGTACGCTGCCCGCTCCCATATAGGTCTCAAATTCGGGATGCTGGGCTTTCAGTTGCTGCACGCCGGTGCGGGGGTTGGTGTAGTCGGAGAAGCCGATGCCCTCGTAGTAATCGTAGATCGCGTCGGGGTCCATTCCTGCCAGGCTCTGGTAAGGCAGTGTGGTCATCTTCCCGTCCGGCGCGAAGTAGTACTCCACATGGCACTGGGCGCAGGACAGGGTTTCAGCCTTCACACTGCCGAAATCGTCCCCCACCGCATCCGCCAGATAGGTGTGCGTCACAGTGATCTGCCCGCCGGGGGTATTGGCGTGGCAGGTGAAGCAGCCCACGTCCTCAAAGCTGGCGCCATCCAGCTCATCAAAGGGGATGCTGTAGGCGCTGTCCCCATCGTTCAGGGTCAGCACTGTGAAGTCGGCGGTCTTGCAGGTGAAGCAGTTGGCCAGGGCATGGGGGCGGCCGGTGGCCATCAGGTCACTGACACAGTAGTAGTGGCCCCGGGCGCTGCCATAATACCTGGCAAAACCGTAGTCTTCGTAGATGGTTTTGATGAAGGGATACTCCTCGGTGTACTCTACCACCTCGGCATTCTCGGCGTTGGCCTGGTAGCTGGCATACACTTCCGGGAAGGTCTCCGCCCACTGGGACGCCGGGATCACCGTGATGCCCGTGCCCTTCTCAGCCACGGCAGCCGGGGTGTCCGCGCAGGCCAGGGACGCCGCGCAGAGCAATAACACAGCCAGCAGCAGAGCCAAACACAGCTTTCTCATGTTCATCTCCTCCGTTTCCCGCTTACTGATCTTCCTGCAAATAGTATACCATAGAACACCGGAGGAGACAAGTGAAAAACTTCATCAAGACAGTCAGAAAGAGCATCATGGTGCTTTCACAGGCCCGGTGTATTTCCTTGGACGAGAATTTAATGGTCGATTAATTATATCTTGTAAAATGTCCGAATCCGCATTGCACTGCTCTGTCTGTCATGATAGAATACAGATGCAGGCGGATTCGGACGATTTTTGTTTCACCATTCTCATTGACAAACCATCGGATTCGAGGGGATTGGCACCCCTGCAACAGACTGTGCATCAGAAGGAGCCACACGATGAAACCAAAGACCCGTTGCTACATCTACACCCGTGTTTCCACCGCCATGCAAGTCGACGGGTTCAGTCTGGAGGCGCAGAAGGAGAAGCTGCGGAGCTTCGCCGCGTTTCAGAAGATGGATATCGCCGGGGAATACTGTGACGAAGGCTATTCCGGAAAGAATATCCAGGGCCGGCTTGCCTTCCGGCAGATGCTGCAGGACATCGAAGCACGAAAGGACGGAGTCAGCTATGTCCTTGTTTTCAAGCTGTCCCGCTTTGGCCGGAACGCTGCGGATGTGCTGAATTCCCTACAGCTGATGCAGGATTATGGCGTCAATCTCATCTGCGTGGAAGACGGCATCGATTCCTCAAAAGACGCTGGCAAGCTGATCATCTCCGTTCTCTCCGCTGTGGCGGAAATCGAGCGGGAAAACATCCGCACCCAGACCATGGCAGGCCGGGAGCAGAAAGCACGGGAAGGCAAATGGAACGGCGGCTTTGCGCCTTATGGCTATATGCTGGTGGACGGCCAGCTCCTGATCAGCGAGGAGGAGGCCGAGGTCATCCGGATCATCTACGACAAATATATCCATTCCAATGGCGGCGCGGGGGCAGTCGCCGAATACCTGAACACACACGGCTATAAGAAGATCACCCGTCAGAATGGCATGATGCCCACTTTCTCTGCGCCTTTTGTGGTGGATGTGCTGGACAATCCCATCTACATGGGCAAAATTGCCTATGGCCGCAGGCGTTCTGAGAAGAAAGTCGGCACCCGCAACGAGATGCACGTGGTGGTTCAGAGCAATTTCCCCATCTATGAAGGACAGCATGAGGCCATCGTATCGGAAGAAACCTGGCAGCTGGCCCATGAGAAGCGCCAGAAATCGGCCTTCGTACGGGAGAAAATTCACGACATCAACCACGCCCATGTGCTGTCCGGCATCCTCCGCTGCCCGGACTGCGGCAAGGGTATGTACGGCAATGTCTCCACGCCCCACAAGAAGGACAACAAGATCCGGCATTACTACTACTGCAAAAACACGATCAAAAAGACCGGTCATGCCTGCAGCTTCCGGACCAACCTGGATCAGGAAGAGATCAACCGTCAGGTCGCCGCGGTGATTTCCGCCATGGTGAGTCAGCCGGATTTTGTGGAAGCCATCAAGGCAAAGATCGGGACAACCGTGGATACGGCGGACCTTGAAAAGAAGCTGGCATCCCTGGAGGCCCAGCGCCATCAGGCAGAGGGCGTCAAGGCCCGGCTCGAGCGCCAGATGGACAGCATTCCGGTGGATGACGCGCACTACGAGCAGAAGATCGCGGATCTTCAGAGACGGTATGATGATCAGTATGATATCCTGGCCGAGATTGCCGCCCAGCAGGATGAGGTGAACGAGCAGCTGCAGCTGATCCGCCAGGAACAGCTCACCGGCGAACAGATCTACCAGCTGCTGCTGGCCTTCAATCAGCTGTATCCGACATTTACGGAGGCAGACCAGAAGCGCTTCATGCAGGCCTTTGTGGAGCGCGTGGACATCTACCCGCAGAAGACAAAGGACGGCCTCTGGATCCGCAGCATCACCTTCCATTTCCCGGTGCCGGTGGATGGGGAAATGGTTCGACAACTCCCCTTGGAATCTCAAACCATGCATGAGACGGTCATTTCTCTGTCCCAACAGCGCCCAGACCACTACGTCCGTGTCGGCATCGACCTGGATGACATGGACGTGACGCCGGCTGAGAGCAAGGCTTCCTATCAGGAAATCAAGGACTATGTCTTTGAACATACCGGCCTGCATGTGTCGAACCTGTACATTGCGCAGGTGAAGGCGAAGCACGGAATCATTGAACGTGACTGCTATAACAAAGCCAAAACTGAAGGAAACCGGGTGCCGAAATGCCCTCCTGAGAAGGAGAAGGCCATTGAGGAGGCGCTGAGGCACTTTCAGATGATCCCCAGATGACGTATCCTCACAGGGATTGACAGCAGCGAGGACAAACGGGCTGCACCTGTATGCATGGGATGAAAAAAAACCAGCGCATGGATCCATGACACCGGTCCGCTGGGGGAAGGAGGCAAAGCCATGCAGCGCCCTGGTCTGCGAAAGTTTCTGTTTGCGGCGCTTCTTTTGGCTTTGCCGCTGATCCTGGCGGTCTTTGCCTTTGCGCTTCCGCCGCAGTATGACGAGACTTATCTTGGCGGGCTTGCGGACAAAATGGAGGCGCTGCGGGCCGCGGAAGGGCCGCGGATTGTGCTGGCCGGGGGCAGCGGGGCCGCGTTTGCCGTGCGCAGCGATCTCCTGGAGCAGGAGTTCTCGGGCCGCCGCGTGGTGAATCTGGGGATGTATGCGGGACTGGGCAGCGCCGTGCCCCTGGAGATCGCAGAGCGGGAGCTTCGGGAAGGCGATATTGTCCTGTTCCTGCCGGAGATGAGCGCGCAGACCCTCTCCCTGTTCTTTGGCGGCGAGGCCATGTGGCAGGCGGCGGACGGGCACTGGGATCTGCTGCTCCCGCTGAATGGATCCCGCCGGAAGGTCCTGCTGGGGTGCTTTCCGTACTTTGCGGCAAAGAAGGCGGCCTGCTTCTTCCGCGGGGACAAGCCCATGGGCGACGGTATTTACACCCGGGCATCCTTCAATGCCCATGGTGACATCGACAGCGATCTGCGGCAGCACAATACCATGCCCGGCGGTTACGACCCGGATCAGCCGGTGGATTTTACCGCGCTGAATCCTGCGGAGGACTTTGTTGATTTCGTGAACGCCTGCGCCCGGCGCTGCGAGGAGAAGGGCGTGCGGTTCTTCTTTGCCTTCGCGCCGGTGAACAGTGCGGCGGCGGATGCCTCCGGCGGCGCGGCCTTCACGGAACGGCTGGGGCAGCGCCTGAACTGCCCGGTACTGGGCAGCGCCGATGGATGCCTGATGGAGCCCGGCTGGTTTTTCGACACCAACTTCCACCTGAACAGCGCCGGGGCCGCAGTCTATACCGCGAAGCTGACGGTGTGGCTCAAGGCCGCATTGGGCCTGCCGCCGGAGACCGCCATCGTCCTGCCGGAGATGCCCTCCGAAGGGGCAGAAGCCGTCTTCTTCCGGGGAGATGACACGGACAGCGCGCTCTTCCTGTACGAGGAAAGGGAGGGCGGGCTGTGGGTGACAGGCCTTCGTCCGGAGGGAATGGAACGGAAAAGCCTGATTCTCCCCACCACAGCGGAGGGCAAGCCGGTGCTGGGCTTCGACGCGGCTGTCTTTGCCTGGAACACGAGCCTGGAAACCCTGTCCCTCCAGGCGAATCTCCGCCATATCCCGGACGGCGCCTTCGCGGGCTGCGCCGGCCTGCGGGAGGTTCGGCTGCCGGACGTCGCGCCCTCTGCCTGCACGGTGGGACAGGATCTGCTCCGGGGAACGGACGCGTGGATTGTGGTGAATCCGGAGCGCCTCGCCGCCTACATGACGGATTACTTCTGGTCGATGCACGCCCCCCGCATCCGCGCCGGCACGGCGGACACAGCGCCGACCCCCGTGCAAACAGCGGCTCCCGCTGCGGCCGGCGTGCGATATGACGGCAACGGCGGTCTCCTGACCGATGGCACGGGCGCCGCTTTCACGGAACTGCCCATCGCGGAAACCCATCTGCGCCAAAATACCCCGGACGCCCTGCGCTTCACCCGGCCGGGCCATGTGCTGGCGGGCTGGAACACCCGGCCGGACGGCAGCGGCACGGAGACCGGCCCCGGCTGGCGGCTTGCGGCCCAGCCCGGCATGACGCTCTATGCGCACTGGCTGGCGGAAACCCCGGAGGACCGTTTCACCTGGGAGGAGCGGGACGGGGAGGCCTGGGTCACCGGCTGGACGGGCGAGGAGCCGGTCTGCGTCCTGCCCGCAAGCCTCGGGGGCCTGCCCCTGCGGGGAATCCACAGCGGCGCCTTCCGGGACGCCCTGCTTGACACGGTGGCGGTGTCCCCCGGGGTGAGAGAAATCGAGCCGGAGGCCTTCGCAGGCTGTGCGCTGCGCACGCTGTATCTTTTCGACAGCTTGGAGACCGTGTCCGACGCCGCCTTCACCGGCTGCGGCGAGCTGCGGGAACTGCGGATCGGGGCCGCCTCTCCCCCGGTATACAGCATCAGCTACTACGCCACCTTCGCCGACAAATACGACCGGCTCCTGAGCCTTCGCGGCGGGAAAAAGCTGGTGCTGTTCTCCGGCTCCTCCACCCGTTATGGTTATGACAGCGCCGCCCTGGAGCGGAATTTCCCGGAATACCGGGTGGTGAACATGGGCGTCTACGCCTACACCAACGCCCTGCCCCAGATGGAGCTCATCCTCCGGGAGATGGAAGCGGGGGACGTGCTGCTCCATGCCCCGGAATTCGACTGCCTGAACTTCCAGGCCTGCGAGAACAATCTGCTGGACTTCCACTTCTGGGCCATGATGGAGGCCGATTACGGCTGCGCTTCCCTGCTGGATCTGCGGGATTACAGCCGGGTGTTCGACAGCCTGCAGCAGTATCTCACGATCCGCCGGAGCCTCCCTGGCCGTTCTTACACCGAGACCCCCAACGGCTACGATGACGACGGGAACTTCATGAACATGCCCACCTACAATGAGTACGGGGACATCATCACCCTCCGGGCCAACAACAAGGTGGACATCATGCTGAAATACGTCCGGGCGGACTACACCCCGGCGTCCTTCCCCGCAGCGCGGCTGGAGAGCCTCAACCGGGAGTACCGGCGCTTCCTGGACAGGGGTGTCCGGTTGCTCTTCACCTATACGCCCCGGAACCGCTCCTCCACCACGGAAGAGAGCACCCCGGAAAACCGTGCGGCCCTCCACCGCCTGCTGAAGGAGAGCCTCTGCGTGCCGGTGATCTCGAATATTGAGGATTCGCTGATGTCCGGCGAGTTCTTCTTCGTGATCGACAGCCACCTGAGCAACGAAGGCGTACGGCTCCACACCCTGCAGATCATCGAGGACCTGAAGCCGTGGCTGAATGGCGGCGCACAGGGAACTTGATTATTCTTGAAATCATCCTATAATATCCTCAGCGAGGTGAAATACGCATGTACAGGATCGCAATCGTGGAGGATCAGGCCGGCGATGAGCGGCGGCTGGTATCCCTTCTGGAGCAGTATGCACGGGAGGAAAACCAGCAGTTTTCGCTGACCGTTTTTCACAGCGCGATGGCCTTCCTGGAAGGCTACACCCACCGCTTTGAGCTGGTCTTCATGGACATCCGGCTTCCCGGTCTGGACGGCATGGAGGCCGCCCATGAGCTCCGGCGTCTGGACCACGCCGTGGCGCTGGTTTTCCTCACCAGCCTGGCCCAGTATGCAGTGGAAAGCTATGAGGTGGACGCGGCGGACTACATCCTCAAGCCGGTCACGGCCGCGGCCCTGCGGCTGAAGCTCCCCCGCATTCTGGCGCGCTGCAGCCAGGCCCAGGCGGAGGTGGTGATCCGCAGCGAGGAGGGCACCCTGCGGCTGAAGGCCAATGAACTGAGGTTTGTGGAAATCTACGACCATCATATCCATTTTGATACCGCGGGCGGCATTCGCCGGGCCTACGGAACGCTGAAAGAGATTGAGCGAGCGCTGCCGGACGGCTTCTTCCGCGTCAACAACCAGACCATCGTCAACCTGGGCTGTGTGACCCGGGTGGAGGGCGAGAGCGTGACAGTGGCCGGACGGACCTTTCCCATCAGCCGCGGACGGCGCAAGGAGTTCCTCTCGGCCCTGAATCTGTCCGGGCTGAATAACTGAGGAGGCGATCAGAGTGCTGTGGAGAGCTGTGCTGGAATCCCTGCGGGATGATCTGCTCATCACGCTCTCGGTGGGGGTGGGCTGCCTGATCGCCGCGCTGTGCATTGAACCGAGGCGGCATTTCGCGCTGCGGGCGGCCGGCAGTTTTGCGGTGGCCTTCGCCTGGATGACCGCAACCCAGCTGTGGATACTGACTCGCTCCGTCGACTTCCTGACCATGGGGCTGATCCGCTACAGCGTGCTGTTTGTTCTGTATGGCCTCTCGGTGGCGTTCATGTGCAAGGCCGGGTTCCGGCAGTGCCTCTTTGCGGTCACAGTGGCCTACTCCATCCAGAACGGGTGTGAGCGGCTGTTTGAGATTTTGCGGGATGCCGGCGTCAGCATGTCTGTCTGGCTGGACCGCGTTTGCCTGGGCCTGCTGATGGCAGGCGTCCTGTGGATCTACTACTGGGTGCTGGTCAGGAATCCCAGAGGCCGGGCCAGGCTGGACTTCTCGGATCTGAACACATCCGTCATGCTCTTCATGGGTGTGGGCGTGCTGGCGGTCTCGGTGGCGCTGGACCTGGTGGTCCGCAACTATTCCGAGAACGGCGGGATGGGACTGAGCATCTGCCACGACATCATGAGTGCCCTCTTCTCCTTCCTGGCCATCGTGGTGTGCATGAGCCACCTGCGGGAGAGCGAGAGTGAGCGCAGAGCGGCGATCGCCTCCCAGCTGCTCTACAGCGAGCGTCGGCGCTACGAGCGGGAGAAGCAGATCCACGACGCCATCAACATCAAGTGCCACGACATCCGCCATCAGATCGCCGCCCTGGGCGAGGCGGGGCACCGAGCCGAGCTGCAGAAGATCGATCCGCTGATCAACATCTACGACACCTCGATCCGCACCCGGAACGCTGCCCTGGATGTGGTGCTCAGCGGCAAGGCCCTGGCCAGCAGCAGCCAGGGGATCACCCTGACCTGCCTGGCGGACGGGCGGCGCATGGGCTTCATGGAGGACAGCGACATCTACGCCCTCTTCGGCAACATCCTGGACAACGCCATCGAGGCGGCGCAGGCCATGGACGACCCGGAGAAGCGGATCATCTCCCTGAACGTCTCCACCCGGGACGACCTGCTGCTCATCGAATGCCAGAATTTCTGCACCGATCACCTGACCATGAAGGACGGCCTGCCCGAGACCACCAAGGAAAACAAGGATTATCATGGCTACGGCACCCGTTCCATCCGCATGCTGACGGAGAAGTACGGCGGCGACCTGAACATTTGCGCGGAGGACGGCGTCTTCCACCTCTCCATCCTGCTGCCGATCCCGGCCTGAGCGCCGTATGCTCCCTGCGGGGAGCATTTTTTCGTCTGATGCAAAAAAAGTGGTGAAAACAGCAAAAGAAGTTATCTGGGGGAACTTGCCTGAAATGCCTGTATAATGGTCATGTCATCAATGGGCGGTATCTTTTCAGATCGGACAAATCCCGCCATCTTCAGTGCCTTGCCGTCTGAACGCGGACGGTTGCGATTTTTTCATCTGACCCAAAGAAAGGAAGAGAGAACATGTCAAAGACCTTCAGGAAACTTGCTTCCCTGATCCTTGCGCTGTGCATGCTGCTGAGCTGCATGCCGGCGGTAGCCGGCACCATGTCCGGCGACATGGAGGCCAAGGGACACTTCTACGCCGACTACGTCACCCTGGACGAGGCGATGGAGGCCGGCAACCGGCTGCACATCACCATGACCCAGGAGGGCCAGGTGCTGCTGAAGAATGAAAACGGCGCCCTGCCCCTGGCCGCCGATGAGCGGGACATCACCTTCCTCGGCATCGCGTCCGTGGACTACAACCGCGCGGGCGGCGGCTCCGGCGCGACCCGGGGCACCAAGTATGCCCTGGACTGGTTCACCGGGTTTGAGCAGGAAGGCTTCCACATCAACCCCAAGACCAAGTCCCTCTACGAAAACCTGTTCGTGGTGCTGGGCGGCGCGCATGAGACCAACGACTCCGGCAAGCTGCTGGAGCCCGGCATGAGCTACTACAGCAAGTCCGTCACCGCGACCTTCAAGGCGTACAACGACGTGGCCGTGGTGTGCATCAGCCGCTTCGGCCGGGAGAATATGGACACGAAGACCAACAGCGTCGATGGCCATGCCGATCCCAATGACCACTACCTCCAGCTGGACGACAACGAGCATGAGCTGATCAAGCTGGCCAAGGCCAACTTCAAGAAGGTCGTGGTCATGATCAACTCCTCCATGATCATGCAGATTCCCGAGCTGAACGCTCCGGTGGACACCGAGTACGGCGTGGACGCCATCCTGTGGGTGGGCGGCATCGGCGACCAGGGCACCAAGGTCGCGGCCCAGATCCTGAAGGGTGACGTGAATCCCTCCGGCCATACCCCCGACATCTGGCCGGCGGACTTCCACAAGGATCCCTCCTTCACCAATTTCTCCGACATGAGCCAGAACATCGACGAGAACGGTGACCGGATGACCTCCTGGCTCACCGCGCCCGACGGCTCCTCCACCGTCTTCTCCGACGTGGAGTTCCGCGAGGGCATCTACATGGGTTACCGCTACTACGAGACGAAGGCCGACGACATGAATGCAGCCGAGGCCGGCAGCGGCGACGCCTGGTACGCTGAGAACGTGCTCTATCCCTTCGGCTACGGCCTGTCCTACACCACCTTCGAGTGGGAGCTGGCCGGCACCTCCGACAAGGCCATCACCGATCCCGCGCAGAAGATCTGCGTGCAGGTGAAGGTCACCAACACCGGCGCTGTCGCCGGCAAGGACGTCGTCGAGCTGTACGCGACCACGCCCTACATCACCGGCGAGATTGAGAAGGCCTCCGCTGTGCTGGTGGGCTATGCCAAGACCAAGATGCTCAAGCCCGGCGAGTCCGACACGGTGACCATCGAGTTCACCGCGCAGGATATGGCTTCCTTCGACTGGAACGACGCCAACAAGAACGGCTTCGAAGGCTATGAGCTGGACGCCGGCGATTATGTCATCTCCGCCCGCCGCAACAGCCATGACTGCGTGCTGGCCGAGACCTTCACCGCCGCGGAAAACATCCAGTGCAAATATGACCTGGTGACCGGCGCTGAGATCAAGCCGGTGTTCGTGGATGACTTCGACACTACCCGCGAGGACCTGCTGGAGAACATGATCTCCCGTGCCACCGGCCTCGAGCAGCCCAAGGCCCAGACCGCCGAAGAGCGCGTGCTGGAAGACTGGGAGTATGAGGTCCTGATGTCCGAAGAGACCTACAAGCCCTACCGCGACGAGGAAGGCCAGCCCTGGTACGTGGCGGAAGTGCCTGCCGAGTGGACCCAGGGCGCCGAGACCGACGTAACCCTGGCCGAGCTGGCCGGCCTGCCCTACACCGAGCCCACTGTGGTGGACGGCATTGCCACCATCGCCACCGACGAGGCCTCCCTCAAGTGGGAGTCCTACATGAACAGCCTCTCCTGGGATGACCTGGTGAACCTGTTCCTGGGCTCTGACGGCGGCCAGGACGGCCCCGTGCAGTTCGGCGGCACCTGCTGGGCCTCCACCCCCATCGCGGCGGCCACCTGGAACATTGATCTGCTGACCGAGCAGGGCATCATGTATGGCAACCAGGCGCTGCTACAGGGCCGCTTCGCTTGGCGCGGCCCGGGCACCAACATCCACCGCTCCCCCTTCAACGGCCGTGTGTTCGAGTACTACTCCGAGGATCCCTTCCTGACGGCCTCCATGGCGGCTGTCATCTGCGCCGGTGCCCAGAGCAAGGGTGTCTCCTGCTTCGCCAAGCACATGTTCGCCAACGTGCAGGAGCACAACCGCGCTGACTACGGCGGCGTCTGCACCTTCGCCACCGAGCAGACCTTCCGTGAGATCTACATGCGCTCCTTCGAATGGATGGTCAAGTATGGCCACACCAACGGCATGATGACCTCCTTCAACCGCATCGGCTATGTGGTCAACTCCAATAACTGGGTCGTGCATGAGGACGTGCTCCGCAAGGAGTGGGGCTTCCAGGGCGCCACGGTCAATGACGCCTGGGCCAAGGACTTCTCCTCCGCCGACCTGATGATCCGCGCCGGCGACGACACCTTCATGTCCGGCGACGCTTCCTTCACCAAGACCTACCTGACCATCGGCGAGTGGGACGCCTCCCTGCGCGACGGCAAGGGCGACGTGCTGGTGCCCACCGAGGACGGCGACGGCACCTTCGAGTCCACCACCCACTACTTCGCGATGCGCAAGTCCGCGCAGCGCACCCAGATGGCAAAGGTCAACAGCAACCAGTACAAGAACTTCGCCACCGACTACGCCCTGACGGCCACCGTGTACTACGGCGTGGGCAACGCGGCGCAGATCGAGTGCGAGGACACCTCCGACTTCAGCGTCACCCTGTGCGAGGGCCAGGAGCTGCCCCTGGGCCTGAGCGCCAGCGGCTTCGTGGTGAGCTATGAGCAGCCCATCCTGGGCCAGTATCAGCCCGGCGATCCCGAGTACAAGCAGGGCTGGGGCGTGGACAACAACATCTACGGCGAGTATGCGCCGCAGGGCACCTACACCGTGCTGGTGGACATGGACTGCGACGGCTACATTAAGGTGAGCAATGTCACCCTGACCATCAACGTGGTCTCCCCCTATCAGGTCAACGGACAGATCATCGCCGGCAAGGATGGCGCTGATCCCGAGGTGCACGTGAAGGCCGGCGAGGATGTCATCATCGACACCAGGCCCTTCGCCTACCAGGCTTTCCTCTCCACTGCCGGCATGGGCAAGGAGATCACCAACTGGTACATCAAGAACGGCGCCCGCTATCTGCGCAACGAAGAGAAGACCCACGCCGACGGCCCCACCATCGACATCTCCGAGGCTGAGGAAAAGCATGAGGTCACCTTCGCTGTGGAGGGTGCCGACGGCATCGAGGTCGAGTACCTCACCGGCACCGCCTACGGCCTGCGCACCAACAAGCCCTTCACCGTGAACACCGGCATCAAGCTGGTCGCGCCCGCTCCCGGCACCTATAACCTCGTGATTACCCAGAATGTGCCCTGGGCGCCCGCGATTGCCGGCATCTGGCTGATGCCCGCCATGGGCGGTGAAGAGACCTTCACCCAGGCCATCACCCTGGTGGTTGAGTAAGCGTTCTTCCCCCTGTAACCCCCTGGGCTCCGGCTGGCTGTCCGGCCGGAGCCCCTTCCCGTCCCTGTCTCTTCTGAACATAAGGAGGAACCATTGATGAAGAAACTGATCGCCCTGCTGCTGGCTCTGATCCTGACCTTGGCCTGTACGGCCGCCTTCGCCGGTGATGACATCGACAGCAGCAAAACCGTGACGAAGCTGGAGATCGGCCAGCTGCCGGCCAAGACTGCCTATGTGGTGGGCGAGACCTTCTCCCTGGAGGGCGGCACCGTGATCGTCACCTATGACGACGGCTCCACCGACGAGGTCCCCATGACCGCCAAGGGCCTCTCCATCAAGGAACCCGGCATGAAAGCCTCCGGCACCAAGACCGTGACCATCAAGGCCGGCAAGAAGCAGGCCCGCTTCACCATCGACGTGGCCAACAACAGCTTCTTCGTGACCTATGACCTGAACTACGAAGGCGCGCCCGCCGCCGAGCAGGTGGAGACCGTCAAGGGCCAGAAGGCCGAGGAAAAGACGCCTGCCCGGGACGGCTACACCTTCGCCGGGTGGTTCGTGAACCCCGACTTCACCGAGCCCTACAACTTCAAGGCTGAGATCACCGGCGATGTGAGCCTCTACGCCCTGTGGACCCGGGACGGTGCGGAGAACGCGGACGTCACCTTCGACTACGGCTACTATGGCAAGCGGATCGCCTCCTACAGCTATCCCGTGGAGGTGGGCACCGCCGTATCGCGCCCCGTGGCCGATCCCGAGCGGGTGGGCTATGCTTTCGACCAGTGGGTCAACGCCGACGGCAGCGCCTATGACTTCAGCGCACCCGTCACCGGCCCCGTGACCATCACCGCCTCCTGGACCAAGACCCAGAGCGGCGTGGAGACCTACGTCTTCGAGGCGGAGGACACCAACCTGACCGGCAAGACCGGCCCCGCCGTCTCCGGCACCGCCAACGAGATCGGCATGATCATGATCAAGGAAGACCGGGACTGCTCCAACGACCGCTGCGTGGGCTACCTGTACTCCTTCGGCAACAGCCTGGAGTTCTACATCGCCTCCGACATCGACACCGAGAATGCCACCCTCATCCTGAGCCTCTCCGCGGAGATGGGCAACGTCAGCCTGAACGAGACCAATTACGGCATCTACCTGAATGACCAGAAGCTGAGCTATGATCCCATCGTCATCGACGATGTGCCGGAGTTCGACGCCGTGCTGTACGTCGCGGACTGCCCGCCCTTCCGCAGCTATGTGATCGCCAGCGGCGTGGCCCTGAAGCAGGGCGCCAACCTGGTCAAGCTGGTCACCGAGAACAACGAGAGCTATCCCGGCTCCACCATGACCGCCCACGCGCCGCTGGTGGACTGCCTGAAGGTGGAGACCGATGCAGTGCTGATCTGGGACGAAAACCATGGCGTTCCCGCTCTGGACAACTACAAGAAGTAAGCGGTGAAGCCCGGGAAACCGGCTCTGCAGCTGAAGGCAAAGGAGATGGAACACTGTGGCGAATGAAAAAGCGAGAACCAAACCCAAGAAGAGCAAAGCGGTCGTTATCTGGGCGATTTTCGCGGTGATCATCCTGCTGGTGGGCAGCGTCGCGAACTACATGACCCTGGGTCTGCCGGGAAGCCTGAACAAGGTGCTGGACAAGCCCATGGCCTGGATCGGCGAAAAGGTGGGCTTTGACCTGAGCGCCGGCGGAATGAACGGCCTGCTGGACACGGTGTTCGGCGGCCGGCGTCCGATCTACAACACAGAGGTTGTCTCCATGTATCCCGCCCGGAAGGCGCAGAACAAGGCCGAGGCCTTTGCCAACGCCCAGGCGGTCAACCGCCGCCTGGCGGAGGAAGGCTTCGTGCTGCTGAAGAACCAGAACGCGGCCCTGCCCCTGCCCGCCGGCGCGAAGATCTCCGTCTTCGGTAAGAACAGCGTCAACCTGTCCTACGGCGGCTCCGGCTCCGGCGGTTTCGACACCAGCAACAACCAGGACCTCTTTGCAAGCCTGGCCGCTGCCGGCTTCACCGTGAACCCGACCCTCAAGAGCTTCTACGAGAACAACGGCCAGTCCGGCAATGCCCGCTCCGCCAACTCCAGCGACCTGGACAGCGGCAGTAACCAGCGCATCGCCACGGCCGAAACCCCGCAGGCCAAGTACACCGACAGCGTGAAGAAGAGCTATGCCTCCTACAAGGACGCGGCGCTGGTGGTCATCACCCGCATCGGCGGCGAGGGCTTCGATCTGCCCCGCTATCAGGGCACCACGGAGGGCGCGGCGGCGCCTGACAGCCACTACCTTGAGCTGGACCAGAACGAGATGGACCTGCTGGCGGCGGTGACCGACGGCAGCTTCGACCATGTGGTGGTGCTGTTCAACACCCCATCCAGTTTTGAAGCCACTTTCCTGACCGACCCCGCCTACGCCTCCTTCGCCGACAAGATCGACGCGGCGATGTGGATCGGCTTCACCGGCTCCAACGGCATCGCCGCCCTGGGCGACGTGCTGAAGGGCACCGTGAACCCCTCCGGCCGGCTGGTGGACACCTGGGCGGCGGACTTCACGAAGAATCCTTCCTTCGCCAACTTCGGCACCGGCGCCAACCCGGATTCCACGGACAAGTACGACGGCGGTCTGTACTACTCCGTGGACTACGAGGAGGGCATCTACGTCGGCTACCGCTACTATGAGACCCGCGGCTTCACCGATGGCGAGGACTGGTATAAGGCCAATGTGGTGTTCCCCTTCGGCTACGGCCTGAGCTACACCGAGTTCGAGTGGACGGCGGGCGTGCCCTCCGCCGCGCAGATCGAAGCGGGGACAGCCGTCACCGTACCTGTTACCGTGAAGAACACCGGCAAGACGGCAGGCAAGGACGTTGTGCAGCTGTATGCCTCCGCGCCCTACACCGAGGGCGGCATCGAGAAGGCGCACAAGGTGCTGGTGGGCTTTGCCAAGACCGGCCTGCTGCAGCCCGGCGCGTCCGAGACCGTGACTGTGTCCTTCGACCCCTACACCGCGGCCAGCTACGACTACCGCGATGCCAACGGCAATGGCTTCAACGGCTATGAGCTGGAGGCAGGCGAATACACCCTGTACGTCTCCCGCAACGCCCACGAAGCGGTGAAGGAAATCGCCCTGTCGCTGGAGGAGGACATTCAGCTGGGCGAGGATCCGGTGACCGGCAATGAAGTCGCCAACCGCTACACCGACATGGACGAGTACCTGGACAGCGACTGGCAGCTGGACACCCAACTGAGCCGCTCCGACTGGGAGGGCACCTGGCCCACGCCGCAGACCGCGGCGACCCACGCGGGCACCGATGAGCTCTATGAACAGATCAAGGACACCGAGCACAACAACCCCACGGACTTCGACGAAGAAGAGTATCCCTGGTTCGGCGATGAACCCACCATGACACTGCGGGATCTGCTGCCAGAGACGGCCGCGGACGGGTATCATGAGCTGGTGTCCTATGACGATGAGCGTTGGGAAGAGCTCCTGATGGGCTGCGATGATGTGGAAGCGCTGAACCTTATCAACAACGGTGCCTACCACACGCTGGCCATGGAGACGGTGGGCCTGCCCTCGACCCTCCACGGCGACGGCCCCGCAGGCTTCACCTGCTTCATGAACAAGGAGCAGATCAACGGCACCTGCCAGTATGTCTCCGAACCGCTGATGGCTTCCACCTGGAATATGACCCTCATGGTTGAGATGGGCGAAGCCCTGGGCGAGGAGGGCGTGATGGGCGACAAGGCCACCGGCCAGCCCTACTCCAGCATCTACGCCCCGGGCGTGAACATCCACCGCAGTCCCTTCGGCGGCCGCTGCTCCGAATACTTCTCCGAGGATCCCTACATCTCGGGCATGATGGGTGCCGCGGAGATCCAGGGTATGCAGAGTCTGGGCGTCATCCCCACGGTGAAGCATTTCGTGGCTAACGAGCAGGAGACCCACCGTTCCATCGGCGGCGACCTGAGCTGGCTGAGCGAGCAGACCCTGCGGGAGATCTACCTGAAGCCCTTTGAGTACACGGTGAAGGTGGGCGAAGCCCGCGGCCTGATGAGCTCCTTCAACCGCATCGGCGCCCGCTGGACCGGCGGCGACTACCGCCTGCTGACGGAGATCCTCCGGGAGGAGTGGGGCTTCAACGGCTACGTCATCTGCGACTTCAACACCATTCCCCAGTACATGATCCCCCGGCAGATGTTCTACGCCGGCGGCAGCCTGGACCTTGCCACCCTGGCCAGCTCCATGTGGACGGAGTGCGACTCCTCCGACAACGGCGACGCCATCGTGCTGTTCCGTGCCGCAAAGGATCTGATGTACGCCTTTGTGAACTCCAACGCCATGAACGCGGAAGTCATCGGTTACGATCCGCCCGCCTGGCATGGCATGGTCAAGTGGATCAACATCGGACTGATCGCCCTGGTGGTGATCTGGGGCGTGCTGGCCTTCGTCCGCCGCTTCACCTACAACAAGAAGCAGAAAGCAAAGTTCGCTGCTGCAAATCCCTCCTGAGACAACTGAACAGAAATGACAGCCGGGCCGCCCTCAGCGATGGGGGCGGCCCTCGCCCATTATACATTATCCCGCCGTGAGGAGGTCAGCACCATGAGACGGCTGCTTTGTCTGACGCTTATCATCATCCTGCTGTGCAGCTGCGCCGGAGCGGAACGCTATCAATCCGCGTTCTCCAGCGTAGCGGAGCTGAAGGCCGCCGGGCTCGAGAAGGCCCGGGAGGTGGAGGAGGAGGGCATGGTGCTGCTGAAGAACGACGGCGGCGTCCTGCCTCTGTCTCCCGGCAGCCGGGTTTCCCTCTTCGGCATCACCTGTGTGGATCCGGTCTATGGCGGGACGGGCTCCGGCGCGGTGGAGACAGACAGCGCCGCAGATTTTGTGCAGTCCTTTGAGGCGGCGGGCCTTGCCGTGGCAGACAGGGAACTGACCGCCTGGTATCGGGCGGAGGTGACGGAGGAGAACCTTGGCCGTACCCCTTATGCCATCGGCGAGGGCAAGTGGAGCAGGGTGAAGCGCCATTTGGGCGAGGATTACGCGGAGATCGCCGGCACAGCCGCCTTCCTCGTAATCGGCCGGGTGGGCGGCGAGGGCTCGGACATGACCGGCGGCGCCCAGAAGGAGGACGCAGGCGCGGACGGCACCGACTACCTGCGCCTGAACGGGGACGAGGAGAGCGTGCTGCTGGGCCTGAAGGAGCTCAAGGATGCCGGCGTGATTTCTTCCGTCACGGTCATCATCAACAGCGCGAACCCCCTGTCCGGTGCGTTTCTCTTCGACAAACAGTTCGGCGTGGACGCAGCCCTGTGGGTGGGCAGTCTGGGCCAGAGCGGTGTGGAGGCGGTGGGCCGAGCGGCGGCCGGGCAGATAAACCCCTCCGGCTGCCTGCCAGACACCTGGTGGATGGACAACCGCATGAACCCGGTGACGGCAGACTTCGGCGCGCAGGTCTACGCCGGAGCGGAGGACTTCTTCCCCGACCGCAGCTATTATGAGCGCACCCGCTATGTGGTGTACCGGGAAGGCATCTACCTGGGCTACCGCTGCACGGAGACACGCTTTACAGACACGGCACTGGGGCGGGAAGACGCCGGAGAATTCAACTATGCGGATGCCGTGGCCTTTCCCTTCGGCTATGGCCTGAGCTATACTTCATTCGCCATGGAGGACATGCGGGTGGAGAAGGCCGGCGAAGGCCGGCGGGCCGTTTATGAGGTAACTGTAACCATTGCCAACACCGGCAGCCGGGCGGGAAAAAAGACTGTGCAGGTCTATGCGCAGAAGCCTTATACCGCCTATGACCGGGAGAACCGCATTGAAAAAGCTGCCGTGGAGCTGGCAGGCTACGGGAAGACTGCCCTGCTGCGGCCGGGAGAGAGCCAGACCCTGACGATCTCCGTGCCGGAGTACTTCCTGACCTCCTACGACGCGGAGAACACAGAGGTCTTCCTGCTGGAGGAGGGGGAGTACGCCCTGGTCTGTGCGGACAACGCCCATGACGCGGCGATGAAGCTGCTGGCGGCGGAAGATCCGCTGGTGCGGCGCTTCTCCCTGGCCTTCGACGGCGACACCTACGAGGCCTCCTGGGGCACGGGGGAAGCCGTCTGCTCCCTCTTCTCCTTCGCGGACATTAACCGCTACGACGGGGCCGGGGATAACGAGGTCACCTGGTTTTCCCGGAGCGACTGGGCGGGCACGGTGACTGAGGGCCCCGCATCTCTGATCCTGACGGACATCATGGCCGTGGATCTGGTGTTGACAGACGATACCCAGCCGGAAGACGGAGACTTCCCGGTCCTGGGAGCTGACCACGGACTGATGCTGTCCGACCTGACGGATGCGGCCTTTGACGATCCCCTCTGGGACAGCTACATGGATGAGTTCACCTTTGAAGAACTGGAGCGTCTCTGCCTCACCGGCCTCCGGGAAACGGCGGCCGTGGAGCGCCTGGGGAAGCCCCGTACCGTGGACCACAACGGCCCCACCGGCGTCACCCAGAAATACGCCATTGGCCTGAATGGCTATGCCACCGTCACGGAGGACCCCGATCGGGAGCTCAGCGGCACCTGCTACCCCTGTGGCGGCATACTGGCTGCCACCTTCAACGATGCCCTGATTGAGGAGGCCGGGCAGCTGGTCGGCGAGGACGCGATGTGGGCAGGCTACGCCGGCATCTACGGCCCGGGACTGAATCTGCACCGCTCCCCCTATGCCGGGCGGGTGTTCGAGTACTTCTCCGAGGATCCGCTGCTCACCGGCCTCATGGGCGCCGCCTGGACCCGCGGTGTGCAGTCCCGGGGCGTGTATGTTTACATGAAACACCTGGTTCTCAACGAACAGGAGGAGAACCGGGCAGGCCTGGGTACCTGGTGCGGGGAACAGGCCCTGCGGGAGCTGTACCTGCGGCCCTTCGAGCTGGCTGTCGTCCTGGGCGGGGCGAAATGCGCCATGTCTGCCTTCAACCGGCTGGGCCCGATTTGGTGCGGCGCCTGCCCTGAGCTGCTCACGGACTGGCTGCGCACGGAGGTTGGCATGGACGGCTTTGTGGTCACCGACATGTTTGACCGGACCTACATGGTCATGGCCAACGCCCTCGCCGCAGGCAACGACATCCCTGACGGCGAACTGCAGGCCTATTACACGCTGGCCCCCTACGCGGAGGACGGCGAAACACCCAATCCCGCCGTTGTGCAGGCCATGCGCCTGAGTGCGAAGCGGGTGCTGTACACAGTGCTCCACTCCCGCGGGATGGACGGCTTCACGGCTGCAGAATAAGACGCGGTTTTTCGCCATGGTGGTGAGACGGTGGTAAGTCTTTACAAGGGCGAGATATCGAGCAAACCCGTCCGGGTCGAGTTCTCCCTGGAAGGCCTGGACACGTCCTGCCTGCTGAACGATGCCACCTATCAGCAGATCAAAGACTACGTTCTTGAGCATACCGGCCTGCATGTGTCGAACCTGTACATCGCCCAGGTGAAGGCAAAACACGGGATTATTGAACGGGACTGCTACAACAAGGCGAAGACGGAAGGCAATCGGGTGCCGAAATGTCCGCCGGAGAAGGAGAAGGCCATTGAGGAAGCGCTGAGGCATTTTCGGATGATATGAATGCCGGAATCCTGTTCCTTGTCCGTGTCTGCGCTTCTGAAAAAGATCCTGCAAACAGCCTGATCTCCTTGAGAGATCGGGCCGTTTGTGATACAATCATACCAGAAGGAAAAGCGGCGGAGAGGAGTGTGTTCGGCTTGCTGGAAATCGCGGTTGTGGAAGACAACGACCAGGAAGCGAAGATGCTGAGCGAATGCCTGAACCGGTATGCCCAGGAACATCAGCGCAGTTTTGCCATCCATCGTTACCCGGACGGGGATGCCTTTCTGGCGGATGAAAGGTCTGTTTTCGATCTGGTGTTCATGGATGTGGAGATGCCGCTGGTGAATGGACTGAGGACGGCAGAAAAGCTGCGGGAAAGGGACAGCCAGGTGACGCTCGTGTTTGTCACGAAGCTGTTCCAGTACGCGGTCAACGGTTATGAATATGACGCGGCAGACTACATCATCAAGCCCATCCGCTATGCCTCCTTCTCGCTGAAGATGGAGCGGATCCTGAAGCGGTGCAAACGCCCGGAGGAAACCTTCATTCAGCTGAAATACAGCGGCGGGATCAAGCGTCTGCCTTTGATCGCTCTCGGTTACGCGGAGCTGCAGGGCCACCGGATCATCTACCACACGGACGACGGGGATCTGGTCTATTACGGCAGCGGAAAGCAGGTGGAGGAAACCCTGCCGCAGGAAGAATTCTTCCGCTGCAACAGCGGGTTTTTCGTCAATCTCCGGCGGGTAACCGGCCTCAACGGCTACACCGTTTCACTGGGAGAAACCGAGCTGCAGGTAAGCCATTCCAGGAAAAAGGCTTTTGTCGAAGCACTCCACACCTATCTGGCCCGGAACAGAAGCTGAGAGGAGGAACAGCGATGACAGAGATTCTCGGCTTCCTGAGATCCCGCATGTTTGAAATCGTGGCCATCCTCGGTGCCCTCACCCTGTGCTTCAAGCAGCCGAAACGAAAGAACGGCTGGATCTGGTTTGCGCTGGCCGTGGCGGCTGATCTTGCCTTCAACGTGCTGTGGGCTGACTGGATGCGGAGCCATCCGGGCGGCATGGCGTATAACCTGGTGCGCTATTTCGGCCAGTTCTTCTTTGTGCTGGGCATTGTGTACCTGTGGCTGGACTGCAGGCTGCTGACGGCCGTTTTCGTCGCTACGACCGCCTACAGCATGCAGCAGCTGGCCGGGAGGCTCAGCGGTGCGCTCGGCATTCTGCTCGCGCCGGAGGGGCGCAGCAAGCTTGTTGATTTCCTGCTCCTGCTGCTCTGCGTCCTGGCGGTTTTCATCGTCACGCTGCTGCTCTTCCGCAGGCGGAACCGGGGTTACAGCCGGGTGATCCAGATCGCCAATCCCACCCAGCTGATCATCACGACGCTGGCCCTGGCGGTGATGATCGTCATCGAGGAGATCGACCTGCCCATGATCCGCTCCGTCACAGACCGGACCATCAATTTAGCCAACTATCTGTCGTCGGCCATCTTCGCCCTGATGATCATCATTCTGGAATTCAACGTGCTGCAGCGGCATGACCTGGAGGAGGAACTGGCCGTCACCCGGCGGATCCTGGAGGAGGAGCGGAAGCAGTACGAGCGGGAAAAGGAAGTTGTGGAGGTCATCAACATCAAGTGCCACGACCTGAGGCATCAGCTGCAGGCTGTCGGGCAGTCCATCCCCGAGCATGAGAAGGAGCAGATCCAGGAGGCGGTCCGGCAGTATGACACCAGGGTGAAGACCGGCAACCGGGCCCTTGACGTGGTGCTGACCATGAAGCGCATGATCTGCGAGGGCAGCGACATCGAGTTCTCCTGCCTTGTCAACGGCGCGCTGCTGAACTTCATGGAGGAATCGGACATCTACTCCCTCTTCGGCAATCTGCTGGACAACGCCATCGAGGAGGCCCGGCACTTCGACAGCGAGCACCGGGTGATCAGCCTGTCCGTGGCGCAGGAGCAGCAGTTTGTGCTGATCCACGAGGAAAACTTCATCCAGGCCGTGCCGCAGATGGTGGACGGTCTCCCGCAGACCACCAAAGCAGACAAGGAGAACCACGGCTTCGGCGTCCGCAGCATGCGGCTGATCGCGGAGAAATACAACGGACACTTCATGATCCATGTGGACAAGAGCCTGTTCCGGCTGGACATCATGCTGCCGATTCCGCCGGCAGAAGGCTGACGGATCTCCCGGAATCCCGGAGGCTGCGCCTTGCTGCGGCGCAGTTTTTTTGCTGCGGAAAATGATTTTGCTGAAAATCGGCATGATTTTGTCAAATCTGTTGCCGCCCATTCCAAAACCTACATAATGAAATCAACGGCACAAGCCGACGACGGTAAGGAGGAAGCAACCATGAAGAGAAACACCATGTGCAGACTGGCAGCCCTCGTGCTGGCCATCGCTCTGCTCCTGAGCACTGCGGCCGTCTCCGCGGACACGGTGACAGGCAACCTGGAAGCGAAAGGCAGATTCTACACCGACTACACCACCATCGATGAGGCCCGCGTCGTGGGCGAGCAGCTGAACATCCAGGTGGCGAGCGAAGGCTTCGTCCTCCTGAAGAACCGGGACGGCGCGCTGCCCCTCTCCGCCGGTGAGCGCAATGTGACCCCCTTCGGTATGCGCAGCGCGCATCTGCAGCTGGTGGGCGGCGGCTCCGGCGCCGGCGACGGCTTCGGCCACGAATGGACGCTCAAGGAGAGCCTGGAGGACGCCGGGTTCAACGTCAACCCCAAGACCTTCGGTTATTATGCCTCCTTCAACATGGGCGCGGCCAAGAGCGGCGCCGCCTATGAACTGGATCCCGCTTCCTACGAGCCCTTCGTGATCGGCAGCTACCGCAGCTACGGCGACGCGGTGATCTGGGTCATCTCCCGCACCGGCGCCGAGGGTGCCGACCTGCTGACCGCCAATGTGCCCGGCCACGCAGATGCTGCCGAGCACTACCTGGAGCTGGACGACAACGAGAAGCTGACCTACGCCTACCTGAAGGAAAAGCGCCAGCAGGGCGTCTTCGGAAAGCTGATCGTGATCGTCAACAGCGCCAACGCCATGGAACTGGGAGACATGCAGGACGACGACGACGTGGACGCCATCATCTGGGTCGGCCACCCCGGCAACGCGGGCATCGCGGCCCTTGGCAGGATCCTGACCGGCGAGGTCAACCCCTCCGGCCGTCTGGCGGACATCTATGCCCGCGACCTGACGAAAGACCCCACCTGGACCAACTTCGGCAGTAACGTGCACATGGGTCTGGACAACTACGTGTACTGCGACGGTGAGGACACCGGCTACCGCAGCACCGAGTACCGCGAGGGCATCTACATCGGCTACCGCTGGTATGAGACCGTGGCCGCCGACATGGGCGAGGCCGGTGAAAGCTGGTACGCCGAGAACGTGGTGTATCCCTTCGGCTTCGGCCTGAGCTACACCAGCTTCGAGTGGAAGCTGGCGGACACCGCTGAGGAAGCGGCCATCACCTCCGGGAACGACGTCATCACCGTGAACGTGGAAGTGACCAACACCGGCGCCGCCGCCGGCAAGGACGTCGTGCAGGTGTACGTGGAGCAGCCCTACACTGCGGGCGGCATCGAGAAGGCCGCGAAGGTGCTGGCCGGCTACGCCAAGACGAAGCTCCTGCAGCCCGGCGAGAGCGAGATCGTGACCGTCTCCTTCAGCGCCCAGTCCATCGCCTCCTACGACTACAGCGACGCCAACGGCAACGGCTTCAAGGGCTATGAGCTGGAAGCCGGCGACTACACCATCGATGTCAGCCGCAACTCCCATGAGGCAGTCGCCTCCGTGAAGCGCACTGTGGCCGATGGCATCCTCTGCAAGACCGACGAGGTCACCGGCCGCGAGATCGGCAACGTGTTCAGCGGCGGCGAGACCGTGAACGGCAAGAACGTGGAGCGCTTCAAGACCACCAACGCCGCGCTGGAAGCCAACCAGGCGACCCGCGAGGGCGGCCTGAAGCAGCCTGCCGCCTCCACCGAGGAGGACCGCACCATCTCCGAGGAGAAGCTGGAATTCTACAACGCCGAGGAAACCTTCCGCGCCTGGCAGGACCAGGAGACCGATCCCTGGTACGTGACCAGCGTCCCCGCGACCTGGACCCAGTCCACCGTGCCCACCGAGACCATCGAGGTGACCATCGAGGGCACCCCCGTCCGGACCACCAAGATGGTGCAGCACGCCGACGGCTCCCTGAATGAGACCCTGCTGCGCGACATGTCCGGCATCGCCTATCAGGAGCCTGTGCGCCACGCCGACGGCAGCGTGACCGAGGCCGACGACGAGGGCACCCAGGCCTGGACCGCCTTCATGAACCAGCTGACCTATGAGGAAATGGCCTCCATCTGCACCCAGGGCTACTATGTGACCATCGGCCTGCCCTCCATCGCCAAGAGCGAGGGCGTGGACAGCGACGGCCCTTCCCAGGTGAAGGCCGGCTTCTACAACCGGACCACCCCCGGCGGCACCCTCTGGGCCTGCGGCGTGGTGATCGCCTCCACTTTCAACGACGACCTGGCCTATGAGATCGGCCTCATGTGCGGCAACGAAGCCCTGTTCCTGAACCTGTCCGGCTGGTATGGCCCGGGCTTGGAGATCCACCGTTCCCCCTTCGGCGGCCGCAACTTCGAGTACTATTCCGAGGACGGCGTGCTGGCCGGCCGCGTCGCTTCCAGCCTGATCCGCGGCGCCGTGGAGAAGGGCACCCATGTGTACATGAAGCACATGACCCTGAACAATCAGGAAGCCAACCGGAACACCCAGGGCGGCATCTTCATGTGGTGCAACGAGCAGGCCATCCGCGAGATCTACATCCGGCCCTATGAGTATTCCGTCAAGTACGGCCATGCCAACGGCGCCATGTCCGGCATGAACCGCGTGGGCGACTCCTGCTGCTACACCAACTTCGCCATGCTGAACGCGCTGCTCCGCGACGAGTGGGGCTTCCAGGGCGCCTATGTGACCGACACCCTGTTCAACAGCTCCTACCACACCTTCGACATGACCGTCCGCGCCGGCCAGGACATCCCCCTGGGCGTGCGTCCCGGCGGCTATGCCGAGCCCCTCTCCGGCGAATGGAACGCCGAGCAGAACACCGTGCTGATCCCCGCCGATGAGGAGAGCGAGGAGAACACTGTGCCCTCCTATACCCAGTGGTTTGCGGTCCGCATGGCGGCCCAGCACATTCTCTACACCATCGCCAACAACGGCGACATCCACAACGGTATGACCGAGGCCGCCTTCACTGACATGACCGTCACCCTGAACGAGGACGGCAGCCTGAAGACCTCCGTGGCCAACCCGGATGCCACCGCCGGCGCCTACACGGTGAAATACTACACCAGGGACAAGCTGCCCAAGGGCCTGAAGCTGGATGCCGACGGCAGCCTGAGCGGCACCCCCGCCGAGGGCGAGACCTTCGAGGGCTTCAGCTTCGTGGTGCGCGTCCTGGCTGATGACTATGTGAACTTCCACTACACGGTGACCATCGCGAAGTAAGGCTGATTCTTCCCGGAGGCTCCGGCAGGACATCAACTGCCGGAGCCTCCTTCATAGAAAGGAAGCGTCAAGATCATGAACAGAACCGTGAAAAGCGGCCTGCTGTGCCTCCTGCTGGCGCTGTGCGTGCTTGCCCTGGCCGCCTGCCAGAGCGCGCCGACGGTGACCTCCATCGAGGTGACCACCCAGCCGGCAAAAACGGAATACAGGCTCGGTGAGGAGCTCACCCTGGAGGGCGGCAAGCTGACCGTCAGCTACAGCGACAAGACCACCCAGACGGTTGCACTCACGGATGAGGGCGTCACCGTCAGCACGCCCAATATGCAGAAGGCCGGCAAAAAGAGTCTGACCGTCAACTATGGCGGCATGCGCTGCAGGCTGTATGTGACCGTGCAGCCCATCGTGGTCTCCTTTGAGATGAACGGGGTGGGCACCGCGCCGGAGGCCCTGAGCCTGGCGGAGGCCGGCCCCATCGACGCCATGGACCTGCCCGCCGATCCTGCGGCGGAGGGCTATGCCTTCGACGGCTGGTTCACCAACGAGGCCCTTTCCGAGGCCTTCAGCAAGGAGTCCGTCATCTCCGCCGACACAACCCTCTACGCGGCCTGGCACAGCTTGGAGGCCGTCTCCTGCGAGATCGTGTTCGACCAGAACTATACGGGCTCCGCCAAGGCCCAGACCCTGACAGTGGAATCCGGCAGCCCTGTGGCCGCACCGGCCGAGCCCGCCCGCACCGGCTACCGCTTCGACGGCTGGTTCAACGCCAAGGACGGCGGCGAGGCCTGGGATTTCAATGAGAAGATTGCCGGCGATATGACCCTGTTCGCCCACTGGACGCGCACCGCCGAGGGCGTGAACCAGTATCTGTTCGAGGCGGAGGACGTCAGCCTCAGCGGCAAGGCCGGCAAGGGCTACTCCGGCGAGGCGGAGGGCAAGGGCCTGGTGCAGCGCGAGGGCAAGGGCAGCACCCTGGGGGTCAGCAATGACCGCTTTGTGGGCTACACCTATGTCAACGGCTTCACCCTGGACTTCTACATTGTGTCGGACATGGCGGTCAGCGACGCCGTCATCACGGCCCGCCTCTCCGGCGAGTTCGAGGACTTTACCCTGACCCCCGACATGTTCGAGATCTCCCTGAACGGCACCCCCATCAACTACGGCAGGATTGAGATGACCGGCGTGCCCAACATGGCCGTCCGTGAATTCCAGGATTATGTGATCATCCGGGACGCGGAGCTGGTGGAGGGCGTCAACTGCATCGAGTTCCGTGTCAACAACGACGTGAACTGGATCGGCGGCGGCACGGTGGCCGCGACGGCTCCCCTGTTCGACTGCGTGAAGATCGACACCGAGGCCGTGCTGTGGTGGGACGGCGGCCACAAGCTGCCCGCCAACAACTATTCGAGGAAGTGATGCGGCATGAAGAACAAGAACGGGAAACGCAAGCCCATCGGGATCATCGTCGCCGCGGTGCTGGCGGTTGTCCTGATCGTGGTCAATGTGCTGGCCTCCACCACCTTTTACAGTCTGCTGAATACGGTGATGCCGGGCGGCGGCGAGCGGGCTGTGTTCGCGGACGCCTCCGAGGCGCGGTTCGTCTCCGACTACGGCAGCAAGAAGGAAGCCCTGCAGGGTGCCAATGACCTGAACCTCCGTCTGTGCGAGGAGGGCATGGTCCTGCTCAAGAACGAGAACCGGGCCCTGCCCCTCCTGACCCCGGTCAGCAGCGGGGATGTGAAGGACAAGCCGAAGATCTCGGTGTTCGGCAAGAACAGCGTCAACCTGGCCTACGGCGGCTCCGGCTCCGGCGGCGTGGATTCCTCCGCCGCGGTGGACCTGTACACCGGCCTGGAAAGGGCGGGCTACAGCGTCAACCCGGTGCTGAAGGCTTTCTACCAGGACAACGGCAAGTCTGGCCCGGCCCGCAAGGCCAACTCCTCCGACCTGGACTCTGGCAAAAGCCTGACCATCGCCACCGGCGAGGCCCCCATGAGCCTCTATACCGACGACGTGAAGGCCAGCTGGGCGGACTACAGCGACGCGGCCGTGGTGGTGTTCACCCGGGTTGGCGGCGAGGGTTTCGACCTGCCTCGCACCATGGAGGGCGTGGAAGGCGCGGCTGACCCGGCGGACACTTATCTGGAGCTGGACCAGAACGAGCGGGATCTGCTTTCCACCGTCTGCGGAGCGGGCTTCGGGCGGGTGATCGTGCTGATCAACAGCGGCGCCGCCATGGAGCTGACCTTCCTCACCAGCACGGAGTACTTCCCCCAGGCGGACAAGATCGACGCCTGCCTGTGGATCGGCTTCCCCGGCGCGTCCGGCGCTGCCGCGGTGGGCGAGATCCTCAGCGGCCAAGTGAACCCCTCCGGCAAAACCGTGGACACCTGGGCGGCGGACCTGAAGGCCATGCCCTCCTTCCAGAACTTCGGCGACAATAATCAGAAGGACGGCGACCGCTACTTTGTGGACGGCGAGGCCCAGAGCTACTACTTCGTGAACTACGAGGAAGACATCTATGTGGGCTACCGCTACTACGAGACCCGCGGCGTGGACGAGGGCGAGGAATGGTACCGCAGGAACGTGGTCTTCCCCTTCGGCTGGGGCCTGAGCTACACGACCTTTGACTGGGAGCTGGCGGACGCCGGCGCCATCCAGGGAGCCTCGGCGGACGGGAATACAGAGTACACCGTGCAGGTCAGGGTGACCAACACAGGCACCGCGGCCGGCAAGGAAGTGGTGCAGCTCTATGCCCACGCCCCCTATACCCCCGGCGGCATCGAGAAGCCGGAGGAGGTGCTGACGGCCTTCGCCAAGACGAAGCTGCTGGCCCCCGGCGAGAGCGAGACCGTCTCCCTCACCTTCACCCCCTACCTCTTCGCCTCCTACGACGCGAAGGACGCGAACCGGAACGGTTTTGCCGGCTATGAGCTGGAAGCCGGGGACTACAGCCTGTATGTGGCGCACAATGCCCACGACAAGACCTTCACCATCCCCTTCCATGTGGCGGAGACCATCCAGTACCGCAAGGATCCCGTGACCGGCGCCGTGGTGGCTAACCAGTACACCGGAAACCGCAATCCCCTGATGGACTCGGCTTACATGCTGGACAGCACCCTCTCCCGGAGCGCCTGGAACGATACTTTCCCCGCCGCGCCCACCGATGAGGACCGGAGCGTGACGGCCGAGCTGATCGCCGCACTGGCGGACGTGCGCCACAACAATCCCACCGACCTGGACAGCGAGGAGATGCCCTGGTTCGGCGAGCCTGTGCGCGTGAAGCTGCCCGACCTGCTGAATGGCAAGGACCTGGTCTCCTATGACGATCCCCGCTGGCAGACCCTGCTGGACGCCTGCAAGGAGGACGAGCTGATCACCATGATCAGCTACGGCGCCTTCCGCAGCGCAGCCCTGGAGAACATCGCCAAGCCTGCCACCAACGATTCCGACGGCCCCGCGGGCTTCGTGAACTTCATGGATGCCTCCACCTACTACGACAACTGTGCTTACTGCTGCGAGGTCATCGTGGCCTCTACCTGGAATGTGGAGCTGGCAGAGGAGCAGGGCATCGCGGTGGGCAACGAGGGCCTGTGGGGCGACGCCGAGGGCCGGAGCAACGGCCTGCCCTACTCCGGCTGGTATGCCCCCGGCGCGAACATCCACCGCAGCCCCTTCGGCGGACGCAACTTCGAGTACTACTCCGAGGACAGCCTGCTCACGGGTCGGATGGCCGCCGCCGTCATCCGCGGCTGCCAGAGCAAGGGCGTGTACTGCTTCATGAAGCACTTTGCCCTGAACGAGCAGGAGACCCACCGCTCCATCAACGGCGACTGCTCCTGGGCCACCGAGCAGGCCATGCGCGAAATCTACCTGCGGCCCTTTGAGATCGCGGTCAAGGAAGGCGAAACCCGCGCGGTGATGTCCTCCTTCAACCGCATCGGCACCCGCTGGGCCGGCGGCGACTGGCGCCTGCTGACGGGCATTCTCCGCAATGAGTGGGGCTTCCGCGGTATGGTGATTTGCGACTTCAACACCAGCGGCCAGTACATGAATCCGCAGCAGATGGCCTATGCCGGCGGCGACCTGAACCTCTCCGCCACGCCCACCGCCTGGTGCGACCCCTCGGACACCGCGGACGCCGTCATCCTGGCCCAGTGCGCAAAGAACATCATGTACACGGTGGTCAACTCCAACGCCATGAACCGGATTGTCGTGGGCTACAGTATGCCGCGCTGGCAGCTGGTCATGTTCATCGTGGACGGCGTGGCAGCCGCGGGCCTGATCGCCTGGCTCGTGAAGGCCATCGTCCGAAGGAAGAAGCAGAAGACTGCGTAAACCGATCCCCCTGATATGCGCCCCCTGAAGTAGACGCTGGAAAAAGAGAAACCAGTGGACTTCAGGGGGTATTCATGCAGAGACGGTGGTGAGTCTTTCCAAGGGCGAGATATCGAGCAAACCCGTCCGCGTTGAATTCTCCCTGGAAGGACTGGACACCTCCTGCCTGCTGAACGAAGCCACCTATCAGCAGCTCAAGGCTTACGTCCTTGAGCACACAGGCCTGCATGTCTCGACCCTGTACATCGCCCAGGTGAAGGCCAAGCATGGAATCATTGAGCGCGAGTGCTGCAACAAGGCGAAGACGGAAGGCGGCAGAGTGCCGAAATGCCCGCAGGAGAAAGAGAGGGCGATTGAGGAGGCGCTGAAACACTTTCGGATGATCCCCTGGGACATGCTTGCTACTCAAAAACCATTAAACGCGGGAGGTGTCCGCTGAATGAAAAGGGCGGCGCTGCTGGCCGTCACGATGATCCTGTGTCTGACGCTGGCCGGGTGCGGCTCGCTCCAATCAAAGTCGCAGGAATCTCTGACACGGTGGGTTGAGGAGAACCGGGAGACGTGGGAGAAAACGATCTCCACAGTCCGGTCCGGCGGAAACAACATCCGGATTGACCGGGAGCTGGCAGACCAGTGGAGCAAATTATTCCGGGACGGACGGCTCAGCAATATATCCTGTGCTCCGGAAGGCAGCGATTGCCTTTTGTATTTCAACGGAATCGGAACCGTGCTTGAGGGCGACCAGTATCTGGTGTGGTCCGAACGGCCGATAGAGGAGATTGCGCCCATGTTCCCCGATGATCCGGGCACGCTGAAAGAAAAAACCGACACCCGGCTGTACTGGACGGGTATCGGTTCGGGCGGACGCGGCTATGTACTGGTGGAACGGATCGCAGAAAACTGGTACTATGTCGAATACTCCCTGCCAACCTAACGGAGCGGAAGGCCCTCCCAATGGCATATCCCCCGCTCTGCCCGCCGCCGCGAAATGCGCGGCAGCGGGCTTTTCGCTTTAGTCGGGCGCGAGGCGGTATTTCTGCCCGTAGGCGGCATAGCGCTCAATGAACTCGGCCGAGCGGCCGGCCTTCAACTCGCTGAGATAATCGTGGCTGCCGATATCCATGTAAGAATGGACAGTACCGAAAGGTAAAATCGATGTAAAGCGGTGTATGATATTTATCTCAGGATCAAGCGCTCCGTCTGTCAGGCTAGCCCTTCCGCCGCCGCCCCGCGGTGGGCAGCGAAAAAACCGCGCCCGGCCCGTGACTTCCGCGCCGCCTTGTGGTATGATGCCGCTGTTCCGATCCATCACGCTTCCAGACTCTGACAGAAAACGCAGCATGAATGACAGAAAACAATTCCTGACCCGGTGGAAACAGGATTACGATTACAAAACGATGGTCTCCGCGGCCGTCTCCTTTGCCGTGACGGTCGTCTTTGCGCTGTTCAACGGCTTTCTCGGCGTCACCCACCGCTCCCTGTGGCACGGCACGATCTGCGTCTACTATCTCATCCTCGCCACGCTGCGCGGGGGGATCATCGCCGCCGAGCGGCGGCTGCCCGCGCGGCCCGATCAGGCGAAAAACAGAGGACGCGTCTATCTCGCGTCCTCCGTTCTGCTGCTGATCCTGAATATCAGCCTGTTCGTTCCAATCTCCCTGATGGTCCGGCAGCAGAAGCCGGTCAGCCTGACGCTGATCCCGGCCATCGCCATGGCGGCCTATACGACCTATAAAATCACCATGGCGTCCATCCATCTCAAACGGCGGAAGCGATCCGCCGACCGCCTGATCCGCCTTCTCCGGACCCTCAATTTCATCGACGCGCTGGTCTCCGTCCTCACGCTCCAGAACACGCTGATCATGGTGAACTCCAGCGGCGGGCAGTTCGCCATGCTGCCCCTGACCGCGATCACCAGCGGCGCGGTCTGGCTTGCGGTCCTGCTCCTGTCGGTCTCCGCGATCGTCAGGGGCGTCGCCGGGGTCCGGGGGAGGGGCCGCTGATCCGAGGCCGATACGTCACTTTCGCTCCTTCATCCGATACAGCACGGCCAGCGCGACGCCCGCCGCCACGCCGGCGATCAGCCAGAAACGGCTGCCGCCGCGGTGGAAGATGATCGTGGACATCATGTTCAGAAAAAGGATCACGTCCGCGCCCACCACGAGCAGCGTCTTATTCCGGTTCCCGACCCATTTCTGCAGGGGCTTGGCCCGGATGGCCCAGGGGAGAAAGCACACGGCCAGCCCGAACAGCACCGCGCTGCCGGCGATCCAGAACCAGTCGCCGCGGGTCACCGCGCAGGTCACCCCCAGCAGCAGCTCCGTGCTGGCCGTGAAGGCGCACAGCGTCCAGAACAGCTTGCTCTCCGGCACCAGGATCGGCACCGCGATCACGCTGGCCGCCACCGTCAGCGACGCCAGCACGATCAGGAACCATCCGAGCTGCGAGCCGGCGATCAGGTTCAGCACCAGCAGCGCCAGCAGCGGGATCATGAGCAGGCCGGAGGCCGTCATGCCGGTGCGGGCGGAGAGCTGCTTGAATTTCCGCACGCCGTAGCTGATCGCGTCCTCCTTCTCCGCCTTCAGGCCGCTCTCGATCTCGGTCTTTTTGAGCTTGCGCAGCATTTCGCTGCACTCGCCGCACTCCTGCAAATGCTCGTCCACCAGCTCCCGGCTCTTCTCGCTGCAGATCTCATCCACATACAGGGGGAGCAGATCCCGGACGATCTCGCAATCTGTCTTCATGTTCTATCCATCCTTTCCTGCAATTTGATTCGCGCACGGTGATAAGTAACCCGCGCCCAGTTTTCGGTCTTCTGGAAGATCGTGCCGATCTCCCGGAAGCTCAGCTCGCCGAACACCCGCAGCTCGAACACTTCCTTATAGGGATCCTCCAGCGCGTGGAGGGCCACATGGATCCGGAAGGAGGAATCCCGGTCCTCCACGGTTTTCGCCACGCCCTTGCCCCGGTCCGGCAGCTCCTCCGGGATCTCGCCGTGGCGGCTGACCCGGCGCTGTTCGTCCACATACAGGTTCTTCGCGATGGCGCACAGCCAGGTGACCTCGTCCGATTCGCCCCGGAACTCCCGCTGCCGGGCGAAGGCGCGGTAGAAGGTCTCCTGCGTGAGCTCCTCCGCGAGAGACCGGTCCCCGGCCAGCGTCATGACATAGGAGAAGACCCGCATATAACAGGTTTCGTAGAGCCTGGCGCATTGATCCTGGGTCACTTTCTCACCTCCCTTCCCTCAGAATCACAGGTTAGACGGGCAGGCCGCGATTTCGTTACAGCCTTTTCGGTTTTTTTTCAGCAAATTTTCAGCCCCTCCGCCGCCGCGGCGGCAGAGGGGCTGATTCTTATGCTGAATGCTGATTGAAGCGGGCTCAGGCCTCCGGCGCCGGCGCCTCAGCGCAGGCTTCCCCGACGGTCTCCTCAACGGTCTCCACGGCTTCCTCCACCGCCTCGGCGGCCTCCTGCGCCGCCTCGCAGACCTCCTCGCAGACCGGCTCCGCCGGCTTCTCGCTGGAGTCGATCAGCACCAGATCGCCGTCGGCGCCCTGCAGAGCCTTGGCGTCGGTGCGGAGCTTCTCCGCCAGGCGCTGGCCGAAGCGGGCCTTCAGGTCCCCCTCGCCCTCCTCGGTGAAGAGGGCCTCGCCGGTGCGGGCCGCCACGTCGCCCAGGGCGTCCATCATCAGCTTGATCTGGCTGAGATAGTACTGATAGCTCTCGCTGAAGGACTTCACCGTGCTGCGCACGTGCTCCTGGCTCGCCTGCCGGTTGTCGCGGATCTCGTTCTCGAGGCTGTGGCGCTCCAGCGCCGCCTCCCGGGCGAAGGCCTGTTCCTTCTCCTCCCGGCCCTCCTCGAAGGCCTGGATCTTTTTCGTGTAGAGATCCTTCAGCCCCTCGTACTCCGCCTTGGACGCGCGGAGCTCCTCCTTGGCCTGGGCCAGGTCGCTCTCCGCGACCTGCCGAGTCAGGTCGGCGATCTGCTGCCGCGCGCTCTCCAGCTGACGGGTCAGATCCGCCTTCTCTTTCTCCAGCTGCCCCGCCTTGTCGGTCCACTCACGAACCCGCGCCTCCAGCGCCTGAATCTTCTCCTTGCCAAACATATGGACACCTCCCGATGCTTTTTTTCGATGGCTCTATGATACCACATCCTTTTTTTGTTTTCAATCAAAATGTCCGATGTTTCACACACCGGACATAACTTCGTTTCTCTTTGCGCCGCGCGTTCAGGCATCCTCCGCCAGCCGCTCGAAATCGACGCCCATGCTCCCGTCGTTTTTCAGCCAGGGGGAGAGGTACCGCTCCCGGAGGGCCTCTCCGGGGAGCTCCGCCCGCAGGCGTCGCAGATCCCGCTCCGGGGCCGGGCCGGTCAGGCACACGTCCTCCGCCGCGACCGCCAGGGCGCGGGGGGTCAGCACGTTCACATAGCCCGCGGCGAGGGCCTTCAGCCCCAGGGCCAGGCCCCGCAGGTCGCTCTCGTAGACGGCGAAGCCGCCCAGCTGCCAGTAGACCTCCCGGCGGATGCACATCAGCGCCGAGGAGACGCCGGAGACGTTGCGCACCTGCCGGTCATAGAGCTGATAGGTCGGCCCGACCCGGCTCTGGCCCAGATACATCGGGACGGCGCCCCGCTCCGGGTCCCAGGCGTAGCCGCCGTGGAGATAGCGCTGCCGGCGGTCCACCAGCGGCGCGCCCACGCAGGCCGCGTCCGGCCGGGCGGCGTGGCTCACCAGCTCGCGCAGCCAGCCCTTCGGCGGCATGACGCCCCGCTGGATGAACACCAGATACGCCCCCGTCGCCCGCAGGGCCTCGCCGTTGCGCATCCCCTGCCGGACCGGGATCATCTCCGCCACGGGCCACTCGGCCCGGCGGGTGATCTCCCGCAGCCAGCCCTCGTCCTGGCCGCCCGAGACCATCAGGGTGACGGTGGCGGCCTCCTCCGGCGGCGGGGCAAGGCGCAGGCTCACCGCGCGGCGGAAGACGGAGACCTCCCCCGTCAGCCCCAGCCGCTCGAGCTGGTCACGCACCGCCCGGGCCGCGGCCTGGGCGCACCGCTCCGCCCCCTGGTGGGAGTAGGAGGCGTCCATCTGCCGCCAGTGGTAGAGCACGCGGGGGATGTGGACGATCCGCCGCGCCCGCTCGGTGGCGCGCAGGGCCAGGTCGTGGTCCTGGCTCCCGTCGCAGGAGGGGCGGAGGCCGCCCGCCTCCCGCATCAGGGAGGCCTTCATGGCCATCAGGTGGCAGATATAGTTCCCGGCGCGCAGGCTGTCCGGCGCGAAGTCCGGCTTTAGGTGCGGGCCGAAGAAGCGCTGCCCCGCCTCGTCGCACTTGTCCTCGTCGGTGTAGATGAAATCCGCGCCCTCCGCGGCGGCCCGCAGCACATACCACACCGCCCGGGGGTCGAGGAGGTCGTCATGGTCGCACAGGGCCACATAGCTGCCCCTCGCCATCTGGAAGACGCGGTTCGTGTTGCCGGAGATCCCCTCGTTGGCCTCGCCGAGCGTCACGCGGAGCCGGCTGTCCCGGGCGGCGAGCGCCCTCAGCGTCTCCAGGGTGCGGGGGTCGGTGCTCGCCCCGTCGTAGAAGCAGGCCTCCCACTGGGCGCAGGTCTGGGCCAGCAGGCTCTCCGCCAGCGCCTCCAGCAGCTCCGGCCGGGTGTTGTAGGTCGGGATCAGAAAGGAGAGCAGGTCCGGGTAGCGATCCCGGCCCTGCCGCAGGCGGGTCTCCTCCGGCAGGGGGTGGGCCTTCACATATTCGTCCCAGCGCCGGTCCTGCTCCGCCTGGGCGGCGAGCATCTCCCGCACGGTGCCCCGGCAGCGCCGGGCCAGCCAGCGGCAGCGCAGCATCCAGCCCAGGCCGGGGAGGCCGTCCTCCCGCAGGGCGTCCCGCGCGTTGGTCATGATACGTCGGATGGACGGCATGGCATTCAATCCTCCGTGGTGCTGTGAATAGACCAACCCTTCCACCGTCGCCCCGCGGAGGGCGACGGTCCCCCTCCCCAGCAAGCTGGGGAGGTTTTCAGATACTGTACACTTTGACCCTATCTCCCCAGCTTGCTGGGGATTCGGAGCGCCCGGAAAAGATGCCGGTGGCATGTTTTCAGCGCAGAATGCCGATAGGCCAGGTCGCCGCAGCGACAGAGGGGCCGGTCTTCTGATGACATAAATCATTCTTACTTGAAATAGTATCAAGCTTCCGGGGCGAGCTCCTTCTCCAGCGGCTCCGCCTCCGCCTGCGTCTCGACCCGCTCGGCGACGATCTCGCCGTCGCGCAGGGTGAGGCTCACATGGTCCCGCAGCGCCAGGCGTCCGGCGAGCAGCTCCTCGGAGAGGAGATCCTCCACCTTCCGCTGGATCAGGCGGCGCAGGGGCCGGGCGCCGTACTTGGGGTCGTAGCCCTCGTGGGCCAGGGCGGCGGCGACCTCGTCCGTCCAGGTCAGCTCCGCGCCGCGCTCCCGCATCAGGGCCGCCACCTGCCCGAGCATCAGGCTGGCGATGGCGACGATGTTCTCCTCCGACAGGGCGTGGAAGACGATCATCTCGTCCAGGCGGTTGAGGAACTCAGGCCGGAAGCTGTCCTTCACGGCCTTCATCACCGCCTCCCGCATCCGCTCGTAGGCCCGCAGGTCAGTCTTCTCCCCCTGGGCCCCGAAGCCGAGGGATTTCACCCGCTCGATCTCGTGGGCCCCGGCGTTGGAGGTCATGATGATGATCGTGTTGCGGAAGGAGACGACCCGGCCCTGGGAGTCGGTGAGCCGCCCGTCCTCAAGCACCTGCAGGAGGATGTTGAACACATCCGGGTGCGCCTTCTCAATCTCGTCCAGCAGCACCACGCTGTAGGGCTTGCGGCGCACGGCCTCGGTCAGCTGGCCGCCCTCCTCGTAGCCCACGTATCCGGGCGGCGCGCCGATGAGCCGCGCCACGTTGAACTTCTCCATATACTCGGACATATCGAGGCGGATCACCGCGTTCTCGTCGCCGAAAACCGCCTCGCCCACCGCGCGGCACAGCTCCGTCTTGCCCACGCCGGTGGGGCCCAGCAGCAGGAAGGAGCCGATGGGCCGCTTGGGGTCCTTCAGGCCCGTGCGGCCCCGGCGGATGGCGTGGGCCACCGCCCGCACCGCCTCGTCCTGGCCGACGACCCGGGCGTGCAGCGTCTCCTCCAGGTGCATGAGCCGCTCCGTCTCCGTCTCGGTCATCTGGGTCACGGGGATGCCGGTCCACTCGCTGACCACCAGCGCCACGTCCCGGTCCGTGACCACGCTGCGCTCGGAGGCGCGCCGGTCGGTCCAGCGCTCCCGCTCCTGGGCGATCCGGTCCCGGATGCTCTGCTCCTGGTCGCGCATCTGCGCGGCCTTCTCAAAGTTCTGGGAGGAGACCGCCTCGCGCTTCTCCACGAGGGTGCGCTCCAGCTCCTCCTCCAGCTGCTTGACCGCGGGCGGGGTGGTGGCGGCGCGGATGCGCACGCGGGAGGCCGCCTCGTCGATCAGGTCGATGGCCTTGTCCGGCAGGAAGCGGTCCGTCAGATACCGACTGGAGAGCCGCGCCGCGGCGCTCAGGGCCTCGTCAGTGATCTGCACCTTGTGGTGCGCCTCGTACTTGTCCCGCAGGCCGAAGAGCATCTGCTCCGTGTCCTTGACGCTCGGCTCGTTCACCGTCACCGGCTGGAAGCGACGCTCCAGGGCGCGGTCCTTCTCGATATGCTTGCGGTACTCGTCCGTCGTCGTCGCGCCGATGCACTGCAGCGCGCCCCGGGCGAGGGCCGGCTTAAGCAGGTTCGCCGCGTCCATCTCCCCCTCCGGGTTGCCCGCGCCGACGATGTTGTGCAGCTCGTCGATGAAGAGGACGATGTTCCCGCTCTTGCGGATCTCCTCGATGCAGCGCTTCATCCGCTCCTCGAAGTCGCCGCGGTACCGCGTGCCCGCCACCACGGCGGACATGTCGAGCATCAGCACCCGCTTGCCCAGCAGCATCTCCGGCACGTTCCCGGCCACGATCTGCTGCGCGAGGCCCTCCACCACGGCGGTCTTGCCCACGCCGGGCTCGCCGATCAGGACGGGGTTGTTCTTCGTCCGGCGGATCAGGATCTGGATCACCCGCTGGATCTCCTCCTCACGGCCGATCACCGGATCGAGCGCGTTGCTGCGCGCCATCTCCGTCAGATCCCGGGTAAACTGCTTGATCGCGCTGTTTCCGCCGCCCTGGCCGCCCGGCCCCTGTTGCATGTTGAGCTGGGGCGCGACGCGGAAGGCGATGACGGTCGGGCCCTGGGGCGGGCGGGGCGGCTCCGCCTCCGGCGCCTCCCCCTCGGGGGCCTTCTCCGCCGCCAGCAGCAGCTCGTCCAGCTGCTTCCGGGCGATCTCCACGTCCACTCCGCACTTTTTCAGCGCGGAGAAGCCCTTGCACTCCGGGTCCGCCAGCATGGCCAGCCAGAGATGCTCCACCGTCACGAAGCGCTGCCCCAGCCGCTGGCTCTCCGCGTAGGCCTGGGCCAGCAGCTGCTTCATCCGGGGCGTGAAGTTGAAGGCGGAGCCCAGGCCCTCCACCGCAGAGGCGGGCGCCACCAGGACGCGGACCTTCTCCTCGCTCAGCTTCTCCTCCATCTGGGGCGGCAGGTTCTCGCTCCCCCTCAGAAGGGCGAGCAGCAGATGCTCCGTGCCGATAAACCGCTGGCCCATCTCCCCGGCGATGCGCCCCGCCGCCTTGAGCACCATCTGTGCCCGTTCCGTATATCTTCCGAACAAAGTAATCCTCCTTCAGAGGGGGCGCGCCGGCCCCCGCCGTCTTTCACGCGTAGCCGGAGGGCTCCACGTGCTCCTGATTCAGCCGCGCCACGCCGGTGAGCATCCCCTTGAGGATGTTCGCCCGCAGATTGTCCTTGAAGGGCTCGTGCATCGGCACGGAGAGGGCCTCGGCGGAGATGGCTCCCCGCATCATGGCTGCCTCCTCCTGGGTGATGTACCCGCCCTCGGTCAGCCCGTCGATGATCCGCCCGGCCCGCAGCTCGTCGATGGCCTCGCCGATGCGCTGCTGCACCAGGTCCAGCATCTTCTGCCCGCGGGGGTAGACCACCCGGACGATCCGGATGTAGCCGCCGCCCCCGCGGCGCGACTCGATGATATACCCGTTGTCCCGCGTGAAGCGGGTGGAGAGCACATAGTTGATCTGGCTCGGCGCGCATTTGAACCGCTCCGCCACCTCGTTGCGCTTCAGCTCCACCTCGTTCTCGTCCACCAGCGAGAGCTGGTCCTTGATAAAAGCTTCGATGAGATCGCTCATCCGCATATGGATCCCTCATTTCCCGGTCAACTGACTATCTTTGACCAAAACAATTATAGCACATTTGTCAAGAATTGAAAAGAGGGCGGGTTCCCGCCGCTCATAACGCGCTTTGTCTCCAAAAAACACCCCCGCGGCTGACCTGGTCTTTGACCCCACACACGCCGCCTGGGAGGTTGCTCTGCGCTGTCCGCGCCCTCACGCGCTCCTCTCGGGGTCGGTCTCCGGCAAAACCGGAAGGCCGCCCCGGACGGACTTACATCTAGACCGCACCATGCTCCCCGCCGCTTTGGACGGATTACGTGGACCGTTTTGCCTGCGACTGGCCTCGGCTTTCAACCACAGACCCGCAGGGGTGTCGGGGAGATTGTACCCGGTTTCAAGAAGAAAGGCAAGGGGATATGCAGCTTTGATCAAATAATCAGGATGGAGGATCGCATTTCTGAATTGACATCTTCCTGTCCGATATTTATAATCAAATCGCCCTGTAAAGGGTGGTGAGGGACGACAAACGTACTTGGCGGCTTGCTCTATCAACTCCGAAAGGAGGTGATAGCATTGCCTATCTGCCTTACCTTTCATGTCGGGAGATTTACGGTGACGATTTCCATTCGTTTCACCCACCGGCAGGAACGGTCAGCTGATCGCAGTGAAAAAAACAGCCGCCACTCTGCCAAGTGACGGTTGTTTGCGGTCTAAAGACCAAAATCAGCCAAAGCGCTAAGGGCAGCCGTTAAGCATCGCCCCTCACCTTTTATTATATGTTTTTCACGTTTGATGTCAAGCGTCGAATCTGTTCGCGTCCCATAACTCGATCGCACATATGTAACAATTCAGCGCATTTTCTTTACCCTTCCTTCTGAATTTGGTAAAATTCCGGTGTGACAAACGAGACTTTGAACCGGGAGGTGGCGGATGTCATGCGGAGAAATCGTGCGCGGGTGATCGCGGCGCTGGCGGCGCTGGTTTTCGGGCTGTCTGTCTGGACGCCCGTGAGCGCGTCCAGCTACCAGAAGCTCCAGCGGGGCAGCAAGGGGACGGCGGTCTTCGAGCTGCAGCAGGCGCTGCTCGCCCAGGGCGACTACACCGGCGTCCTCGACGGGAAGTTCGGCGCGGGCACGGAGAGCGCGGTCAAGCGCTTCCAGCAGCGCAACGGCCTGAAGGTGGACGGTATCGCCGGGACGCAGACCCAGGCGAAGCTTTTCTCCGCCGGGAGCAAAACCTCCTCCGCGTCCGTCCAGACCCAAACCGCCCCGGCGCAGACTGGCGCGGCCGTCTCCTCCGGCTCCTCCCTGCGGGAGGGCAGCCGCGGGAGCGCGGTCTCCGACCTGCAGAAGCGCCTGAAGGAGCTCGGCTTCTACAGCGGCAAGGTCGACGGCATCTACGGCAAGGGCACCGCCGCCGCCGTGCGGAAATTCCAGTCCAAGAACAAGCTGACCGCCGACGGCGTGGCCGGAAAGAAGACCTTAGCCGCCCTGAACAGCGGCGGCTCCTCCTCAAACAAGTCCTCCTCCGTCGGACCCGCCTCGGGGGAGGTGCAGCTGCTGCACTGGTTCAAGCAGGTCAAGCCCAGCCTCAAGACGGGCCAAGACCTGCTGGTCTA
This sequence comes from uncultured Clostridia bacterium, assembly GCA_947165425.1. Classification (GTDB taxonomy): domain Bacteria; phylum Bacillota; class Clostridia; order Christensenellales; family Aristaeellaceae; genus RUG11272. The sequence continues at coordinate 43,388 of CAMVAJ010000006.1, forward strand.
CGACCCCGCCTCCGGCATCAGCTGGACGCTGCGGGTGCTCTCCAGGGGCCGGCACTGCGACGCGGAGCCCCTGACCCTGTCCGACACCCAGCGCATGGTCGCCGCCTTCGGCAACCAGAACACCTGGACCCAAAAGGCCGTCTATGTCAGGCTCCCGGACGGGCGCTGGACGGTCGCCTCCACCCACGACATGCCACACCTGACGGGGAAAATCAAGGACAACGGCTTCGACGGCCACCTCTGCGTCCACTTCCTGCGGGACATGGACGAGGCGGAGCAGAACGACCCCAAGTACGGCGTCGCCAACCAGCAGACGATCCGCGCCAAGTGGAAGGCCCTGACCGGCGAAGTGATCCAATAAAAGGAAAGCGCCCGTCTCCGGCCAAAACCGATGAAAAACAGGCGTCTCCGGCCTTGACAAGGTCTGCCGCGGCAGGTATGATGTTTTGGAAACCCAAAGCACCCAGTAACAGTAAAGGAAGACCGCGCATGACCAAAGCCCTGATCTCCGTCACCGGCCACGACACCACCGGCATCATCGCCCGGGTGGCGACCCGGCTCTACGAAATGAACATCAACATTCTGGACATCAGCCAGACCGTGCTGGACGGCTATTTCACCATGATGATGGTGGTGGACCTGGACGGCGCGCACCTGCCCTTCCAGCAGGTGGACGAGGCGCTCCAGCCGGTGCGGGAAGAGCTGAAGATGGAGATCCACATGCAGCGGATGGACATCTTCGACGCGATGCACCGGGTCTGAAGGGCAGTTTCTGCCCTCTTTTTCTTCTTTTTTGGACAGGAGGCCCCAGCTTATGAAAACCATCTATGAAAACCGCGAGCTGTCCTGGCTCCGCTTCAACGAGCGGGTCCTGGAGGAGGCGGAGGACGAGCGCGTGCCGCTGTGCGAGCGGCTGACCTTTCTCTCGATTTTCCAGAGCAATCTGGACGAGTTTTTTATGGTGCGCATCGGCTCCCTCCACGACCAGAACCTGCTGGACAAGGACGCGCGGGACTCCAAGACCAACATGACCCCCGCTGAGCAGATGGAAGCCGCCATCGCCCGCAGCCGGGAGCTGTGCAAGCGGCGGGACCGGGTCTTCGCGGCGCTGATGGAGCGGCTGGGGGAGCAGGGCATCTCCCTGATTGATTTCCACCATCTGCCGGCCCAGGCGGAGAAGAAGCTGCAGACCATTTTCCGCAAGGAGTACATTCCCCTCCTCTCCGCCCAGATCATGACAAAAAAGCAGCCCATCCCCTTCCTGGCGGGGAAGGAGATCTACGCCGTGGCCCTCCTCTCCTCCAAGACGGAGAAGGAGAAGCTCGGCATCGTCCCCTGCTCCAGGCCCCATCTGCCGCGGCTCATTGCCGTGCCGGACCGTCCGGGCTGCTACATGCTGGCGGAGGAGCTGATCCTGCACTATCTGCCGCTGATGTTCCCGGGCCACACGATCCACTCCAAGACCCTCCTGCGCGTGACCCGCAACGCGGATATCGACGCGGACGCGATCTACGACGAAGATCTCAACTACCGCGACCATATGGCCGAGGTGGTCAAGCGCCGCAAGAAGCTCTGCCCCGTGCGGCTGGAGCTGTCCCGGGCGGTGGAGCCGGCCCTGATGAAACGGTACTGCCAGCTCCTGAACCTGACGGAAAACCAGGTCTTCTCCTACGCCGCCCCGCTGGACGTGGGCTTCTTCTCCTCCTTCCGCGATCAGCTCCGCACCCACGCCGACCTTTTCTACGCCCCGCGCCGGCCCCAGGAGAGCGCGGCCGTCGATCCAGACCGGCCGATGCTCGCCCAGATCGACGAGAAGGATATCCTCCTGCACTATCCCTACGAGAGCATCCGCCCCTTCCTGCGCCTGCTGAACGAGGCGGCGGCCGACCCCGCCGTCACAGCCATCCGCATGACGCTCTACCGCCTGGCACCGGAGAGCAAGGTGGTGGAGGCCCTGGCGGAGGCCGCCGAGCGGGGCAAGCGTGTCGAGGTGCTCGTGGAGCTGAAGGCCCGCTTCGACGAGGAGAACAACATCGCCTGGTCCCGCCGGCTGGAGGAGGCGGGCTGCCACGTCATCTACGGCATCGAGCACATCAAGGTGCACTCCAAGCTCTGCCTCATCACCCGGATGACGGAGGACGGCCCGCGCTACACCACGCAGATCGGCACCGGCAACTACAACGAGAAGACCAGCCGCCTCTACACCGACCTGTGCTACATGACCGCCAACCAGCGCATCGGCGAGGACGCGCTGATGGTCTTCCGCGCCCTGCTGGAGGGGGAGACGGTGGATCACGTGCCGAACCTGCTGGTGGCCCCCCACTGCCTGCAGAACAAGATCCTGGACATGATCGACGGGGAGATCGCCCGCGCCCGCGAGGGCCTCGACGCCCGCATCCGCGTGAAGATCAACTCCCTCACCGACCGGACGATTATCGACCGGCTCATCGAGGCGGGCAAGGCCGGCGTGCGCGTCGAGATGATCGTCCGCGGCATCAACTGCCTGATCTCCGGCGTCCCCGGGGAGACGGACAACATCCACGTCATCTCCGTGGTGGGGCGCTTCCTGGAGCACAGCCGCATCTACATCTTCGGCGAGGGCGAGCGCGCCCGCTACTATATCTCCAGCGCCGACTGGATGACCCGCAACACCCTGCGCCGCGTGGAGGTCGCCTGTCCCATCGAGGACGAGGACGCCAAGCGGCGCCTGGAGACCATCTTCGGCGTCATGTGGGACGACAACGCCTCCGCCCGCGACCAGACCCCCGACGGCAGCTACCGCCGCCGCTACCCCGGCGTGGAGGAGACCCGCAGCTGCCAGAACTGGTTCTACGACGAGGCCTACCGCCGCGCCCTCACCCGCAGCGAGGCGGAGGGCAGTGTCAAAGGTTTGGATTGATCGAATTTCTCAAATTTAGGACAATGATTTTCATAAATTTCACTGAATTTATCAAATTAGGAAAGATGATTTGAGAAATTTCGTTAATTTGTCAAATTGACAGAGAAAATTTGATTCTTTTTCTCAAATTGAACCGAATACGAAAAGCCGCGCAGGCTTTCCCATAACGGGAGCCTGCGCGGCCGCTTTTGTGTCTGGAAACGATCTCCGTGGATCAGGCCTTCTTCGCCTTGATGGCAGCCTGAGCGGCGGCCAGACGGGCGATCGGCACACGGAAGGGGCTGCAGGAGACGTAGTTCAGGCCGATCTCGTTGCAGAACTCGATGGAGGACGGATCGCCGCCGTGCTCGCCGCAGATGCCGCAGTGGATCTTGGCGTTCGCGCCGTGGCCCAGGGTCACAGCCATCTTCATCAACTTGCCGACGCCCACGGTGTCGAGGCGGGCGAAGGGATCGAACTCATAGATCTTGTTGGCGTAGTACGCGGGCAGGAACTTGCCGGCGTCGTCACGGCTGAAGCCGAAGGTCATCTGGGTCAGGTCGTTGGTGCCGAAGCAGAAGAAGTCAGCTTCCTTGGCGATGTCGTCGGCGGTCAGCGCGGCGCGCGGGATCTCGATCATGGTGCCGACCTCATACTTGAGGGCGGTGCCGGAGGCGGCGATCAGCTCGTCGGCGGTCTTCACGACGATATCCTTGACGAACTTGTACTCCTTCACCTCGCCCACCAGCGGGATCATGATCTCAGGCACCACGTTCCAGTCGGCGTGGCGGGCCTGGACGGCCAGCGCGGCCTTGATGATGGCGCGGGTCTGCATCACGGCGATCTCGGGGTAGGTGACGGTCAGGCGGCAGCCGCGGTGACCCATCATCGGGTTGAACTCGTGGAGGTCGGCGATGACCTGCTTGATGTAGGCCACGCTCTTGCCCTGGGCCGCGGCCAGCGCCTCGATGTCGGCCTCCTCGGTGGGCACGAACTCGTGCAGCGGCGGATCCAGGAAGCGGATGGTCACAGGATAGCCGCCCAGCGCCTCGAACAGGCCCTCGAAGTCAGCCTGCTGCATGGGCTCGATCTTGTCCAGCGCGGCCTTGCGCTCCTCGACGGTCTCAGCGCAGATCATCTCGCGGAAGGCGGGGATCCGGTCGGGGCCGAAGAACATGTGCTCGGTGCGGCACAGGCCGATGCCCTGCGCGCCGAAGGCGGCCGCCTGCTTGGCGTCCTTGGGGGTGTCCGCGTTGGTGCGCACGCCCATGGTCTTATACTTGTCGGCCATCTCCATGATGCGGCCGAAGTAGCCAGAGTTCGGGTCGGCGGGGACGGTGGGGATCAGCTCGCCGTAGATGTTGCCGGTGGAGCCGTCCAGGGAGATCACGTCGCCCTCGTGATAGGTCTTGCCGGCCAGGGTGAAGCACTTGTTGGCCTCGTCCATCTTGATGTCACCGCAGCCGGAGACGCAGCAGGTGCCCATGCCGCGGGCCACCACGGCCGCGTGGCTGGTCTGGCCGCCGCGGACGGTCAGGATGCCCTGGGAGTACTTCATGCCCTCGATGTCCTCGGGGCTGGTCTCCAGGCGGACCAAGACGACCTTCTCGCCCTTCTTGCCGTGCTCGACCGCGTCCTCAGCGGTGAAGACAATGGTGCCGGCGGCGGCGCCGGGGGAGGCGGCGATGCCCTTGCCCACGGGGGTGGCCTTCTTCAGGGCCGCCGCGTCAAAGGTGGGGTGCAGGAGCATGTCCAGGGACTTGGCGTCGATCTGCATCAGCGCCTCCTCCTCGGAGATCATGCCCTCGTCGATCAGATCGCAGGCGATCTTGATGGCGGCCTGCGCGGTGCGCTTGCCGGAGCGGCACTGCAGCATGTAGAGCTTGCCGTTCTCCACGGTGAACTCCATGTCCTGCATGTCGCGATAGTGGTTCTCCAGGATGTTGCAGACGTCCACGAACTGCTTGTAGGCCTCGGGGAACTTCTCCTCCATCTGGGAGATGGGCATGGGGGTGCGGACGCCGGCCACGACGTCCTCGCCCTGGGCGTTGGTCAGGAACTCACCCATCAGCACCTTCTCGCCGGTGGCGGGATTGCGGGTGAAGGCCACGCCGGTGCCGGAGTTGTCGTTCAGGTTGCCGAACACCATGGGCATCACGTTCACGGCCGTGCCCCAGCTGTAGGGGATGTCGTGATCCATGCGGTACACGTTGGCGCGCGGGTTGTCCCAGGAGCGGAACACGGCGCGGATCGCCTCGTAGAGCTGCACCTTGGGGTCGGAGGGGAAATCCTGGCCCAGCTGCTTCTTGTACTCGGCCTTGAACTGCTGCGCCAGCTCCTTCAGGTCGGCGGCGGTCAGCTCGGTGTCGAAGGTGACGCCCTTCTTTTCCTTCATGGCGTCGATCAGCTGCTCGAAGTACTTCTTGCCAACCTCCATGACCACGTCGGAGAACATCTGGATGAAGCGGCGATAGCAGTCATACACGAACCGCTCGAACTTGGGATCGGGATTGCCCTTGATCATGGCGGCGACCACGTCGTCGTTCAGGCCAAGGTTCAGAATGGTGTCCATCATGCCGGGCATGGAGGCGCGGGCGCCGGAACGAACGGAGACCAGCAGGGGGTTCTCCAGATCGCCGAACTTCTTGCCGTTGATCTGCTCCATCTTCTCGACGTTCTGCATGATCTCCGCCATAATCTCGTCGTTGATCTTGCGGCCGTCCTCATAATACTGCGTGCAGGCCTCGGTGGAAATGGTGAAGCCCTGGGGCACCGGCAGACCGATATTGGTCATCTCAGCAAGGTTCGCGCCCTTGCCGCCCAGGAGCTCGCGCATGGTGGCGTTACCTTCGGTGAAAAGGTAAACGTACTTCTTGGCCATGGGAATCATCCTCCTTAATCTGGTTGTCCGCGCCGGTTTGCTCCCGCCGGCGCGTGAAGATCCCCGCGGCAAACCGACGTGGGATCGATCCTGATTTATTATACAATGAAATCAAGGGTTTGACAAGGGTGAAATCGGGTCGGAAAAGGCCCCGTCGGCGCGAAAAAACCGGACTTTTCATCCGGTTTCAGAACCATTTCCGGGCCATCAGCACCGGCTCCTCCCGCGCGTCCAGCATCCAGGCCTGGGGCGAGGACATGCCGGGCTGCCTCTCAAAGCGTTCCGGCGGGCAGAGGAGGGTGACGGGCCGGCGCTCCAGGATCATCTTCACGTAGTCCATCGGCTCGTTGATCGGCGTCTCGGTCCCGATGCCCCAGGTGACGGCGGGATCCCGGACGTCGAAGCCCGAGTGATGGTTGTCCGAGCCGCAGGTCATGTACAGCCCGTAGTCCTGAGCATAGCGGTAGGCCGCCACGTCGTCCTCCGGGCGGTTGCCCGCGTTGGCCACCTCCGCCGCGTCGGCGTAGTCCTTGCCCAGAAGGATCCGGCGGATATAGTCCCGCTGGCGGAAGGGGTGGGCCTGCACGACGCAGCCGCCCGCGGCGTGAACCAGCTCCAGCTGCTCCCGGCGGGTGCAGCCCTCGATCTCCGGGTGCTCCATCAGCCATTCGGGCGGCAGGCCGTAGACCAGATAGTCGTCCCCGTCCTTGGTCTCCTCCCAGGCGAAGAACACCTTCAGTCCCTCCCGCTCCCCGGCGCGCCGGGCGTCCTCGTAGCCCTCGCAGAAGCGGGCGATCCGCTCCCGCCAGGGGAGGCTCCGGGACACGGCGCAGTTCCCGCCGAAGAAGTGGTCCGTGATAAAGATGCCGTCGTAGCCCAGCGCCTTGTAGTAGGGGACGTGCTCCGCGCCGGGGGAGCGCCCGCAGGCGCTGGACTGACAGGTGTGCAGATGGGTTTCGTACCGGTACATCCGACGATTCTCCTTTGTGTCTCAGCCGAGGGGCTCCCGCCCGGGGGTTCCGCTGCGCCGCGGGTAGGCCTTCGGCGTGGGCTTCACCTTGCGGATGGGCAGCAGCAGATGCTCCCAGTCCCGGCCAGGGATCGGCGCCGGGATGATCTCGCCCACGCGGCCGCCCAGTATATGCGCGGCCCGCGCTCCCCGCTCCAGCTCCTCCCGCAGGGCCGGCCCCTTCCAGCACAGGGCCATGCCCTCCGGCTTCACATAGGGCAGCAGATACTCCGCCAGCACCGGCAGCGGCGCCACCGCCCGGGCCACGGCGATCTGGAAGCGCTCCCGCAGGGCCGGCTGTCTCGCGCCGTCCTCCGCCCGCAGGTGGATGAGCTCCACGTTCTGGACTCCCGTCTCCGCCATCACGGCGGCGAGGAAGTCGAGCCGCTTGCGCTGGGCGTCGAGGAGTTTGAAGCGCGTGTCCGGGAGCGCCATCGCCAGCGCGAGGCCCGGGAAGCCCGCCCCCGTGCCAACGTCGATCACGCTGGCGTCCTTCGCCGTGAAGGCCTCCCGCAGGGCGGGGAAGGCCAGCGGCATCAGGCTGTCCACCAGGTGGCGGTCCACTGCCTCCGCCTCCTCCGTCACGGCGGTCAGGTCCATCTTCGCGTTCCACTCCGTCAGCAGGCGCAGATAGACCGCCAGCCGCTCCGGCAGCTCCGGGGCGCAGGCCAGGCCGCAGGCCGCCAGGCGCGCGCCGATTTTCTCCGCTGTCTCCGTCATGATGGTTCCGCCCTCCGGATGCTGTTCAGCGTGAAGTTGTTGAAGGAGAGCTCAAAGCCCAGGTACTTCTCTGCCCAGTACTTGATCCAGGCCACCGCCTCGCGGGTGTGGTTCTTGACCAGCCAGAAGCCGCCGAGAGTCGGGCTGGCAATGCCGCAGGCCTCAAAGCCCTCGTCCTCCGCCAGCGCCAGGGCGCGGGGCACGTGGTAGTCGCTGGTGACGACGCAGACGCGCCTCACATCGCGCCCCTGCAGCAGCGCCGCCGCGTTGCGCAGGTTCTCCCGCGTGTTGAAGGAGGCGGTATCCGCCAGGATCTCCGACTCCGGGACGCCCTTTTCGATCAGATATTTCCGCATGACCTCGCCCTCCGGGGCGGGCTCGTCCGTCCCCTGGGCCCCGCAGACCACGATCAGGCAGCGGTGCGCCCGCCAGGCGTCCAGCGCCGCGTCGAGCCGCCACTGCAGCTGCAGGTTCGGCGTGCCGTCCGGCTTCACCTGCGCGCCCAGCACGATGATGGCGTCATAGTCCTCCACCGGCGGGAGGTGGTGCTTCTTCCAGACCACCATCGCGATCACGCCGAGATAGGCGATCACCGCCGCCAGGAACAACGCCAGGATGACCCTCCAGACACTTTTTATTCTTTTATTTTTCTTTTTCATGCTTTTCCGTTCTGGATTGTGGATATACAATCCATTGATTGTTTTGTTCAGGTTACTATAACCCCGTCTCCCCTGAAAGGGGAGATGTCGCCGCAGCGACAGAGAGGTTCCTGTTGGCGGCAGATCAAGTTTGTATTGCGCGTTTTGTCCAACTTGGTCGGGCGCCGAAACCTCTTCACCGCAAGCGGTCCCCGTCCCATTTACTGTGAAAACACGAAATATTTTCACATTGTGTTAAATAGTACTTTGTACTATTGATGGTGATTTCAGGGGAGGCTTTTATTTTCTGCTCAGGAGAAATCCGGCTCCTCCACCTGTCTCCCGCGGTCCTCGCGCCGCTCGCCGCCGTCGCTGCGCTCCTCGACCTCGGCGCAGGCCGCCGCGTTCAGGGAGACATGGTAGACCCGCCGCTCGCCGCAGCCGTCCAGGTCGCTCTCGTCCGTGCAGGTGACAAAGGTCTGCGCGCTGGAGATCTCGGAGAGCAGCCGTGTGCGGCGGCTCATGTCCAGCTCGCTCATCACGTCGTCCAGCAGCAGCACGGGCTTCTCCCCGGTCTTCTCCTCAAAATACCGCCGCTGCGCCAGCTTCAGCGCCAGCGCGGCGGTGCGGGCCTGGCCCTGGGAGGCGTAGAGCCGCATCTCCCGGCCGGAGAGCATCATCAGGATGTCCTCCCGGTGCGGGCCCGTGCAGCTGGTCCCCCGGGCCATATCCTCCCGCCGGCCCTCCCGGAGGACCTGCAGGATCTCCTCTTTGTCCATCCTCGCGCCGCTGAAGGGCTGGTAGATCGTCTCCAGCCTCTCCTCCGGCCGGCCGCAGATTTCCCCGTAGGTCTCCGCCGCCACGCGCCCGATCCAGGCCATCGTCTCCTGCCGCCTCGGCAGGATCTGCGCGGCGCTCTCAGCCATCAGCTCGTCATAGGGGTCCAGCAGGCTCTCCCGGATCGCGCCTTGCCTCTTTCCCTCCCGCAGGACGCTGTTGCGCTCCTCCATCGCCTTCTGATACCGCTGGAGCGCCACGAAATAGCCCACGTCCAGCTGGCTGATCATCATGTCGAGGTATCTTCTCCGGGCGGAGGGACCCTCCTTGACCAGAGACAGATCCTCCGGCGAGAAGATCACGCAGCGCAGATGGCCCATCAGCTCCGCCAGACGCGTCGTCTTTTTCCGGTTGATCCACACCTGCTTCTTGCGGCGCTCCTCGGGCGTGAAGTGCACGACGATCTCGCTGCTGAAGCCGTCCTCCCCGTCCACCGTCACGCCGCAGCCGCCGCTGGGCCGCCCCCGCATCACCATCTCCCGGTCGTTTCCCGCGCGGTGGCTTCTCCCCAGCGCGCAGCAATGAACGGCTTCCAGCAGATTGGTTTTGCCGGAGCCGTTCTGGCCGAAAAAGAGATTGATGCCGGTATGGGGGTAGAGCGTGATCTCCGGATAATTCCGGAAATCATGCAGCCGCAGTTTCGTGATGATCATGTTATCAATATACGAGAGAAATCAGAAGATCCGGACCGGGAGCACCAGGTAGAGGAAGCTGTCGTTCTCCTTCGACACGATGACGCACGGGTTGACGGGGCTGTTGAACTTCATGCACAGCTCGTCCTCCTCCACGTTTCGGATCACGTCGATGATGTACTTCGCGTTGAAGGCGATCTCCAGCGGCGCGCCGACCACCGCCGCGCTGACCTCCTCCCGGACGTCGCCCATCTCCGCCTTGGAGGAGATCGTCACGCTGTTCTCCCCGATGTTCAGGCGGATCAGGTTGTTCTTTCCCTCCTTTGCCACCAGGCTGGCCCGGTCGATGGCGTCCATCATGGCCTGCCGGTTGACGAGTATCTCGGTGGCGAAGGCGCCGGGCACGATGCGCTCATAGTCGATGAACTCGCCCTTCATCAGCACGGTGGAGACCTTGGTCCCGCCGAAGGACAGGGACAGATACCCGCTGTCGAAGCGCAGCTCGCAGCTCTCCTCCTGGTCGGGGAGGATCTTGTTGATCTCGTTGATCACGCGCCCCGGCACGACGATCTTCTTCGCGCCGCCCTCAAAGGAGCCGTTCTGCTTCTGGATCGCCATGCGGAAGCCGTCCAGCGCCACCAGGCTCAGCCGGTCCTCGCGGATGTCGAAGAGCGTGCCCGTCAGGATCTTCCGGCTCTCGTCGGTCGCCTGGGCAAACCAGGAGCCGCTGATCATCCGGTGCAGGCTGTTCATCGGCAGGCGGATCACGTTCTCCGTCGGGTCGTCCCCCAGCACGGGATACTCCATGGCGTTGAAGGCCACCAAATTGGAGCGGGAGGAGAGGCAGCGCACCGTGGCCCGCTCGTTCTCGCCCACCGTGACGCTCATCACGCCCTGGGGCAGACGGCGGACCAGATCGTTCATGAGCCTGCCGGGCAGCACGACGCTCCCCGCCTCCTTGATCTCCGCCTCCACCCGCGTCTGGATGTTCAGCGCCCCGTCGGAGCAGGTCAGCACGACCGCGTCCTCGTCGGACTGGATCAGGACGCCGTTAAAAATCTCCCGCGCGGCCCGGGCCGGGATCGCCCTGGTAACCATATTCAGGCCTTCGATCATCGCCGCAACGTTGGTTGAGAATTGCATGTCGGTGTCCTCCTGTTGTGATACGAAATGAATAAGAATATCGTCATTGTAGTAGGGGCTGTGGAAGGTGTGGATTTCCGGCGCTTCCGTTGTCAGGCCGAAGCTTTCCGGGAAGAAGGGCTGTGGATGGGCTTTGGACGGAGCCGGGCGTGCATGTGGATGATTCCTTGCTCCGGCGGAGAAAACGGCTTTTCGCGGGACCGCCAGCTGTTTTTGTCCCAATCTCACCCAACGGAAGTATTCGATCGACAAGGGAAAAATCCTGCTGAAAGCGACCCTGAAAGGACAAAAATGTGGAAAAGCGGACGGGCGAATGTGAACATTTGTGTAAACTATCCACATTTTCCACAGCTGTGTACGGCAAATCTGTGGAAAAGTCATCCAAAACGGCGCTTGGCTTTGCGGGAGCGGAAAAAAGTTATCCACAGATTGGGCGCCCTCGCGGGCCCTTATTCCGCGTCCTCCTTCCAGTCCTGGAGGCTGACGGAGACCATCTTGGAGACGCCCTGCTCCTCCATGGAGACCCCGTAGAGGGCGTTGCAGCGCTCCATGGTGCCCTTGCGGTGGGTGATCACGATGAACTGGGTGTCGGTGGAATACTCCTTCAGATAGTCGGCGTAGTAGCCGATGTTCGCGTCGTCGAGGGCGGCCTCGATCTCGTCGAGGATGCAGAAGGGCGTGGGCTTGAGCTTGAGCATGGCGAAGAGGATGGCGATGGCTGTCAGCGCCCGCTCGCCGCCCGAGAGCAGGGAGAGGAGCTGCAGCTTCTTTCCCGGTGGCTGGGCGTTGATCTCGATGCCGCAGTTGAGGGGGTCGTCCTCATCCATGAGCATCAGGTCCGCGTGGCCGCCGCCGAAGAGGCGCGTGAAGGTCTCGGAGAAGTAGACCTGCAGCTTGGAGAAATGCTCCGTGAAGGTGACGCGCATCTCCTCCAGCAGGCGCTTGATCAGCTCCCGGAGGTCCTTCTCTGCGGTCTTCAGATCCTGCTGTTGGGTGGTCAGCTCGTCGAAGCGGGCCTTGGTGGCCGCGTACTCCTCCATGGCGTTCAGGTTGATGCTGCCCAGGCCCTTGATCTCCGTGGAGAGCTCCTTCACGCGGCGGTCGGCGTCGCGCTCCTTAAAGCCCTCCGCGATGCGGAAGGGCTCCGCGCCGGCGTAGGTCAGCTCGTAGGTGTTCCAGATCCGCTCCTGCAGGCTGTGCAGGTCGCTGTCCGCGCGGCTGCGAGCCAGCTCGGCCTTGTGCTGCGCCTCGCTGTCCCGGTCGTGGGCGGCGTGGAGCTCGTCGATGGCGCGCAGGAGCTCGGCCAGGCGGCGCTGCTCGCCGCTGCGCTTGTCCTCCTGCTGGTCCAGCTCCCGCTGGCGGACGCCCTGGGCGGCTTGCAGCTGCTCCAGCTCCGCGCCGGCCTGTTTCATCAGCTCCTGATCCTGCTCGTCCTCCCGGGCCATGTCGCCGAGCTGCCGCTCCCGGAGCGCGCGCTCGGCCAGCAGGGTCTGCCGCTCCTGCTCGCGGTGGCTGTTGTCCAGCTGGAGCATCTCCAGCGCGTGTCGCGCGTCGGAGGCGGAGAGGGTCAGGCGCATCACGTCGTCGGTGGCGTGCTGGGCGGCGATGCGGGCCTTGAGCACCTCCTGCTGGAGGCGTTCGGTCTCCTGCTCCGCCGCGGCCTCGTCGAAGCGGGCGTCCCCGCCGGTGCGGTTCAGCTCCTCCAGCTGGGCGGAGATGTCCTTCATCTGCTCGGAGAGCTGCTCCTGGGCCATGGTCAGCTGGGAGACGCGCTCCCGGTGGGCCTCCAGCTCCGCGGTGGCGCGCTCCATGTGCTCCTGCTCGCGGGCGACGGCGATCTCCTGCTGGTGGAGGGCGTCGAGGGCCTCCGCCACGGCGGTCTTCTGCTGATCCTTGCGCTGCTGGGCGTCGATCAGCTTTTGCTTCAGATTGTCAAAGGTGACCTTCCCCTCGCGCAGGCGCTGGGTCAGCTCCTTCAGCTCCCGCTCCCGGCTGAGAAGGTTGACCATGCGGGACTGGGCGGAGCCGCCGGTCATCGAGCCGCCGGTGTGCATCACGTCGCCGGTCAGAGTGACGAGCCGGAAGGCGTGGTTCCCCGCGTTCATGATCGGGATGCCGTGGTCGAGGTTGTCCGCGATGACGGTGCGGCCCAGGAGGTTATCCACAATCGGCCGGTACTCCGGCGCGCACTGCACCAGCTCTGAGGCCACGCCGATGCACCCGGGCATGGACAGCACGCGGCGCTCCTGGGCGGTGAGCGTCTTGCCGCGCACGGCGTCCATGGGGAGGAAGGTAGCCCGGCCCAGCCGGTTCTGCCGCAGGTAGGCGATGATCTCCTTGGCCGTCTCCTGCCGGTCGGTGACGATGTTCTGCTGGGCGGCGCCCAGGGCCATGTCGACCGCGGTCTCGATCTCCCTCGGCACGGTGATCAGCTGGGCCAGGACGCCCCTGACGCCGGAAATCCGCTGCTCCCGGGCGTGCTGCACCGCGTGGCGGACGGACTGCTGATAGCCCTCCATCTCGCGGGTCATCTCGTCCAGCAGCTTCCATCTGGTCTGGGTGTTCTGCAGCTCGGTGGAGAGGCGCTCCGCCTCGGCGCGGACGCGGATCACCTCCGCGTCCAGGCGCTCCAGCTCCGCCTGGGCGTCGCGATGGGCGGCGGCGCAGTCCTCCTGGGTTTTCAGCTCGCTGAGGAGCTGCTCCTTGGTCTCCGAGAGACGGGCGTCCAGCGCCTCCCCGTCGGCGTCCAGCTCCCCGCGGCTGTCGCTGAGCTCGCGCAGGCGGGCCTCCATCTGGGAGCGCATGGTGTTCAGGCGCGTCTGGTCGTTCTGCAGGGCGGAGGAGCGGTTCATCGCGCGGATGATCTGTTCCTTGTGCTCCTCCAGGGCGTTCTCCGCGTGCGAGAGGGCGTCGGAGGTTTTCTCCTCGCGGGTCTTCGCCTCCCCGAGGGCCTTCTCTGTCTGCCCGATCTCCTCCGTCTGGCGCGTCAGGTCCCCCTGGGTGGCGTGGCTGGCCCGGTCCAGCTCCTCCATCCGCCGGCGGGCGGCCTCCTCGGTCTCCGCCAGCTGGGTCCGGCGCTGGGCGCGGTTGGCAATTCGGTTCTCGATCTGCGCGGCGCGGGTCTGCTGGGCGTGGACGAGATCGGTGGCCTGCATGAGCGCCTCCCGCGCTTGTCGGATCAGTCCGTCCATCTCGGCGATCCGCTCCTGGCAGGCGTCGCGCTTCAGGCTCTGGTCGGCGAGGTGGGTCTCTGAGTCTGCCAGCACTTGGCGCAGGTTGTCCAGCTCCTGGTCCAGCTCCTTGAGCCGGTTCTGCAGCCGGTCTGAGCGGACGAGGAAGAGCGTCAAATCGAGGCCCTTCATCTCGTCGAAGAGCTCGAGGTAGCGCCGCGCGGCCCGGCTTTGCTCCTCCAGGGGAGAGAGCTGCCGCGAGAGCTCGTCGAGAATGTCCTCCACGCGGGAGAGGTTATCCAGCGTGCGGGCGAGGCGCTTGTCGGCCTCCTCCTTGCGGACCTTGAATTTGACGATGCCGGCGGCCTCCTCGAAGACCTGCCGCCGGTCCTCGGACTTGCGGGAGAGGATCTCGTCGATGCGGCCCTGGCCGATGATGGAGTAGCCCTCCTTGCCGATGCCCGTGTCGCGGAAGAGATCGATCACGTCCCGCAGGCGGCAGGAGGAGCCGTTGAGAAAATAGTCGCTCTGGCCGGAGCGGTAGACCCGGCGGGTGACCATGATCTCCGCGAAATCCAGATTCAGCGCGTGGTCCTCGTTGTCGAAGACGAGGGAGACCTCGCAGTAGCTCAGCGGCTTGCGCTTCTGCGTGCCGTTAAAAATCACGTCGGACATGCTCGCGCCGCGCAGATTCTTCGGGCTCTGCTCTCCGAGCACCCAGCGCACGGCGTCGCCGATGTTGCTCTTGCCGGAGCCGTTGGGGCCCACGATGCCCGTGATGCCCTCGCCCACCACGATCTCCGTCCGGGTGGGAAAGGACTTGAAGCCGTACAAAACCAGTTTTTTCAGGCGCATGCGCTCTTCCGACCTCCAGGGAAAATTCTGAGAATGACAACGCTCGGATTTTACCACAGATAGCAGAGGAAGGCAAATATTTCTTGGCGGGCGCGGGGTTTGAAAATCGTTTGACATTCCCTATTAGATCAGGTAAAATACCGCCAGAAACCATCGGCGAGGTGAATAGGATATGACGATCCGTGACATGGTGGACATACTCAAGGCGAGGGTGCTGCTGGGGGAGGACAAGCTGGAGACGCCGGTCTACACAGCCTGCTGCTCCGACCTGATGAGCGATGTGCTCGCCTTTGTGGACGAGAAAACGGTGCTGATCACCGGGCTGACCAATCCCCATGTGGTGCGCACCAGCGAGATGCTGGATCTGAAGTGCCTGGTCTTCGCGCGCGGAAAGGTGCCCTCGGAGGAGATCCTCGAGGCGGCGGCGGAGCAGGGGCTGGTGGTGATCACGACCAAGGCCACGGCCTTCAGCGCCTGCGGCATGCTCTATGAGAAGGGCCTGCGCGGCGTGCCGGTCCCCCTGGAGTGGGGCGCGGAGGAGGCGTAAGCATGGAAGCGTTGATCCACGCGAGCTATCCCGTGGCCTCCGCCGACTATGTCAGCGCGGGCCGCGCCAGCGCGGACATCAAGAAGCGCCTCAAGCAGCTGGGCGTGGGCGGCGATGTCCTGCGCCGGGTGGCGGTCGCCTCCTACGAGGTGGAGCTGAATTTGGTGATCCACTCCATGGGCGGCCATCTGGATCTGGATGTCTATCCGGACCAGGTGGTGCTGGTCTCGGCGGATATCGGCCCGGGCATCCCGGACCTGTCCCTGGCGATGCGGGAGGGCTGGTCCACCGCCAACGAGGAGGCCCGGTCCCTGGGCTTCGGCGCGGGCATGGGCCTGCCGAACATGAAGCGCAACGCCGACGACTTCAATATCCAGAGCGAGGTCGGCAAGGGAACCACCATCACGATGGGTTTCAAGCTGGCCTGAGCTGAGCCGTTTCAACGCGGCATTTTCATTGCAAAGAGGGAGGGTTGACAGCCATGAGCGAAGCTGCCCGCTACCATTCTGTCCGGCTGGACGTGGAGCGCTGCCGCGGCTGCACCAACTGTCTGAAACACTGCCCCACCGAGGCGATCCGCGTTCGGGGCGGCAGGGCCCATATCATCGACAGTCTCTGTATCGACTGCGGAGAGTGCATCCGCATCTGTGATTACCACGCGAAGATCGCGGTGACGGACCCGCTGGCGGATATCCAGCGGTTCAAGTACAAAATTGCCCTGCCGGCGCCGACCCTCTACGGGCAGTTCCGGGGCCTGCGCAAGACGGTCTACGTGCTGGAGGCGCTGCGGAAGGTGGGCTTTGACGACGTGTTCGAGGTGGCCCGGGGCGCGGATATCGTCACCCGCGCCATCCGCGAGCGTCTGCGGGATCCTATGCTGCCCCGGCCTGTGATCTCCTCGGCCTGCCCCGCGGTGGTGCGGCTGATTCAGGTGCGTTTTCCGGAGCTGCTGGACCACGTGATCGACATCCGGCAGCCGATGGAGGTGGCCGCCCGGGTGGCGCGGATGGAGTTCTGCAAGAAGCACGGCGTCCAGCCGGAGGAGGTCGGATGCTTTTTCATCACGCCCTGCCCGGCGAAGATGACCGCCATCCACCGGCCCATCGGCCAGCAGAAATCTGATTTGGACGGCGCGATCTCGATCATGGAGATTTACGGCGAGCTCCTGCCCCATGTGGAGAAGATGCAGAGCGATCCGGACTTCGTTCCGGCGACGGGGTATGGGGTGGCCTGGGCCTCCTCCAACGGCGAGGCGAACGCGGTCTGCCCCGAGTCCTCCCTCTCGGTGGACGGCATCCCGAACGTCATCCGCGTGCTGGAGGAGGTGGAGAACGAGAAGCTCTCCACCCTGCGCTATCTGGAGGGGAACGCCTGCATCGGCGGCTGCGTGGGCGGCGCGCTGACCTTTGAGAACAACTATGTGGCCAAGGCCGCCATCCGCCAGCTCGTGGCCGCGATGCCCAAGGAGCACCCGGACAAGGCGGTGCCCGCCTCGATGCTGACCAAGTATCCCACGCGCAACGACGCCCCCTACGAGGCGAGCGCCGCCATGCGCCTGGACGACAATCTGATCGCCGCGATGCAGAAGATGAACCGCATGAACCAGATCCTCGAGACCCTCCCCGGCTACGACTGCGGCTCCTGCGGCTCCCCGACCTGCAAGACCTTCGCCGAGGACATCGTCCGCGGCTACTGCACGGAGATGGACTGCGTCCACCTGATGAAAGAAAAAATCCGCTCCATGGCCCAGGAGATGGTCGCCCTCGCGCAGACGGTGAGGGAGTGATATACAATGAAAAGACGGTTCGGATGGATCCTTCTGCTGGCGGCGGTTCTCTGCCTCGCGGCCGCCGCTGCGGAGACGGAGGGGGATTTCAAGTTTGAAGCATTCAATTAACGACCCACCGGAGAGAAAGGCAACACAAACAAA
>CAMVAJ010000007.1 GCA_947165425.1 uncultured Clostridia bacterium
GTATCTTGATGCCGACGGTAATCCTATGCTGTGCAATGCCGGCTATGCGGAAATTCGCCGGACGTATGATAATGAGAATCGTCTTGCTCGCACTGACTATCTCGGTACCAACGGAGAACCAATCCTGAACAGTGATCAAGTCGCCAGCGTTGTCAATGAATCGTTTGATGAATATGGCAATGTCACCGTAATAAAGTACTTGAGCGCCGATGGCTCATTAGCGCTGTATAAAGGCAGCTATGCCGTCATCCGTCGCCGATACAATGAGGACAAGAAGATTGTCTGGTGCGCGTACTTTGGCGAAAACGACAAACCAATTCCTTACAAAAACGGAGACACTTACTACCAGATCGCTTATGGCTATGACGCTGCTGGAAATACCATCCGTGAACAGTATCTCGACGCAGAAGGCAATCCGATCCTCTGCAACGCCGGTTACGCCGAATTCCGTCGAACCTATGATGATCAAAAACGTGTTACAAGAATCGACTACTTCGGCGTCGATGGAGAACCAATTCTGAACAACGAACAGGTCGCATCCGTTGCCAATGATGAATATGACGAATGGAACAACGCCGTCCTGATTCGCTATTATGGCACAGATGGAAATCTGACGCTCCATAAAAACGGCTACGCTGTCATCCGCCGTCGCTATAACGAGAATCGGAAGATTGTCTGGTGTGCCTACTCCGACGCAAACGACGAGCCTATTCCCTATAAGAATGGAGACACTTACTACCAAATCGCTTATGAGTATGATGCTGCTGGCAACACTGTCCGCGAGCAATACCTTGACGCAGAAGGCAATCCTATCCTCTGCAACGCCGGTTACGCCGAGTTCCGTCGAACCTATGATGATCAGAAGCGTGTTACCCGAATCGACTATTTCGGCGTCGATGGAGAACCGATTCTGAACAACGAACAGGTAGCCTCCATTGCCAATGATGAGTATGATGAGTGGAACAACGCTGTCCTGATTCGTTATTACGGCACAGACGACAACTTGACGCTCCACAAGAGCGGCTATGCAGTCATACGCCGCCGCTATAACGAGAATCGGAAGATTCTCTGGTGCGCTTACTTCGACGCAAACGATGAACCAATTCCCTATAAGAGCGGAGATACTTACTTCCAGATCGCCTACGAATATGACGCTGACGGCAATGTCATCCGCGAGCAGTACTTCGACGGCGAAGGCAATCCCATGCTTTGCAATGCCGGCTACGCCGAAGTGCGGAAAACTTTTACAGCCGCAAAAGCCACCGAAACCTCGTTCTGGGGCGTAAATGGTGAGGCGGTCGAACGAACCGACGGCGTGCATCGTATCACCTATGCTTACGATGAATCCGGCAAAGTCACGGAAGAACAACACTATAACAAATCAGGTGAGCAAATCACCGAGTAACTTCCGGCGAGCAAAGAGCAAGCTGTGCAAAGGTAAAGTCCATTGCACAAAGCTTGCTGGGTGGCTCCGCCCCCAATCCCCTGGCAGCCACAGCAAGCTCTGTGATTGGCGATGGATTTATACCTGTAGGCGCGCACCACAAACAACGCAATGGAGGTCATCCGTATGACGAAGCGTTTCCTCGTCCTGTTCCTCGTTTTGACGCTGCTCCCACTTTGGGCCCTGGCCCAGGGAGAGGACGTGTTCCTCCGGATCGACCGTGATAATGTCACAGCCTGGAAGGGCCGGCTGGGCAACGCGCGCCACCTGGACGAGGAACGCATGTCGGGCTGTGCCCAGTATTCCAAGCGCCAGTTTGAAAAATGGGCCGCCACCCTCCGGAAGAAGTCCGAGCATGTCTATATTGTGGACTGCCGTCTGGAGACCCACGGCTTCATCAACGGGATCGCCGTCTCCTGGGCGAACGAGCGGAACGACGCCAACCTGGGCAAAAGCGCGGCGGAGGTGGAGGCCGAGGAGGCCGCGCTTACCAATCTGATCGGCCGGCAGGTGACCGCCTATACGATGGATGTTTTCCCGCCGAGTCCGGCGACGGACTTCACCGTGGAGACCTGGGAGACCGAGCGGGCGCTGGCGGAGGCCGAGGGCTTCGGCTACCTGCGGCTGCCCTGCCCGGATCATATCTGGCCCCCGGCCGAGGCCATTGACGCGTTCATCGACTTCACCCGGGATCTGCCGGAGGACGCCTGGCTCTGCTTCCACTGCCACGCCGGCTCCGGGCGCACCGGCGCCTTCATGAGCATCTGGGAGATGATGCGGCGGCCGGACGCCTCGCTGGAGGAGATCCTCACCCATCAGGCGGAGACGGGCAGCAGCAACTTCCTGAAGCGCGCGGCGGAAACCGAGATCGACACCACGCTGAGCGGAACCGCCCTTTGGCGGAAGCGTGTCAACCAGCAGCGTGGCGTGATGGCCCGAGCCATCTACCGCTACATCCGGGAGAACAGCGCGTCGAACTACGCTGTGACCTGGAGCGACTGGCTGGCGGCCCATTCCCGGAGCGTCACCCTGCAGGTCGGGCAGTCTCTGCAGGGCGAAGGCTACAGCTCCGATCCGCTGGTGGTGAGCGACGCGCTGGAAGCCCTGCACGCGGGCGAGGTGCTCGTGCTGACCGATGAGACGGTTTTGTTTATCAACGTTGAATAAAGCAATCCGGTTTGAAACAGGGCCGCTCCCTGTGCTGAATCGCAAGGAACGGCCCTGTGCTGTTTATGGCAACGCTGCCAGGCTACATGAGCAAATACTCGGAAAACCACTGAGGCGTAAGCTCTGAGAAGCTTTTAGTACAACGACGAGAAGATCGAAGAAAGCATTGTGTTTGAAGCCGAATTCGATGCTTACACCGGGGAGACTGTGCATGCACAGCTGTTTCCCAATACGATACACAGGGAATTTCTTCGGGTGATTGATGAAGAAATCGCGCTACAAAAATGAATATGGGATAGTCGACATACAGGCGAAGAGCAGCGTTTTTTCAAGCGCTGAGTAATCGCTCTGCTCCCAGCATGCTCTCGCAGAACAGGCAGCGGAAGATGGATCACTCCGTCTTCCGCTGCTTGCGTTTTCGGACAAGTCCCATCGAAAAGTCCATCGGACAATCTGCTTGATAAATCCTGTGTCATGATTTATAATCTTGACAGAAACAAGAAAGGAAGGAGACCAGATGCCTAACGAAGAGATCATGGAGATGAAGGATCGCATTGTCAGTCAGTTGGCTCCTTTACAGGTCTATCTATTCGGCTCGTATGCATATGGAACACCTGGCCCTGACAGCGATTATGACTTTTACATTGTGGTAGATGACAGCCAATCGGATTGGCATGCACAAACGGTAAAAGCCTATAAGGCGATACGCCCGATCCGAACAAAGCCCGTCGACATTCTTGTGGGAACGAAGAGCAACTTTGAACGAAGAAAGGCTTATTCCTCAATTGAACGGGAAGTAGCTCAGAAAGGAGTTCTGCTTTATGGATGAAGCAATCCCGATCTGGCTGGAATATGCTGATGGCGATTTGAATACTGCTGATTTCCTTTATGAGAAACAGTGGCCGAGACAGCTTGAGATCATATGCTATCACTGTCAGCAGGCTGGAGAAAAAGCGGTCAAAGCGCTCTATCTGGCTGCAGAAATACCGGGTGGCATTCCCAGAAAACATGACCTCTGGTTCCTGCTGGAGCAGATGAAAGGGAAAGTCGAGATTCCGGAAACAATCTGGGATGCGGCTGAAGAACTTGATCCATATTCGATCATTGTCCGATACCCCACAGAGAACAGAGTGGATGATTATCTGACAAAGCAAGCGTTGACACGTGCAAAGCAGATTACAGATTGGGTAAAAACCGAGATCAGCAAGAGAAGCCCGAAGGAATAGAATTGCATATTGGTTTTCGTCCCAGCCTTGTCATGTCATTTCGGCTTTTCGGGCACAGTAAAGTCCTCGTCCGCCTTCAATTTGATTTACTCCAGCTGTGCAATCGGATAGCCGGCGTTTTTCAGTGCGGAGAGCGCTTGATTGAAGCTGTCCTCCTTGACCAGGATGTAATCCGTGTTGAAGGTGGAGATGGCAAAGATGCCGATCTGGTGGGATGCCAGCTCCTTGGCGATCCGGGCCAGGATACCGACCAGGGAGAAGTCGAGCATACCCTGAATGCGGAAGGCCCGCCACCCGTCTTCCCGGTTGGTCGTATTGTCCGGT
This sequence comes from uncultured Clostridia bacterium, assembly GCA_947165425.1. Taxonomy (GTDB): domain Bacteria; phylum Bacillota; class Clostridia; order Christensenellales; family Aristaeellaceae; genus RUG11272. Next base: position 4,162 of record CAMVAJ010000007.1, read on the forward strand.
ACCAGCTCGGTCGGGCAGACCAGAGACCTTTCCTGATCCGTAGCGCCTGTGAAGACAAAGGGCTGGCTCAGGTCGATATGGCTGTAATCGGTGACCTTGCATACGGAGAACCCAACGCTGATGGGCTCGATGATCAGGTCCTTTATTCTGAGTTCAAACAAGCGCTGGGATTCTTCCTCTGCCGCTCGCTGATGGGATTGTGCCCTGAGCAGGGCGAGGTATTCTGTGTCGCGGGAGCCCTTGATGCTGGTTTTGCTCATGTGGATCATCCTCTTATGAGAAGTGGAACATGAGCCAGTATACCATGAATTCGGGCAAGATAACAGAGGCCGGACAAAATGTAAGTATTGTATCAGCCAGCACGACAGATCTGCCAAGCAATACAGTGTGCAGTTGCGGTGTTTCCACTATACCAGCGCTGAGCAGTGCGCGGATCAGGTGGTTGAGGCAGACAAACGTGAAGCGATCGGCGCCTAACGGCCCGAAAAAAAACCAGCCCTTCTATGATTTCGGAAGGGTTGGTTTTTAACTGTATACAATATGCTGCTTCAGGTTCCGGCTCAGACGTTCTTTTCAGTCCAGCCCTGGCCGTGTTCCCGCTCCCGTCATGCAAATCTCAGTTCGGTCAGCACGACCTTGACCACCTCGTCAACGGAATCGTCCTCGTCCTGCCAGCGCGTCCATCTGGCGAGCCAGGGCGTGGATTCCTCCCGGGGTTCTTGGGTTTCCTTCGTCTCGTTATCCACGAATCGTCACCTCTTCGCTTTTCTCGGAACCGCCACCTATTGTAGCCGAGAATGGCCCAAACCGCAAGACCTATTCTGGTTTTTCGCTGGTCTTTTTGACAGACCGGGCTTTGCCGGTGAGATCCGCCCCGGTCCGGCGCCTCAGCCTTCCGCTCCCCGATCTACGGGCAGAGCTCTCCCTCCGGCTCCGCCAAGTGGGACGACGATCCCATCACCCCCTACGCCGCGCTGAACGACAGCAGCCTGAAGCTGAACGCCGAGATCGTCAACGGCGTCACCAAGGCTCGCAAGATCATCAAGCTCGAGGAGGCGGAGGGGACCGCCCTGGTGTTCATCGCCCGCGGCGGCCAGGAGGGCACCGACGTCAAGTTCGACGCCTACGCCGACGGCACGCCCCACTATCTGGCCCTGACCGAGGCCGAGTAGGGCATGATCGCAGAGGCGAAGCGCCTGTGCAAGAACGTGATACAAACAGGGCTGTGCAGAATGGCGGCTTACAAGCTGCCGGGCTGCACAGCCCTGTTCATGGTTTGTATGGTGCTTCGCCTCCGGGCGGAGCGCTTTTTGCTGGATTCCGGCTCTCCGATATGGTATAATGTCCCGGACAAACTGCGCAGATCGGAGAATCCTGAAGGCCGTCAAAGGATAGCGGTATCTGATCCACCGCAATGACGAGCCGGATTATGACGATCTGCCTGTTGACGGTGTGTGCATTGAGATATTGGACGGCAGCGGTGATCCGCCCTTGTCAAGTAGACACTGGAAATATCCAAAGCAACTCTACTCCGAAGCGATTTCGTTCAATCGGGATTCATGAGGAAAACAGCATGAAGAAACTGTTTACTGCAATAAGAGCATCCGACATTGAAACCGTCAGGCAGATCATTGAGAAGCAGCCGGCCCTGGTCAATTGTTCAGCAAAGCAGCCTCCCAAGAAGGACGATGGACAGTCCCCTTTGCAGATCGCGCTCAAGACAGGGCACACCGCCATTGCGAACTATCTGCTTGATATGGGCGCAGATGTAAGCTTTATGGAAAATGAATCCTGCTGCAACAACTGGAGAGCCCCGGTGCTTCATGATGCCATTGTCTGTTCGGTGATGCTTAGCAGGTGGAATATCAACGATGAATACGTGGGGTTTCGTGTCTTTTCAACAAAAGACAGCGCCGTTGAAGCGCTAGACATTCTGAAAAGAATGCTTGCGATGGGCGCGAATGTGAATGCGCTTGATTCGTATGGTTTCTCCGGATTGAACCGTTTTGCCTTTCAGGCAAAGCAGATACTGCCGTCTTACAATTATGCGGAACATGTTGAAATGAAAGACCGGCTGTTCACTGATGAGCTTCATGAGGATCTGAGAAACATACTACAGGTGTTAAAGGATGCAGGAGCAGACACGTCGTATAAAGCTCCAAAGCTTGGTTATACAGTTAGAGAATTCTGCAGCAAGGGCTCTATATCCATTCTTTTCAATGAAGTATTCGGATGTGAACCATCGTGTCAAGGTCACAGCGTCAGCTCCTGCTGTTCGTGAGTACAAGTTTTCTTCTCTATGCGATTTACAGCTATATTGGGTATGTACTCCGGTGGAAACACATCTTCTGTTCATACCAGAACGCAAATCACATCCGGATGACGCCGTCCAAAATCAATTGGAACACCATCAAGAAATCAGATTGCATCGGGGTGCCGGTCATCATTGCCGTCATTGGCACGATGTGCATCATCGTCAGTCTCCGCAAGCTCTATCTGAAGGCCTTCGAGATCCCGATCAAGACGGCTCGCGCGGCCATCCGCTGCTACAACAGCGACCGCGAGATGATCACGAAGACGATCCGCGCCACCACCGCCGTCATGGCGGCCCAAACCTGCTTTGGCTGGCTCTCCGGCGAGTGCAACTATGAGCTGCTCACCCTGCTGCTGCGGAACGAGTGGGGCTTCCGGGGCGTCGCCCACTCCGACTACTGGGTGTGGAACGGCGACAACCTCCGGGATCTGGCCCTGCTGCTGGCGGGCGGCGCATTCCTGCTGATCAAACGCAGGAAGCAGAACGCGGCCTGATCCGCGGCGTGCGCTGGGTAGAATACAAACAAGGCTGTGCAGAACGGCGGCTAACAAGCTGCCGGGCTGCACAGCCCTTTTCATGGTTTGTATGTCTGGATACCGTCTGTCCTGAGCTGGATCACTCCACCGTCAGCGTGATGGTGACGTCCCCGTGCGCCAGGAGCGCCCTCAGTTCTTCCGGCGTCTGGTCGGTGATCCTTCCAAGCCGGGTGTAGGCCCAGGAGTTGCTGCCGTAGAAGACCACCAGCTGATCGCTGGAATACAGCACAAGATCGCCGGCCTCGGTCACCGTCTGCACATCCTGGCTCGGCAGACGCTGGCCGATATCGCCCACCTGCTCAAAGCCTCCGTACATGGCCATCTGAATGGTCAGGCCCTCCGCCGCGAGCTCCCGGAGCGCGGCAACCGCTTCGTTGTCCTCCCAGGCGACTTCAACAGGCGTATCATTGATATACATCTTCATAACCGGTACTTCCTCCAGTTCCGTTGTCGTCAAGGGACTCGCCTCCGCAAGACAGATGAGCGCGGTCATGGCCAGCACCGCGACGCAGAGCAGACTAAATCCTTTTTTCATGTTCCGTCCTCAAATCATTCGTCTTTCCAGACTTCTTTGGCCTGCCGGAAGACAGCCCAGCCCTTGGGCCAGCCGACATACATGGTGGCATGGGTGATGACCGCGGCGATCTCCTCCTTGGTCACGCCGTGGTTTTTCGCGTTCTGCAGATGGTAGGTCAGGGATGAATCCGTGATCCCGGAAGCCATCAGGCTGACCACCGTGACGATGCATTTGGTCTTCGTGTCGATGGCATCCTCATTCCAGACCTCGCCGAACAGCACGTCGTCATTGAGATGGGCGAACATCGGCGCAAAGTCTCCCAGCTGCTCCCGTCCGGCGGTTTGAACGATCTTCTTTTCCATGGATGCCTCCTTACCAGGATCTTTTGAACAATCCTATTATACCCGCTTGCGAAGACGTCCGCAAATGGTTATAATTTATTTCATGAAATGCATTCCGTGCATATCACAATCTGCTTACGGAGGATGGCCCCATGGAGATCCGAACGCTGAGATATTTTCTGACAGTCGCCCGGGAGGAGAACATGACCCACGCGGCGGAGATCCTCCACGTGACGCAGCCCACGCTGTCCAAGGCCATGAAGGGGCTTGAGGACGAGCTGGGCAAAAAGCTCTTCACCCGCCACAGCTTCAGCATTCGCCTGACAGAGGAGGGCATCCTGCTGCGCAACCGCGCGGAGGATCTGGTCAGCATGGCGGATAAGATCACCCAGGAGTTTGTCACGCTGGACGACATCAGCGGGGGCGACATCTATTTCGGGCTGGCGGAGTCCTACCAGATCCGGTATCTGGCCCGGGAGATCAAAGCGTTTCGCCGGCAGTACCCCGAGCTGCGCTATCATATCACCAGCGGCGACACGGAGCAGGTGACGGAGAAGCTGGACAAAGGGCTGCTGGACTTTGCCGTGCTGGCGGAGAAGCCGGATGCGGGGAAGTATGAATCTCTCCGCTTCCCCCAGGCGGATGTGTGGGGGCTTGTCTTCCCGGCGGATGACCCGCTGGCCAAGAAAAAGGCCATCACCGTGGATGATCTGGTCGGCCTCCCGCTGTTCTGTTCGGAGCAGAGCTGGCGCAGCGATATCCCCAGATGGTGCGCCGAGCGGATCCGGGAGCTGCGCCTCGGGGGATCCTTCCGCCTATCCTATAACGGCTCCCTGTTTGCCCGGGAGGGGCTCGGCTATCTGCTGACCTTTGACCATCTGATCGATACGTCGGCCACGTCCGGGCTGGTGTTCCGTCCGCTGTCGCCGAGGCTGGAGAATCAGCTGTACCTGATCTGGAAGAAGTATCAGACCTTCTCGCCGATCGCGGAGCGCTTCCTGAAGCACCTGCAGGCCAGTTTTACATCCTAACGCAAGGAACCTGATCCATACCAGGTTGATTGACCGTCCGATAACGTGTATAATCGGACGAAAACACACTATACGCATCCAAGGAGGGCTAAGCCATGGATCAGATTTGGGTTGACATGTACAACGCCGCGAAGAAGGTACTGAACGCCCGGACAATCTCGGACTATGTGACGGCGGGAGAGGTCTCCGCAGCCGTGCGCTCGAAATCGGGGAAAATCTATGTCGGCGTATGCATCGACACCTGCTCGTCGCTGGGCATCTGCGCCGAGCGGAACGCAATTTTCAACATGATCACCAACGGCGAGCACGAAATCGACCGGGTTCTCTGTATTCCGCCGAACGAGGGCAAGGGCGCGCCCTGCGGCGCCTGCCGGGAGCTGATGGTGCAGCTGATGCCGGGACGGTACCAGGAGATCGAGATCATGATCGACTACGCCAAGGGCCATGTCATGAAGCTCGGAGAACTAACGCCGGAATGGTGGATCGACTGAAGCGCACGGAAACAGTCGTCCCGTTTGACATGAGGGGTGAACGCTGCGCATGAAGAGATGGTTTCTTGATCGGCGATTCAGCGGCATCCTGTGGCATTTTGTATTTGCAGGATTCTCTCAAAATCAAAGCCGAGCTGACGGAAGCCATCGGTCCATTGATAATCGGAATTGAGCACGTCGGCAGTACCTCTGTGCCAGGCTTGTCCGCAAAACCAAGACACCGCCAATACCAATAATATAGATTTTTTACATATCAATAATATGGGTTTCGGATCACGCCTGACAGCAGCACCACACCAACAGGAGCCGGTTTCCCGGCTCCTGTTGGTGATGCTTGGATTGATGGGCTTAGGAGCCTGCCTTTTGGCGCAAAATACGGATACTACCCCCGTTCTAATTTAAAAATTGCTTATTATGGCTATATCTTTAATTTCTATTTTAAGATAGTATTGATTATCGCAAAATCTTAAAGTATAATGACAATATCAAGAACAGACATTTGGAGGCTGGCTATGATAGCCGCCTCTGCGATTCCAACATACAGGAGACGATCATATGATTCGCAGAGAGCACTATATATCGCAGATCAGGCCTTTCTTTGACAGCAATCTGATCAAAATCATCACCGGTATCCGTCGATGCGGAAAATCTGTAATCCTAAGGCAGGTGTTGGATGAGCTTGAAGCTGCGGGAAAAAGATGCTTATTTCTGGACTTTGACCTGAGGCCTGTCAGAGTGAAGATTCCAAATGCAGATGCCCTCATTGCCTATGTGAATGATTATTTGGGAGAGGATAAGCTCTATGTCTTCCTGGATGAGATCCAGAATGTTGAAGGCTGGAATGAAGCCGCAAGAACGCTCCGGCTCTATAACACGTCCATATTCATTACAGGAAGTAATTCCAAGTTACTTTCCCGGGAATTTACAAAAGAGCTGTCCGGACGTTATATTTCCTTCCGTATACGACCCTTCGTTTACCGGGAGGCCAAGGAATATGCTGAACAGTTGGGGCGCACTTTTGAGATCAGCGATTACCTGGTCTGGGGCGGGTTTCCGGCAGTGCTGGAGCAGCAGGGCCATGAATCCATGAAACGCTACCTGAACGATCTCAACGCTACCATCATCTACAATGACCTGGAAAACCGGTACAACATCCGAAAGAAAGATGTATTTGAGCGTATCGTTGATTATATCCTGGTTTCCAATGCCAGGATCTTCAGTGCAAAGTCCATCGCCGATTATATGAAGGGGCAGAACATTTCAGTTTCTGTTCCGACGGTGATCAAATATCTCAGATATCTGACTGAAGCATATGTCATCGAAGACGTCCCCCTTTACTCTCCCAAAACGAAGGCAAAGCTCAGCTACTATTATAAGCTGTACGATGAGGATGTTTCCCTGAACAGCATACGGGTATCCGGAAACCGGTTTGATCTTACGCACAACCTGGAAAACATCGTTCTGAATGAACTGATTTATCTTGGATATGAAGTGACGGTGTACAACAACAAAGGGCGAGAGATCGATTTCAGAGCAGTCAGAGGCAGCAAACTGTACCTGATTCAGGTCGCCTACAGCATAGCGGAAGAAAAAACTTATGACAGAGAGTTTTCCGCGTTTGCGGGTATTGATAACAGTGTCAAAAAAATCATCATCACAAACGACGAAATCGACTATTCAACCAGCACCGTTTACCATTACAAGCTCCGGGATTTCCTCCTGATGGATGAGATATAAAGACGGATTATATATGATATAGAAATACCGCCTCATCATGCACTCAGTCAGAGAACAGACCAGCCGCGGTATTTCCGAGAATACCAGGTATCCTGAAAAATCGTACTTGCGCTCCGCGCCTGACAGTCGTATAATCAAACCGGTTCAAGAAAATGACTATGAATCAAGGAGGATCAAAACCATGACCAACGCCGAAAAAGTCCATGAGTTCCTGAACAAGGCCCAGACCTTCTACTTCCTGACGACCGACGGGGATCAGCCCAAGGGCCGGCCCTTCGGCTTCCAGATGCTGGTGAACGACACCCTGTATTTCGGCTGCGGAACCTTCAAGAATGTGTTCAGGCAGCTCACCGCGAACCCCAAGGTGGAAATCCTGGCCGTGAACGGCGGCGAGTTCCTGCGCTATGACGGCGAGGCCAAGGTCGTCAAGGACGCCGCGCTGCTCGAAAAGGTGCGCGAAGCCATGCCGCAGATCATGGCCCTCTACGACCAGAACGGCTGGGAGATGGGCCTGTTTTATCTGGAGAACGGCCACGCCGAGATCCGCGGCATGATGGATCAGAAGGAAGCGTTTGATCTCTGATGGGAAAGCAGACCACGATCGAGGAGCGCTTCGGCAAATGTCCCTACGCCACCGCGCAGAGCCTGATCTCCGGGAAATGGGCGACCCTGATCCTGCTCTACCTGGAGAAGGGCCCGATCCGCTTCAACGAGCTGCTCCGGAAGATGCCGAAGATGACCCACGCCACCCTGTCCGTGCAGCTGAAGACGCTGGAGGAACACGGGCTCGTCCAACGGGTTCAGTATGAGGCCATCCCGCCGCGGGTGGAATACTCGCTGACGGAGATCGGGCAGAAGTTTCACCCAGTCGTGGCCGCCATGGAGGCCTGGGGAAACGAGTATATCGCCCACATGCAGGGCCAGACGAACACATGAACAGAACCGATCCGCAAGGAGGACAAGGGCTGAAACCCTCGCCACCCTGAAAACCCGCCGCAGACCCCGCCCCGAGAAAGGCGAATTACGTCTACACCCTGTAACGCGGGCCGCCGAAGCGAGGTCATTTCATTCGGCGCACATGTGTCATCTATGGACAATGAGGTATATCCGGGAAAACCGGATATGCCTCTTTTTGCATTACGGGCTCTCTTTTTGCGGACAAAACAGGCAAGTTTTTGTTCAGAATCGTCATTCTGCTTTTCCATGACTGTCAATGCTTGACAATTGGTCGCCTCGTATTATATGCTGAAAAAGGAAAAACCATATGGCAAGGAGGCAGACGGATGTCAGCACTCAATCATGAAACAGCGGTGAAAACACAATATGCTTCATCCGCCAATCTGAGCACGAGAATGTCCATTCACGCCAAGTATTCAACCAATCAGCAGGGTTTCGGAAACTGGATCGCTGCGCATTACCCGGTGTCCAAAGGGATGTCAGTGCTGGAGCTGGGCTGCGGAACAGGCGCGTCATGGCTGAATCAGCGAGAGATCATCGATGCCTGTTCGAGAATCATCCTCACGGATTTCTCGGAAGGAATGCTGGCCAAAGCGAAAGAAACGCTTCAACCGTATCCCCATATTGAGTACGCCGTCGTTGACATTCAGCATATCCCTTACTCAGACCAGTCTTTCGACCTGATCATCGCCAACATGATGCTCTATCATGTGCCGGATATCGCAAAAGCCCTGTCCGAAGTCCGAAGAGTGCTGCGAAAAGGCGGCACCTTCTGCTGCGCCACCTATGGAGAAAACGGCATCATGGAATATCTGGCCGGGCTGTTCCGGGAATATGGGGTGACAGAAGAAGCCAATCATACGTTTACACTGCAGAACGGCCGGAAGCAATTGCAGGCGTTTTTCAGCGCGGTGGAACGGTATGATTACGAGGATTCGCTGGAAGTGACGGACGTGAACGACCTTGTGGATTACATCGCTTCGCTGGCGGGCATGTCGTCGCTGCGCGCCCTTCCGAGGGAGACCATCCTGAAGGTGCTAAACGCGGCGTCGGTTGACGGTGTTCTGAAGGTTCCCAAGGAGTACGGTTTGTTCCTGTCGCGTTGAAAGCAGGGGGAAAGGGTCATGATTCGCAGAGTCAATCAAGATTGACAAACAACGCAATTCCCTGTTATACTTTCAGCGCAGCCGAAGGGCTGAATCTAAGCACGAGGTACGAGTGTTTGAAGAAGCTGATTCGTAGAAGAGTTCGCTGACCGGGAGGTTTGCGAATTCATCACACAAGCCTCCCGCGTTGAAGCCACAACATAAGGAGGAAATCGATCATGGAATCTGGCTATACTTTTCGGCTGGAAACACCCGCGGATTTTGCCGCCGTCGAGGCGCTGACGCGCGAAGCATTCTGGAATGTGTATCAGCCCGGCTGCGAGGAGCACTTTATCATCCACAGTATGAGGGGCGACCCCGCTGTCATCCATGAACTGAATTATGTGTGTGAGGATGCGTCCGGCCTCATCTGCGGCCACATCTTTTATACGCATACCAGCGTGATCGCCGGGGATGGACAGGTTTTCCCTGTGATCACCTTCGGCCCGATCAGCGTGCATCCTGAACATCAGAAAAAAGGCATCGGTTCCGCGCTGATCCAGATGACGATGAAAAAAGCTGCAGAAATGAAGTTTCCCGGCATTGTCATCACAGGGAATCCGGCGTACTACCACCGGTTCGGTTTTCGGGACGCGTCGGACTTTGGCATTGTCTTCGAGGATGGTTCTTCCTTCCCGGCGTTCATGGCCTGCGAGCTGGAACCAGATGCGCTCGCCCCGATTCATGGACGGATTCAATTCTGTCCCGCGTTTTCTTCCATCGACCAGGACGCGTTGCTTCGCTTTGATCAGCAATTCCCGAAAAAGGAGTGGCTCAGGCTTCCAGGTCAATTGCATTAACCCCTGACGAAAAGGCGCCGGCATTCGTGCCGGCGTTTTTGTCAAGCCATTGAATGATGTCCGATCATCCCATCATCTCTTAGCCTTGATAATAACAGGCCTCCACACAAATCAAGAATTCAGGGCTTGACCCTTCGGGTCATCTGAGGTATAATTAACTCGAAAGTTAATTACTTTATTTTCAATTAGTGAGGTGAGGCGGATGTTTCTTGGACGCGAAAGGGAGCTGGCAGACCTTGAGGATCTGTATTCACAGGATCAGTTCCAATTGTTTGTTCTCTATGGCCGCAGGCGAGTTGGCAAGACGACCTTGCTGAATGAATTCTGCAAAAACAAGGAATCGATCTTCTATTCAGCCGAGCAGAGCAATACAAAACTGAATCTGGACAAATTCTCGGATCAGGTTTTTCAGCACTACGGAGAAACGTCGCTTTCACCTTTTGCGACATGGGAAAAGGCGCTGACCTATATCCAGCAGCGGCAGGGTGATCAGCGTTTGGTTCTCGTCTTTGATGAGTTTCCCTATCTTGTCCGGAAAAACAAGGCGCTGCTGTCGACGCTTCAGCATCTGATCGACCATCAGCTGAACAAGAGCAAGCTTTTCATCATTCTGTGCGGCAGCTATATGGGGTTCATGGAAAAAGAAGTATTAGGCTCCAAGAGCCCGATCTTTGGCCGCAGGACAGGGCAGCTGAAGCTCCTTCCTTTCCCTTACCAGACGAGCCTGCGTTTTCTGGAAGGCTGCAGCAACGAAGACAAGCTGATGCTGTACGGCGCATATGGAGGAACGGCGCTTTATCTGTCACAGATTCAACCCGGGAAAAGCTTTGAAACAAATATCAAAAGGAGCTTCTTACGAGTCACCGCATATCTCTATGAGGAACCGCTGCTGCTGCTGCGCCAGGAAGTGCAGGAGCCGGGTGTGTACAGCGCAGTCATTGAAGCGATCGCAGGCGGATATACCAAGTCCAATGAGATTGCGACGAAAATCGGTGAAGAACCTGCCAAGTGCCTGAAATATATCCATACGCTCTGCGAACTGGGCATCCTCTACAAGGAGACCCCCTATGGAGAAAAGGAAACAGCGAGAAAGACGATCTACGGGATTTCTGACCTGATGTTCCGCTTCTGGTACAGGTATGTGTTTGCGAATCGGACGCTGTTAGAGACAGGGGCCTCTGAGATCGTTTGGAAAAAGAAGATTTCACCTGATTATGCTGCATATATGGGTCTGGTCTTTGAGCAGGTGTGCCGGGATTACCTTCTTGCGGAGAATGCAAAAGGCGAGCTGCCCTTCCTCTTTACTAATATCGGACGCTGGTGGGGGACGGACGCAAAGACCCGAAAAGCCGTCGAGATCGACCTGATTGCAAGCGACGGCAGCAATTATCTGATCGGCGAGTGCAAATGGCGCAACGAGCCGACCGACCTGGCTGTCTTCAAAGCGCTCCAGGAAAAAGCGGATGCGTTTTACACAAAGCGCAGTCAGACCTGGTTCGTCCTCTTCTCGAAGGCCGGCTTCACGGAAGGCTTAAAAGCGGAAGCGGAACGAAGGGACGATGTGATCCTGATCGGGCTTGATCAAATTGTTTAAAAGAATTCACCGGCGCTGCTGAAATGGCAGCGCCGGCATTCTCGCGCTGGCTCCTCTTCTTGCGCTATCACTCAACCGACTTGCAGGCAGCATCCTGTATGCTGACTCCCGATTGTTTCCGCACAAGCGGCACATTCAGGTGCACCTGGTTTTTTATCTGCAAAAATCAGCCACGCGCTTCAGGAAATCGGGCGCTTCCTCATACAGGCCATGCCCCAGCCCGTCATACATATACAGCTCGCATTCTGGAATCCGCGCCGCGATTTCGTGAGAGGCCTCCCCTGTCACGATCCTGTCCTCTCTGCCGCCGATCACCAGCGTCGGACAGCCGATCTGATCCAGCCGGTCATAGGCGTCGTGGGCGGCGCAGGACGCGGCCTGGATCCGGAAGCGCTCGAAGGATTTCGGCTTGCCCACGCTGCCGAGCAGCCGGTATTCAAGCCTCGCCTGCCTCAGACGCTTTTCGGAGTAGGAGCGCTCCGCCGTGTCCAGCATGATGCCCTTGTAATCGGCGCGCTCAGCCATCCCCAGCCAGCGGGCAATCACATCCCGCATCGTCTCGTTCGGACGGCTCAGCGTCACGGTCAGCACCAGCTTTGCAACTTTCTCCGGATGGTCGATCGCCAGCCACTGGGCGATCATCCCGCCCTGGGAGACGCCGACCACCGCGGCCGCCGACAGTCCGAGCGCGTCCATCCCGGCGTTCACGTCCTCCGCCATGTCCCGCGTGGTCATGCCCGTGGACAGGTTCCTCCGCCTGCTGAACACATACACGGTGAAATCCTTTGCCAGACTTCTGTACAGAAGGGCAAAGGGCAAAGCCATCCCCCTGACCGTCTTCAGGCCGTCGCCCACGCCCGGGATCATGACAAGCGTTTTCGCCCCGCTGCCAAAGCGGATATAGTCAGCCGTCCCGGCCGGCAGATTCAAAGTTCCGTTCCTGGCCTGCAGCATGGTTTTTCCCTCCATAAGCGTCCCATCACATGCGCTGTCTGCCGCTATCATAGCACAGATCCCGCGTTTTGCCTACGGTGAAACACGGCGTTGTTTTCTGTATACATGCGCAAGAAACAGGTCCCTCTGTCGCTGCGGCGACCTTGCCTATCGGCATTCTGCGCTGAATCCCCATCAAGCTGGGGAGATAGGGCTAAAGTCGAGTATCTGAGAACCTCCCCAGCTTGCTGGGGAGGGGGACCGCTGCCCTCCGCGGGGCAGCGGTGGAAGGGCCGGTCTGGCAGATGAAGCTTTTTAATCTGAGAAAAGTATAAGTGACAAAAAGGCCGTTCCCTGTGCAGAATCCACACAGGGAACGGCCCCTTCATTATTTCTGCTTTATTCAATCGGCTGATTCAGCTTCCGGCTCAGAAGTTCTTCCCGTTCCAGCCCCAGTCGCTGACCGGGTGGTAGGTCACATAGACCGCGCTGCCGGGGATCCCCAGCTTCGCGCTGAGCAGATCGCAGATCTGGCCGGTCAGCGCATCGTAGGCCTCCCGCGGGGCGTTCCCATACAGGCTGACCGCCACATAGGCTCCCCTGTCCAGCTTCCGGCCGCCGAGCCACAGGTCACAGGCGTCCTCGATGCCGACCATCAGATAGGTCTCGCTCTTGTTCAGCGTCGTGATGAGCTTCCCCAGCTCAGACTTAATCTCTTCCTTCTGCTGATCGCTCAGCTTAACGGTCACCTTCGAGTCGATAAACGGCATCGTCTGTCCCCTCCCGCGTCATGCAAATCTCAGTTCAGTCAGCGCAACCCCGACCGCCTCGTGATCCACTTTTGTCTCCTCTGCGCTTTTCCCGGAACCGCCACCTATTGTAGCCGAGAACGGACCAAACCGCAAGACCTATGCTGGTTTTTTCGCTGGTCTTTTCAAATGGCGTACCGGGCCTGATGATTCCCGGGAAGGAAGCATTTCAAAACCGTGCCGTGGCTGACACCCTGCGGCGGATGGATGGTATTCTTTCGATTACGCGGATCAAAGCATTCCGTCAGGAGACCATAAGGCTCGGAAAGAAAACGGAAAGATTCTTGCCTCCCATGTTGCAATCCTCCCCAAAGTGTCGTCTAATAGGTGAAAGGTGGTGAGGTCGCCATGGAGACTGTCAAGGGCCCGGACAGTTTGGAGAGAGAACTCGAGCGAATGGTCGGCCTGTATCAGCTCCCCCTGCTTCGGCTGTGCTACGCGTACCTGCACGACAAGGAGCTGGCGAAGGATGCTGTGCAGGAGACCTTCATCAAAGCCTATCGGAATCTGGGATCATTCCGGCGGGACGCCTCGGAGCGCACCTGGCTGAATCGGATCGCCATCAATACCTGCAAGGATCTGCGCAGAACCGGCTGGTTCCGGCATGTGGATCGTAGCGTCACGCCGGATATGCTCCCGGAGGCCGTCGGAGCGGTCGATGAACCAGATGAAAGCCTGACCCTTGCAGTGATGAATCTGCCCGTGAAGCTGAGGGAGGCCGCGCTGCTGTGCTGGCTGCAGGAGATGACCTATGAGGAGGCCGCCGAGGTCCTGGGCATCACGCATCAGGCCGTCGGCAGCCGATTGAACCGAGCAAGAAAAAAGCTGCGCTGCGCTTTGGAAGGAAGTGATGAGCATGACCCTGCATGAGGAACAGCAAAGAGTCCGGACGGCGATGGACGCCGCGCTCTCGGGGCTGCAGGAGGATCCATGGCTCGCGCAGCGGGTACTCGCGAACGCGAAAGGAGAAGAGCCTGTGAAAAAGAGAATTTCTGCCGCCCTCGTCCTGGCGATCGCGCTGGGACTGGCCGTCATCGGAACCGCTTATGCCCTGTTCTCATCCCAGGTGGCTGATTTCTTCGGCCTGCACTGGAACGCGGAGATGGGCGAGCGTCTGCAGCAAGGGAAGATCGCGCAGATCGGTGAGTCGGTGACCGTCGGGGACGTGGTGTTCACCCTGGATGAGATCGTATACAAGGATCGTGCGCTGTACGGTGTCGGCACGGCGCGGCCGGTCCATCCCCAGGATGTGCTCGTGCCGAATGATTTCGCCTATGATCCCGAGTATTTCGCCATGAACGAGGCGGCGCAGGTCTTTGCGGCAAAAGCACAGGCAACCGGCGGCAGAATGCTGACCATCAACGCCACGCCTCTGGAGGTCGGGATTGATGAAGGAACCATGCTGCGGGTTGGAACCTGCGGATACTATGACGTGGCGAATGAGGATGGCTCTCTCACGTTCTCCTTCGAAGCAGATGATGGATTTGCGATCAACGAGGGAACGAGCTATCAGATTCGGATGGAGAGTTATGTGGAACAGCTCGATGCTGAAGGCCGGATCGTGGAAGGCTCCATGTCACAAGTGAAATGGACCGTGGCTTGTGTTCCGGTCGTGATGAATACGGATGCCGGCACGCAGCCTTCACCCACTTCAGGAACCGTCACGATCGAGCAGGAAGGATACGAACTGAATGTTCCTGCCGCGTATCAGGAATCCGGGACCATGCCGATCTACCGTGCTGTGAAAACGGACTTCACTGCGAGCGTTGATCCGGTATGGTTCAACCAAACCGGTATTGTCTCCGGTGAAGGCACGGAAGATATCCACTTTGCCGATCACGCCATCCTGGGCCTGAGTCCGGAAGCTCTGTTCTACTATGAATTCACGGACGACCAGTATACCCAGGCGCCTTCCAACATCATCGTGGAGCGAACCTGGATACGGAACTGGCCTAACCACGCCGAGGAGTTTGCGCTCGAAAAAGCCTCCCTGACCGGAATTTCACTGGAGGATGCGCAGGAGCAGGCGGAAGCCTTGATCGAAAGGCTCGGGATCGCTGACAATCAGTATGTCTGCATTGAGGCGCTGGATATGAGCTATGAGCGCATCCAAACCATGGGTGCCATCTGGGAGCAGGCCATTGCGGACGGTGAACTGCTGGTGGATGATGATTATCAGCCCTACGATTACAGCGCGATCCCAACCAGCGAGGAGGGCTACTTCCTGCGCTATACTCCGACTGGCGTCGACACCACCGAATCCGGCAGCCGGTATGTGGTCATCGTCTATGTCAACAGCAGGGGCATCGTGTATGCCAGCATCAGGAACCCGTTCAGCCGGGGCGAGCTGGTTGATGTTCCGGGGCGGCTGATCGCTCCTGACGATGCTGTGAGCCGCCTGGCGGAGGAACTGGGCCGGTCGCTTTCCTGGAACAGTCGGGTGATCAGATCCGTGCGGCAGATATCCCTGACTTATGAGGCCGTACGCGCTGACAACAAGGCTGATGGCATGGTGTTCGCACCGGTGTGGATGATCCTCTATCAGGATGACCAGGCAGCACGACAGAACTACACGAATTATGCCCTGGTCAACGCGGTGAACGGTGCGCTGATCGACGCCTCGTTCCATTGATCAAAAAACGGGATGTATCCTCTATCGGGTGCATCCCGTGATCCGTTTTCGCCCGTCCCCGGCCGTCACGACCGCCTGAGCCAGACGATCCCCGTTCCGACCGCGCCACTGACCACCGCGGCCATCAGCATGCCCTGGACCCCCGCGGTGTCGATCAGCCAGCCGCCGCCCAGGGAGCCGAGGATGGTCGCCGCGGTCAGGGCCATGGTCATGTAGGCCTGGCCCTGGATCCGGTCCTGCTCCCTCATGATCTCGTTGACATAGTACACCGAGGCCACGGTCAGCAGTCCCCAGCCCAGGGGCTGGAGCAGCTGCACCAGATACAGCGCCCCCATGGAGGCGGCCAGCAGGGTCCCCAGCGCCTTGAGCGTGAAGAACACGCCCGACAGCCTGGCCCAGAAGCCGCTGCCCTTTTGCTTCAGCATCCAGGGGAAGATCAGCATCGGGATCACTTCCAGGAAGCCCGCCAGGGACATGACGATGCCCATGTTGGCGCTGTCGCCGCCCTTGTCCACCACGATCTGATAGACATAGTTGTTGATCAGCACATGGCTCACATAGATCAGCACAAAGCCGGCCAGCATGACGCAGAACGCCGGATAGCGCCGGACAAAGGCGGCAAACGCCCCCCTGCTCCTCGCGGCCCCGCCGCCGTCCTTCGCCCGCTTCCGGAAGGGAAAGGCCAGGATGGACACCAGCAGGCAGACGGAGAAGCAGGCCAGCGCCGCCGGGTGGATCTCCACGCCCAGCCGTGCGATCAGCTGCCCCATGGTGAAGGACATGACCGCGTACCCGATGGAGCCGACGCCGCGGGCGATCCCGAAGTTCAGCGGCGCGCCGGCGTTCATGCTCTCCGTGGCCAGGGCGTTCACCAGCGGCAGGCAGAGCTGGATCATCAGGATCACCGCGCCAAGCAGAAAGCCGTTGGCCATGCCGTTTTTCCCGGCGAGCCAGACCAACGGCAGGTTGCACAGCAGCAGAATCCCCAGCATGACGGACAGGATCACCTTCAGCGAAGGGCTTTTCTCGCTGTCCGCATAGGCCGCGAGCGTCGGCTGGATCAGCACCGAGAGCGCGCAGGCGGCGGCGTTGATCAGGCCGATGGCCGTGTTGGAGAGGCCGCAGGCCAGCAGATAGGGGCTGGCGTAGGACAGCGCCGTGCCGTAGGCAAACCAGAAGAAGAATTGAATCGCCGCATAGGAGGCGGTCATCCTGATCGCTTCTTTTTTCATGTTGATCTCCGCGTTCAAGCTTATCTCAGTTTAGAGTGCATCGTCAGCCGGACCAGCCCTTCCACCGCCGCCCGCGGAGGGCGGCGGTCCCCCTCCCCAGCAAGCTGGGGAGGTCTTTTAGATACTGCACTTTCGCCCTATCTCCCCATCTCCGATGGGGAGATGTCGCCGCAGCGACAGAGGGGCCGGTCTTTTGCGATACTGCAGGCACATTTGAGATATGTATTAAACTGGTTCGGTCGAGGTTTTTCGATTCCCCGCAACATGGATCGCGGTACAAGAAAACCCTCTGCCTTGCGGAAGAGGGTCCTCGTGGAGCATAGCGGATTCGAACCGCTGACCCCCACACTGCCAGTGTGGTGCGCTACCAGCTGCGCTAATGCCCCGTCAACAGTCCTATATTATCACAAAACAAAGGCTTTGTAAACCCCTTTTTGAAAATCTTTCTGAAATTTCTCCGCGGCCGCGCTTTTCAGGCCGCGCCGGGCCGGATCCGCGCATTGCGTCCGCCCGGGTTTTGGGCTATAATTCAGGGTGTTGAGATTTCACGCCGCCGGGGGGGCAAGCCTTCGGCGCGCAAGAGAGGCGGAGGCCATTTGAAAATCACACTGATCGGACAGGATATCCCCCGGCTGCTGCCCGCCCTGCTGGCGGACCTTCTTTTCGCCTGCAAGGCGGACGTGGAGGTGGCGGTCGAGGAGCGCAACGAGAGCATGCGCGACCTCCTGCAGCGCTACGGCGACGCCGTCGCCGCCAAGGCCGGGCGCGGCACGGTCGCGCTCTGCGCCGCCCGCGGCGCCGCGCTCGAGGGTGCGGACGCCGTGGTGTACGCCGGCGAGCCGATGGCCGCGAGCCGCTTCCGCATGGACCAGGAGGCCCTCTCGGGCGCCGACGAGAGGGACGAGGGTCTGCGGGACCAGGCCCGGACGCTGGGCGGCCTCGGCGGGCTGATGCGCACCCTCCGCCAGGGCGAGGCGGTCTACGCGCTCTGCGACGAGATGCGGGAGCGCTGCCCCGGCGCCATCGTCGTCTCCCTGGGCGAGCCCGTCGCGCGGACGGTGGAGATGTTCCGGCGCGGCGGCTTCGCCGCGTGGGGGCTGACCGCCGGCTGGCGCAAGGGGCCCGGCGGACTGGAGTGGCTCTGCCGCAAGCTCCGGGTCCCGCCGGAAAAGCTGGACGCCGAGGCGGCGGGCCTGCCGGAATTCTGCTTCCTGACCCGCATGGCGGACCGCCGGGACGGGAAGGACTGGCTCGCCGGCGCCATGGCGCTGGCCGCCGAGGGCGAGCTGGGCCGCCTGAGCAAGCGCTGGCTCGCCAGCCTGGAGGCTCTGCCGGTGGGGAATATTCCCGACCACGCGGCCTGGATGCCGGCCCAGGAGGACTACGCCCCCGACCCGAACCCGGCCCTGTCCGAGCCGGTGGAGCAGCGCAAGGAGCGGATCCGCCGGATGAACCTCGTCGCGGAGAAGGGGCTCGCGGACCGCGAGGGGCAGGCGGCGCAGCTGCTGCTGCTCTCCGGCGCGCCCGCCCAGCGCCCCGGCCAGCTCGCGCTGGCGCTGCTGCGCCGGGAGGATCTGACGCTCGACGCGGCGGTCCGGCCCAACGCGAAGCGGGCAATTCAAAATCTGCCCCTCGCGGCCATGGTGGAGGCTCCCCTCACCCTGTCCGCCGGCGTGGAGCAGCCGGAGCACATCCTGCTCCCCGGCCCGCTGGCCGAGCTCTGCCTCGACATCGACGAGACGAGCCGCCTCGCGGCGCAGGCCGCCGCCGGGGACTGGAGCGCCCTGCGCGAGTGCGTGGAGCTGGACCCCGCCCTGGCCGGCCTCGACCGGCTCTATCTGCAGGAGGTCGTCGCCCGGATGATCGACCTGCACCGCGATATTCTCTCCCGATGGGACGACGCCGAGGAGGAGGCTTACTGATGTTTCTCTGCAACAGCTGGCAGGACTATGAGGTGCTCGACACCGGCGGCGGCGAGAAGCTGGAGCGCTGGGGGAATGTCATTCTGCAGCGCCCTGACCCCCAGACCATCTGGCCGCCCCTGGATAAGGCCACCTGGCGGAAGGCGCAGGCCGTCTATCACCGCTCGGAGCGGGGCGGCGGCAGCTGGGAGTTCCGCGAGGCGCTGCCGGAGCGCTGGAAGCTGCGCTACGGCGAGCTCTCCTTCTGGGTGCGGCCCACGGGCTTCAAGCACACCGGCCTCTTCCCGGAGCAGGCGGCCAACTGGGACTGGATGGCGGAGCAGATCCGCCGCAGCGGGCGGCGCGACGTGCGGGTGCTGAACCTCTTCGGCTACACCGGCGGCGCGACCCTGGCCTGCGCCGCGGCGGGGGCGCACGTCACCCACGTGGACGCGGCCAAGGGCATGGTGCTCTGGGCAAAGGAGAACCGCGAGCTCTCCGGCCTGCCGGAGCAGCGCTTCCGCTTCATCGTGGAAGACGCGCTGCGCTTTGTCCAGCGGGAGCTGCGCCGCGGCAGCCGCTACGACGGCATCCTGATGGACCCGCCCAGCTACGGGCGCGGCCCCTCCGGCGAGGTCTGGAAGCTGGAGCAGGAGCTGTACGGCCTGGTCTCCACCTGCGCCCAGGCGCTCTCGGACGAGCCGCTCTTCTTCCTCATCAACAGCTACACCACCGGCTTCCAGGCGAGTGTCTTGGCGAACCTGCTGGGCCGCTGCATCCCCGCCCCCGGCGGCGTAGTGGACGCCCAGGAGCTCTGCCTGCCCGTGACGGCGGGCGGCGTCCTGCCCTGCGGCTGCTCCGGGAGGTGGTCCCGTGCCTGACCGCCCCCTTCCCCAGGCCGACCCGCCCGTCGGGCTGTGGATGAACATCCCGATCTTCTATGAGGACAACCATGTGCTCGTCGCCCAGAAGCCGGTCAACATGCTCAGCCAGGCGGACCGCACCGGCGACGGGGATATCCTCTCCGCGCTCAAGGAGTACATCCGGGAGAAATACCGCAAGCCCGGCGAGGTCTATCTCGGCCTGGTGCACCGGCTGGACCGCCCGGTGGGCGGGCTGATGGTCTTCGCCCGCACGTCGAAAGCCGCCGCGCGCCTCTCCGCCCAGTTCCAGACCCACGCTGCGAACCGACAGTATCTCTGCGTCTGCGAGGGCGAGCTGCCGCCGGAGGTCACCCTGACCGACTGGCTGCTCAAGGACAAGCGCTTCAACCAGGTCTCCGCCGTACCGGAGGGCACGCCCGGGGCGCAGAGGGCCGTCCTCCACGCCGAGCGCCTCGCCTTCTCGGAGGGGCTGAGCCAGTGCGCCGTGCGCCTCGAGACCGGCCGCAGCCACCAGATCCGCGTCCAGCTCGCCGCCGCCGGCCATCCGCTCTGGGGGGATAACCGCTACGGCCACGGCCGCCCCGGCCAGACCGTCGCCCTCTTCGGCTACCGGCTGACCTTCACCCACCCCGTCAAGCAGACGGAGCTGACCTTCACCGCCGCCCCGAAGGGTGAAATCTGGGAGAGGCTGATGGGCGACGGTCGATAGACGTCCGTGGGCAAACATCATACCTATCTCAAACAGGCCTGCCGGATTGGGCGCTCCGACTCCCCATCGGAGATGGGGAGACAGGGCTAAAGTGAAGTATCTGAAAACCTCCCCAGCTTGCCGGGGAGGGGGACCGCCGCCCTCCGCGGGGCGGCGGTGGAAGGACCGGTCTGTATGGCTTTTGCGTCAGGGCTTTATCCGCTCATACAGGGTGTATGTCCACTCCATACCCTCGAAGACCATGCCGCAGGTATCGACCGGGCGATAGGCGCTCAGATCGACAGCGTCCTGCTGGCCTTTGCCCGAGCGGGATTTCCTCGATCCGCCCATCCCGCGGATGACGACAAAAGCGGTCCGCCCCTCGGCAATGGCGGCGCGCTGCTCCTCTTTCATCTCCGGGAGATCATTGTTCAGCGTGCAGAAAAAGCGCGTGACCGGTAGGGCGTCCGCGGCCAGGTAAAAGCCGCCGTCCAGGAAGCCGTAGTTCAGCAGCGTGCGGTCCTCCGCCTGATTGATCACCGCGGCAAACCGGTAGGGAGGCATCTCTTCCTTCGGCGTGTTCATCAGGTATACGTTTGGGCTCCAGCGCATCGTCGCGGCGGGACTGACGGCCGCGGCCAGCACGGCCAGGGCGGCAATCGCCCGCTGAAAGGTCTTTGTCCCGCAGCGCGCGGCGGGGATCGTGCGGAAGAGCATCGCGTATCCCAGTGGCGCGAAGCAGGCCATCACCATGGCGTAGTAGGGGTACTTTCGTCCGCTGGCGTAGGTGAAGACAAACAGCGCCACCGCGCTCAGCGCCGCGGCAAGAAGCGCCCGCCATTCTTTTTTCGCCGTGATGAGCAGGCCCGCCAGACCCAGCATGGCCGGAACAGACCAGGAGAGGTTGTTCAGCAGATTGGGCAGCGGATCGGCATAGTTTCCGCCGCGGATGTTCTGGGAATACAGGGTGAGGTTGTCAACGAAATACACCTGCCACAGCGCGCCGAGAGCGCCGCGCAGCAGATACCAGATCAGCACCGGCGCGGTGGCCGCGGCCGTCCCGAGCAGCGCCCACAGGATCGTGCGGGGCAAATCCTTCCCCATCCGGTCCAGCAGATACCAGATCAGCGCCGCAACGGCCAGGCCGGCGAACAGGCCGCAGAAGGTGTACTTTGTCCAGAGGGCGGCCGCGGCGAGGGCCCCCAGCCAAAAGCTCTGGCCCCGGGTCAGCGGCCGGCGCTCCCGCATCGCCTTCAGTACGATATACATTGCCCCCGCAAAGGCGGGAAGGAAAAACTCCTCCGCGCTGCCGCCGTGGGAGAAGGCGGGCGAGAGCGGGACTCCGACGCCCAGCCCCGCCACCGTCAGCCAGTAGGCGCAGGGCCTGTCGGACACAAGCGCCGCGATGCGTCCGCCGATCGACAGGAACAGCGCAAAAAGCAGCATCTCGATCACAAACACGCCCCAGAAGCTGTGCTCCGAGAACAGCGAGGCCAGCGCATAGACGAAGTACAGCAGCGGCCCTTTCTGGTCATACAGATCCCGGTAGGGAACGAGGCCGTGGACGATTCCGCGGCCCACCGTGAAAAAGCAGTTCACATCCACCCAGTCGTTCATCGGATAGAGGAACGAGTTTTTGGAGCATATGGTCAGGACGGCGAGGGATACCAGGAGGGCGAAAGCGATTCTCAGGTATCGCTGGCCGGAACGGCGCTGTTTGATTATTTTCTTGTCCAATCGATCCTCCCGTTCGGCGGATGCTGGCGGATTTGTTTTTCCTGTGCCAGAGCGCGGCGGCCGCGCTTTTTCTTTGGATTCGCCGCCGGTCCCGCTCACGCCCACAGCTTCTCCGGATACAGCCCCGCGGCGACCTTCTCGCGGATCGCCTGCACGACGAGGGGGCGGTCCTCCGGGTAGGTGACGCCCCACCACTGGTCGGCGCTGGGCAGCACCTGCACCGTGGCGCGGCCCCCCTCGAGGGCGGCGGTGACGGCGGTGGGCAGATAGTATTCCGCCTTGAGGGGATTCTCCGCCAGTGCCTTCTCCAGGAAGGCGCTGAAGCCCCGCCGCAGCTCGTCCACAAACGCGGGGGTAAAGCCCCAGAGGTTCATCGAGACCGGGGTGTCCGGGGCGAGCAGCAGATAGTTCTTCCCGTCCTGGGTGGTCAGCGGGCCGTCGGAGGACTGGACAATGTGCGTGTGCTCCGTCACGCGGACGAGCCGTCCCGCCCCGTCCACCTCGCACAGGCCGCGGGAGACATAGCCGTTGACCGTGGTGGTGCGGTCCAGGCGGTAGCCGACCATCATCCAGCGGGCGGGCGACGCGTCCTCCACGGTGGAGAGGTAGTCGTAGGCGGCGCGGAAGGCCTCCGGGCCGTAGTAGTCGTCCGCGTTGATGGCGGCGAAGGGCGCGTCCAGGCAATCCGCGCAGCACAGCACCGCGTGGCCGGTGCCCCAGGGCTTCACGCGGCCCTCCGGCACGGCGAAGCCCTCCGGCAGCCGGTCGATCTCCTGGAAGGCGTACTGCACCTGCATATGCCGCGCCACCGGGTCGCCCACCTTGGCCTTGAAGTCGGCCTCGATCTGATGCTTGATCAGGAAAAGCACCCGCTTGAAGCCCGCGCGCATCGCGTCGTAGATCGAATAGTGGAGAATGACCTCCCCGGACGGGCCGATCCCGTCCATCTGCTTGAGCCCGCCGTAACGGCTTCCCATACCCGCCGCCATGATCAGCAGAATCGGTTCGCGCTTCATCATTGTCTCTCCTTTTGTTGTTATATGAAAATACAAAGTATTTTCATTGATTGTGTCTTCCCATACCCGCCGCCATAATGAGCGGAATCGGTTCGCGCTTCATCATTGTCTCTCCTTTTGTTGTTATAAGAAAATACAAAGTATTTTCATTGATTGTGTCTCCCCATACCCGCCGCCATAATGAGCGGAATCGGTTCGGGCTTCATCATTGTCTCTCCTTTTGTTGTTATATGAAAATACAAAGCATTTTCATTGATTGTGTCTCCCCATGCCCGCCGCCATAATGAGCGGAATCGGTTCGCGCTTCATCATGTCTCTCCTCTTATAGTGCTTCGTTTGATTGATGGTTCTTTCCGGTCTGTCACCCGCGCCGGTTAAGCCAAGGCCATTTTACCATCGCGCCGCCGTTTCGTAAAGGGGAGCGGCAGAAAAAGCCCTGTTCAAATCCGCCGCTTTGCGGTACAATGCACCCGAAACTTCCGGACCTGATCCGACAGAGGGGAGACATCACCTTTGCAAAAGAACTACCGCCTGACGCTCAAGGCCTGCTACCTGGGCTTCATCACCCAGGCCATCGCCGCCAACTTCGCGCCCCTGCTGTTCCTGACCTTCCGCTCAGGCTACGGCATCCCTCTCGGCCAGATCGCCCTGATCCCGACGGTCTTTTTCCTGACGCAGCTGATCGTCGATGTGTTCTGCGCCCGCTTCGTGGACCGGATCGGCTATCGCCGGTGCGTCGTCGCCTCGGAGGTCGCCTCCGCGCTGGGCCTGGCCGGGCTCGCCTTTGTGCCGGATCTGTGCGGCAGCCCCTTCGCGGGGATCCTCGTCTGCGTCGTGGTCTACGCCATCGGGAGCGGCCTGATCGAGGTGCTGGTCAGCCCCATCGTGGAGGCCTGCCCCTTCGAGCACAAGGAGTCCGTCATGAGCCTGCTGCACTCCTTCTACTGCTGGGGCTCCGTGGGCGTGATCCTCCTCTCCTCGCTGTTCTTCACGGCCTTCGGCATCGGCAGCTGGCGGATCCTAGCCTGCCTGTGGGCGCTGATCCCCCTGTACAACATTTTCAACTTTGTCCGCTGTCCCATCGAGCGCCTGACCGAGGACGGCAAGGGCATGACCATCCGGCAGCTCTTCGCGACGCCCCTCTTCTGGGCCGCCATCGTGCTGATGGTCTGCGCCGGCGCCTCGGAGCTGGCCATGGCCCAGTGGGCCTCCGCCTTTGTCGAGGCCGCCCTCGGCTTCTCCAAGTCCGTGGGCGATCTGATCGGCCCCTGCCTTTTCGCCATCACCATGGGCGTCAGCCGCGTAATCTACGGCAAGTACGGAGCCAAGCTGAACCTCACTCACTATATGATCGGCTCCGGCCTGATGTGCCTGTGCTGCTATCTGCTTGCGTCACTGTCGCACAATCCGTATCTGAGCCTCCTGGGCTGCGTCCTGTGCGGCTTCTCGGTGGGCATCATGTGGCCCGGCACCATCAGCGTCATCTCCCCCCGCCTGCCCCGGGGCGGCACCGCCCTGTTCGCGCTGCTGGCCATGAGCGGCGATCTGGGCGGCGCCCTCGGCCCGAGCCTGGTGGGCGCGGTGTCGCAGCAGGCGGGCGACGCGCTGCAGGCCGGCATGCTGGCGGGCAGCGTCTTCCCGCTGGTGCTGGTGGCAACCCTGATCCTGCTGAACGTCCAGGCCCGCCGCAGCCGATAACGAAAAAGCAGGCTGAGCACGAAAGCCCAGCCGCGTACAGACTGCCATGATCAAGCTGAAATACGGAAACACAAACACTTTCTTCCTGCCGGGGAGCTCCGGCGGGATGCTGGTCGACACGGACTACGCGGGGACGCTGCCCGCCCTCTCCCGGGAGCTGAAGCGGCAGGGGCTGCGGCTGCGGGACATCGCCTGGGTGCTGGCCACCCACTACCACCCGGACCACATGGGCCTGGTCGGGGAGCTGATGGCGCAGGGCGTCCGGCTCCTGCTGCTCGACACGCAGGCCCCGTTCGTCCATTTTTCCGACCCGATTTTCGCCCGGGACAGGCTCCCCTTCACACCCGTCGACGCCGCGCGGGCCACGGTCATCTCCTGCGGGGAGAGCAGGGCCTTTCTGCGCGGGCTGGGGATCTCCGGCCAGATCGTCTCCACCCCCAGCCACAGCGCGGACAGCGTCTCCCTGGTGCTCGACAGCGGGGACGCCTTCGTCGGGGATCTGGAGCCCTATGAATATCTCGAAGCCTACGGCGAGAACGCCGCGCTGCAGCGGGACTGGGAGCTTCTCCTGTTCCTCCGGCCCCGGCGCATCTTTTTCGCCCACATGCCCGAGCGGAATGTGGCCTCCGGCGCAGATTGAAGCATGGATTCAGGCCGTTCAGCGCCCATC
This sequence comes from uncultured Clostridia bacterium, assembly GCA_947165425.1. GTDB lineage: Bacteria > Bacillota > Clostridia > Christensenellales > Aristaeellaceae > RUG11272. The sequence continues at coordinate 29,825 of CAMVAJ010000007.1, forward strand.
AGCGGAAAAGCTTAAAACCCCTCCCTCCCCATCGCAATGGGGAGGCGGCCCGCAGGCCAGAGGGGTTCTTTTGATGCATTCATTTGTTTCAGACGATCTCCCCGCGCATGCCGTCCCCATCCAGGGCGGTGAGGCGGACGCGGACGATCCGGCCCTGCTCCGGGCCCTCCCCGTCCGGAAGGCTCACCTGGACGTAGGCCGGAGTGTAGCCGAGCCAGCGGCCCGCTTCGCCGCGCTCCTCCAGGAGGACGCTGTCCTCCCGGCCGATCAGGGCCTCGCGGTAGGCCCTCGAGGTCTCCTGCCCGATCGCGATCAGCTCGCGGGCGCGGCGCTCCTTCTCCTCCCGCGGGAGCTGGCCGGGCATGGCCGCGGCGCGGGTGCCCTCCCGGGCCGAGAAGGGGAAAACGTGGATCCGCGCGAAGCCCAGCTCGCGCACCGCCTCGCAGGTCTCCAGGAACTCCGCCTCCGTCTCGCCAGGGAAGCCGGTGAGGATATCCGTCGTCAGGGCGCAGCCCGGGAAGGCCGCCCGCAGGCGCGCCGCCGCCTCGCGGTACATCGCCATGTTGTAGCGCCGCGCCATCCGGCGCAGCACCGTGTCGCTGCCCGACTGCAGCGCCAGGTGGAACTGCGGGCAGACCTTCTCCATCGAGGCCAGCCGCCCGGCGAACGCCTCCGTCGCCACCACCGGCTCCAGACTCCCCAGCCGCAGCCGGGCGAGCCCCGGCGCGCCGTGGGCCGCCGCGATGCCCTCCGCGAGGGTGACAGGCGTCCCCTCCGGCCCTACCGGGAGATCCCGGCCGTAGCTGGTCAGGTGGATGCCGGTCAGCACCAGCTCCCGGAAGCCCGCCTCCGTCAGGGCGCGGGCCTCCCGCGCCACCTCCTCCGGCGGCCGCGACCGGATCGGGCCCCGCACCGAGGGGATCACGCAGTAGGTGCAGTGGTTGTCGCAGCCCTCCTGAATCTTCATCACCGCGCGGGTGTGGCCCTCCGCGCCGCGCACCCGCAGCGGCTCGAAGTCCGCCCCCGCCAGCGGCGTCACCGCGCAGAGGGGCTTTTTTTCCTCCAGCGCCCGCTCCAGCAGGGAGACGATCTCCCCGCGGCGCTGGGTGCCCAGCACGAGCGCCGCGCCGGTCTCCCGGAGCAGCTCCTCTCCCCTCCGCTGGGCCAGACACCCGCAGAGCACGAGGGCCGCCTCCGGCCGCTCGCGCCGGATCCGCCGGGCCAGCTGCATCGACTTCTTGTCCCCCACGCCGGTGACGGTGCAGGTGTTGATCACGTAGACCTCCGCCTCCTCCTGGAAGGGGACGGCCTCGTAGCCCGCCGCGCGGAAGCGCTCCAGCATCGCCTGGGAGTCGTACTGGTTCACCTTGCAGCCCAGCGTGTGGAAAGCGACGCGCCTGCTCATCCGTTCTTCTCCTCTGTCTCTCTCGTGCCGTCCATCTCGCCGTAGAGCGTCATCAGCGCGGCGAGGGCGGCCAGCGGCGCGGTCTCGGTCCGCAGGATTCTCGGCCCCAGCGTCACCGGCTCGCAGCCCGCCGCGGCCAACGCCGCGATCTCCTCCGGCGCGATGCCGCCCTCCGGTCCCACGACGACGGCCACCCGCCTCGCCGCCGGATGCGTCCGGTGGAAGGCGGTCAGCCCGCGCCCGCGGGCCTCCTCCCAGGGGACCGCCGACGCCTCAAAATCCCTCAGCCGTCCGCACAGCTCCGCCGTCGAAATCGGCGCGCCCACCTCCGGGAAAAACGCCCGCCCGGACTGCTTGCAGGCCTCCCGGGCGATCTTCTGCCAGCGCTCGCGCTTGCGCGGAACGTCGCGGGCGTCCACCCGCGCCACGCAGCGGGAGAAGGCCACCGGCACGATCTCCTTCACGCCCAGCTCCACGCTCTTCTGGATCACGGTCTCCAGCTTGTCCCCCTTGGGCAGGCCCTGGAACAGCGTCACCCAGAGCGCCGGCTCCGTGTCCGGCAGGCGCTCCAGGAGCGTGAAGGCCGCCCGCCTGGGCGAGATCTCCAGCGCCCGCGCCCGGTAGCGCGCGCCGCCCAGGAAGAGCTCCGCCTCGTCCCCCGCCCGCAGGCGGAGCACCTGGGCGGCATGGCGGGCGTCCTCCTCCGGGAGGGTCGCCGGCGCGCCCTCCGGGACGCAGGTCTCCGCCGCGTAGAAGCGATGCATCAGGCCGACCTCCTCGAGAGCATAGCCACCCACTCGCCCCGGCGCTCCACGCGCAGGACCGTATAGTTCGCCGCCGCCAGCGCCGCCAGCACGTCCTGCTCCCGCTCCTTGAGGATGCCGGAGCAGACGAAGAGGCCGCCGGGCACGATGTGCTGCGTCAGCGGCTGGGCGAAGGCGATGATCACGTCGGCAATGATGTTCGCCACGCAGACCTCGCAGGTCTCGTCGCGCTTTTGCAGAAGGTCGCCCTTCACGCAGTCGATCCGGTCGGTCAGGCCGTTGCGCGCCACGTTCTCCCGCGCCACCCGCACGGCGTCCGGGTCGATGTCGATGGCGAGCACGCGCCGCGCGCCCAGCCGCGCCGCGCCGATGGCGAGGATGCCGCTGCCGGTGCCGACGTCGATCACCCGGTCGCCCTCCTTCACGGCGTCCTCCAGCAGCGCCAGGCACAGGCCCGTCGTCTCGTGGGTCCCGTTGCCGAAGGCCATGCCGGGGTCCATCTCGATGACCCGGTCGCCCGGCTCGGGGGTATAGGCCTCCCAGACCGGCTTGACCACCAGCGTGCGCCCGGCGCGGAAGGGCTTGTAGAACTGCTTCCAGACCTCGGACCAGTCCTCGTCCCGGACGTTGACGGTCTCCACCTCCAGCGAGCCCGCCGCCGCGCCGAGGCTCCCCCGGAGGGTCTCCAGCCGCTGCCGCAGCGCCGCCAGACTCTCCCCGGAGAAGGCGTCCGGCTGATACCAGGCGTGCACCAGCACGTCCTTGGGCATCTTCTCGATCATGTCCGGGTCGATGATCTCCCAGTAGCCGTGGGGCTTGGAGGGGTCCGGGACGTCCGCCCGGTCCTCCACCTGCGTGCCGGCCGCCCCGAAGGAGATCATGAGATCGCTCACCGGCTCCGAGCCGGCGGTGGTGGTGTGGGTGATGACTTCGAGCCAATCCATGGTTGACGTCGCTCCTTCTAACTGTGAAAATAGATCGTATTTTCATTTATCGTGAAATATAGTACATTGTACTATTTACGTTATGCATATCTCATAGCAAAACGCTTCATCTGCCAGACCGGCCCTTCCACCGCCGCCCCGCGGAGGGCGGCGGTCCCCCTCCCCAGCAAGCTGGGGAGGTTCTGAGATACTGCGCTTTAGCCCAATCTCCCCATCTTTGATGGGGATTCGGAGCGCCCGGAAAACATGCCAGTGGCATGTTTTCAGCGCAGAATGCCGACAGGCCAGGTCGCCGCAGCGACAGAGGGGCCGGTCTGTCATGATACAGCAAACTCATTTAAGATCAGTATCAGCTTCAGGCGGGCCGCGTTACGGCCGGAAGCTCTCGATGCCGCGCAGCAGCTCCAGCTCCCGCACGTCGCGGACCGTGGTGTACATATAGCGGGTCAGCACCGCGCCGCCGCGGTAGAACAGGCACATGAAGGGACAGTCCTCCGCGAACAGCCGCTCAATCTGCATCAGCGTGTCCCGGTAGTCGGGCTGAGAATAGCAGCTGCGGAGCTGATTGCACAGGTCGGTCATGGTCTGAGAGCGGTAGCGGCTGTAGTTGTAGGTGTTGCCGCCGATCAGGCAGAAGCCCGGGTCCGGGCACGGGTCCAGCGCGTAGGCGCACAGGGCGAGGTGGAACGAGCCCGCCCCGAGCCGCTCCAGGGCGCCGGGATTCTCGTCCGAGCCGGAGTAGGTCGTGGTGACGATCTCCGCGTCGATGCCAATCTGCGCCAGCTGGTTCCGGATGTAGGTGGCGGTCTCGAAGCGGACGTCGTTGTCCGGCTCCTCGTAGACCAGCAGGCGCATCGTCATCTCGATCAGCTTGCCGTCCTCCCCCAGCTTGTCCAGGATCCCGTCCTCGTTGCTGTCCGCCCAGCCGTCCTCCGCCAGCAGGCGGCGCGACAGCTCCGGGTCGTAGGTGAACATCCCGTCCAGGTCGGCATTGTAGGTCCAGGTGCCGGGGATGGCCAGCAGGTTGGTGCGCGTGCCCATGTTCAGGTAGATGTTGGAGAGGATGTAGCCGGGGTCGATCGCGTGGCGGATCGCCAGGCGGACGTTCAGGCTCTTGAGCTTGGCGTAGGACTGGTTCATCAGCAGCACTTCGATCTGGTTCGTCCGGTAGGCCAGCGTCAGCGAGTTCTGCCCGGAGGAATACTGGGCCGCCGCGGTGGCGCGGGTGAAGATCGTATTCACCCGGCCGTATTCATAGCTCTCCATCACCGCCGTCTGCGTGTCGTGGAGCAGGAAATTGATCTCCCGCACGATCGGCGTGGAGCGCCACCAGTTGAGGTTCGCGTCCAGATACAGGTACTGCCCCGGCTGGAAGTCGGAGATGATGTAGGGGCCGGAGCCCGTCGGGTCCATCTGCCCCAGCTCGCTCTGCTTGAGCACCGGGAAGGTCATCGCGTAGAGCACGCCGTAGTAGCTCCGGTTCGCCGGCGTGCGCACCACCACCGTCCGCTCGTCGGAGGCGGAGATCCGGCTGACAAAAAAGCTCAGGTTGCTGTAGTAGCCCTTGGTGGCCGCGGTCTCGTCCTTCGCCCGCTCGATGATGTAGTTGGCCGTCGCCACCACGTCCTGGGCCGTCAGCGGCGAGCCGTCGGAGAAGGTCGCGCCGGTGCGGATGTGGAAGGTCCAGGTGCGCCCGTCCCCGCTCTCCTCCCAGCTCTCCGCCAGCAGCGGCTGCGGATAGTAGTCGTCGTCGATCGTGAAGAGCGACTCGTACACCAGATGGTAGATGCTGAGCATGTCCCGCTCGATCGGCTCCAGCGGGTCGATCTGCAGGGTCCGGGTGGACTGGATCCCGACGGTCAGCGAGTCGCCGACGTTCGAGGCGAGGGCGGGCTCAGGCCGGAGCGTCAGGATCGTACACAGCAGTATCGCCGCTGTTAAACACGCGGTCATAGAGCGCGTCATAGAGCGCATAGTCCCTCATCACCTTTCTGGCGTATTCCCGGGTGTCGGAGGCCGGGATCGCGGCCACCTGCAGGGTGCTCCCGTCCGGGGAGACCGCCGCGTTCCCCAGCCAGGAGCGCACCGTGCTCTGCCCGGCGTGGTAGGCCGCCGTCACGGCCACCGGATCCCCGCCGAAGAGCCGGGAGAGATAGCCCAGATACCAGCAGCCGAAGCGGATATTGGTCTCCGGGTCCCACATCATCTGGAAGCTGTAGCCCGAGATATGCATGTACTGGTCGTTGATCCACTTCGCCGTGTCCTCCATCAGCTGCATCAGGCCCCGGGCCCCCAGGCGGGACTCCGCCGTGGGCGAGTAGCTGCTCTCGTTGAGGATGATGGCGCTGACAAAGGCCGGCTGGAGATTGTACTCGTCGGCGTACTGGAAGATATACTCCGTGAAATAGCGCGGGTGCCGGGTCATCAGGTCGGCGTAGACCTCCCGCTTCTCCTCCGCCCGGCGCGCCAGGTAGGCCGACATCATCTGCTGCGCGGTGAAGAGCGCCAGGCACAGCACCAGCGTCCCCGCCGCCGCCGCCGTCAGCCAGGCCGGCACGCGCAGGGGCTCCCGGCGGCTTCGCTGCCGGGCCTGCTCCTGGGGTGTCCGGCGGGTCAGGTCGGTCCGGGCGTGGGAGGCCCGCTCCACGGCGGCGTCCGTCTGGGGCGCCTGGGGCAGCCGGGTCTGCCTTGCGGGGGCCGGGCGGGGCTGGGGCGCCGGCGCGGGCGTCTCAGCTGTCATCCGTCCGCTGCGCCGGTGGCGCTCCACGGGGCGTTCGTCATTCTGCATGGTCTGTCTCCTCCAGCCGGGCGAGCTCCCCGTCGTAGAGCGCACGCACCGCGGCCTCCGTCTCCTCCGGGGAACGGTCCGTGTCGATCACCACGTCCGCCCGCCGCGCCTTCTCCGCCGTCGGCAGCTGGCTGGCGATCCGCCTCCGCGCGTCCCCGGCGCTCAGCCCGTCCCGCTCCATCAGCCGGTCCAGCTGCGTCCGGGGCGGCACGGTGACGCACCAGATCCGCCCGCACAGCGCGTCCAGCTTCTCCTCGTACAAAAGCGGCATGTCCAGCACGCAGACCGGCGCGTCCGCGGAGCGCGCCTCCTCGAGCCTTAAGTCGATCAGGCTCCGCAGGCGCGGGCGCATCAGGTCGTTGAGCCGCCCCAGCTCCCCCTCGTCGCCGAAGACGCGCCGCCCCAGGGCCGAGCGGTCCAGGCTCCCGTCCGCCCGGAACACGCCGTCCCCGAAGGCCGCGCGGATCGCGGGCAGGGCCGGGCCGCCCGTCGCGGTCAGCTCCCGGGAGAGCCGGTCCCCGTCCACGATCACCGCGCCCAGCCGCCGCAGGGTGTCGGACACATGGCTCTTGCCGCAGGCGATCCCGCCGGTCAGGCCCAGCGTCAGCATGGCCCACGCCTCCCCTCGCTTGAAAAATGGATGGACTGATGGCTTTAATGCAAAAGAGGCGGACGGCGTTTTTGAGAACACCGCCCGCCCCGGTTCGTGCAGCGTATCAGGAATTGGTCTGCAGCAGCTTCTGCTTGAGCTCGGCCTCCATCTTGTAGAGGGTCTTCTCGGCCTCGATGCGCTTGGTGTGGCCGTCCTTCTGGATCTGCATGACCTCGTTGATGGTGTCGATGAGGGACTGGTTGGTCTCCACCAGCGTCTCGATGTCGATGATGCCGCGCTCCGCCTCCTTGGCGGTGTTGATGGTGCCCTGCTTGAGCTTCTCGGCGTTCTTGCGCAGCAGCTCGTTGGTCATGTCGGTGACCTGGGTCTGGGCCTTGAGCGCCTCCTCGGAGTGGTGCAGGCCCAGGGCCAGCACCATCTGGCTCTTCCACAGCGGCAGCGTGTTGGACAGCGTGGACTGGATGCGCTCCACCAGCAGGCTGTCGTTGTTCTGCAGCAGACGGATCTGCGGGGCCATCTGCATGGAGACCTGGCGGGTCAGCTTCAGGTCGTAGATTTTCTTCTCCAGCCGGTCGCACTGGGCGGCGAAGTCGTTGGCGCGCTGGGCGTCCATGGCGTCGCCGGTCTTGGCGGCGGTGTCCTGCAGGTCCTTGAGCGTGGTGGCCCGCTGCTGGGCCAGGTACTTGTCGCCCGCGATGATGTAGAGCGTCAGCTCATGGAAGTAGGAGGCGTTCTCGTCGTAGAGCCGCTCGAACATGGCCACGTCCTTGAGCAGCTGCGCCTGGTAGTTCTCCAGGGAGGACGCGATGTTCTCCACGTTCCCGCTGACCTTGGTGTAGCTGGCCTTCATCCGCTCCACCTGGTCGATGGGCTTGGCGAAGAGGCCGCCGATCTTCTCCAGCAGCGTGGAGGGCTTGTCGTCGGTGTCCCGCTCGAAGGTCTTCAGCTGCTGCACCAGATCGACGAGCATGTCGCCCACCTCGCCGGTGTCCTGGGTCTTGACCGCCGCCAGCGCGCTGTCGGAGAAGGCGGCGACCTTCTTCTGGGCCTCCGCGCCGTAGAGCAGCACATGGTCGTTGTTGGTCACGTCCAGCTTGGAGATGAAGGCGGTGATCGCCTGCTTCTCCGCCTCGGTCAGCTGGCTGTCGTCCAGGGCGGGGATGTCGCCGCTGGCCTTCTCCACCTGGGTCTCCTCGGGCTCGATGATGGAGGCCGCCTCCTCGACGGGCTCCTCCGCCGGCGCCTCGGGCGCCTTGGGGGTCAGGGTCAGGTCCGGGATCTGCTCGGTCATGGGAAAAACCTCCTTCTCATTATCTGCGGATGGATGGGAATCCCTGATTACTTGGCGAGATTGGTCTTGTGCTGGGCAGCCGTGCCGGAGGCGCTCTGGGCGGAGCCGGGCACCACCAGCTGCGGGACCTCGTTCGCGCCCAGCTGGGCCGCGGCGGCGGTGAGGGCGTCGCTCTGGCTCTGCAGGATCGCGTTCTCGCTCAGGTCGCCCTCGGTGAAGCCGTCGCGCTTGAGCATCTGCTCGAGCACGTCGATGTCGGTGGAGATGTCCAGCATCGTGTCCTTATACAGGTTGTCCAGCTGCTTCTGGCAGGCGGTGACGACCATGTCCAGGCCGCGGTTGAGCGTCGCCCGGTGGCGGCTCATCTCGTACTCGGAGATGCCCCGGTCCTGCATGATCCGGTAGCTCTCCAGCATCTTGAGCGTCGTGGGCAGATAGTAGTTCATGAACTTGCGGATCTGGAAGGCCTGGTCCGGCTTCTCCGCCACGGTGCGGAAGATCTGCGTGCACTTGTCCTCCAGCTCGTACATCTTGCGGGTCAGCGTCGGATCCTTGATGGCGTCGTTGGCCGCGCGGATCTGCTCCAGCGCCGCCTTGCCCTTGGCGATGACGTCGTCGGCCTGCTCGTTGCCGCTCTGCTCGATCTCCTCGAACTCCTTGGGCTTGTCCTGGCGGTTGTGGGTGGTCAGATCCAGTCCCTCGGACATGGTGCGGACCAGCTTGTACGTCCCCCAGGCGAGGCCGGCCACCACCAGCGCGCCGAAGATGCCGATGCCGCCGCCGAAGATCGCGGAGAGCCCCGCCACCGTCAGCGCGAAGCCCGCGACGCGCGCCCTGCGCTGCTTGACTGTCTGCTCGTACTGGTCCTGTTCCTTTTTATTGCTCATGGCTTGTCGGATCCTTTCCGCTATGCGTTCCGCCGCCGGAGCGGCCTATATTTTTTCGCATGCATCATACCACAAGCGGCCCGCCTTGACAAGGGAAAAGGGCAAAAAACCGTGGATTTTCATCTTGTCCAAAGTCGGTTTTTCGTTTATACTTTGCTCATGTAAAACATGAGAGGAGCATCTTTCATGGAAGGACAGGAAAAGAAGACCCAGCTGTTCCGCGAGAAGAGCCTGGAGACCATTGAATCGCCCGAGTCCCTCAACGATTATCTTCGCGTCACCTCCCCGGGCGTGTGGCTGGTGATGGCGGCCGTGATCGCGCTGCTCATCGGCGGCATTCTCTGGGGCGTTTTCGGCAGCATCGACACCACGGTCCAGGTGGCCGTCGCCGCCGAGGGCGGGCAGGCAGTCTGCTATGTCCCCTACAACAGTCTCCAGCAGGTGATGGCCACCGGCGAGATCACCGTGGAGAATCAGAACTACCCCCTGCGGCAGACCGCCGATTTGGGCGTCACCGTCGTCTCGGAGGAGATGAACCCCTACCTCCGCGTCACCGGCGGGCTGGAGGTCGGGGACGTGACCGTCGCGGTGCCCTTCGCGTCCGACCGTCTGCCCGACGGGGTCTACGCCGGCACCGTCGTGACCGAGCGGCTGCGGCCCATGTCGCTGCTCCTGAAATGACCATCATTAATACGAGTAAGTGAGGAGGATGCCCCCATGCTGAAAAAAGGCGTCCCGCAGCCGGTGGAGAAGGGCGTGGTCAAGGTCCCTGTGGTCATGCAGATGGAGGCGCTGGAGTGCGGCGCGGCCTCGCTGACCATGATCATGCACTACTACCGGAAGTTCATCCCCCTCGAGCAGGCCCGCGTGGACTGCGGCGTCTCCATGGACGGCGCCAACGCCAAGAACATCATCGTGGCCGCCCGTAGCTACGGCATGAAGGCCAACGCCTGGCGCGTGGAGCCGGAGGATCTGCTGGAGGAGGGACCCTTCCCCTGCATCATCCACTGGGGCTTCAACCACTTTGTGGTGCTCTGCGGCTTCAACCGCAAGCGCGCGGTGCTCAACGACCCCGCCCGCGGCCGCGTGACGGTCGAGTGGGAGGAGTTCGACCGGGAGTTCACCGGGGTGTGCATCACCTTCGAGCCCGACGAGGGCTTCCAGCCCTCCGGCCAACCGAAATCCATCTTCTCCTACGCTCGGGAGCGCCTGAAGGGCACCGGCGCGGCGGCGGTTTTCGTCATCCTCACCACCACCATCACCTCCCTGCTGGGGATCCTCAATCCGGTCTTCACGCGCACCTTCCTCGACCGGCTCCTGACCCGGCAGAACCCCGAGTGGCTGGCTCCCTTCATGCTGCTCTTCGCCCTGCTGGCGCTGGTGACGGTCACCGTCAGCTGGATCAGCGCGGTCTACTCCCTGCGCATCCAGGGCAAGATGGCCTCCTACGGCAGCGCCTCCTACCTGTGGAAGGTGCTGCGCCTGCCGATGCAGTTCTTCACCCAGCGCCTCTCGGCGGATATCGCCGACCGGCAGGCCACCAACGCGTCCATTGCCGGCACGATGGTGCAGACCTTCGCCCCCCTGGCCCTGCAGGCGGGGATGATGATCTTCTACCTCGTGGTGATGGTCCGCTACAGCTGGCTCCTGTCCCTGATCGGCGTGGGCGCGATTCTCCTGAACCTGGCCGTCTCCGCCCTCATCACCTCCAAGCGGGTGAACATCACCCGCGTGCAGCAGCGGGACGCGGCGAAGCTCTCCTCCGCCACCATGTCCGGCATCAGCATGATCGAGACGATCAAGGCCGCGGGCGCGGAGAACGGCTTCTTCGGCCGCTGGGCCGGCTACCAGGCCAGCGTCAACACCCAGAGCGTGCAGTACACCCGGCTGAACCTCTTCCTGGGCTCCCTCCCCAGCCTCATCACCAGCATGGCGAACCTGGCGGTGCTGGGCCTGGGCGTGCTGCTCGTGATCCGGGGCGAGTTCACGGTCGGCATGGTCATGGCCTTCCAGTTCTTCCTGAGCGCCTTCATGTCCCCCGCCACCTCGCTGATCTCCGCGGGCCAGTCCCTGCAGGAGATGATCACCCAGATGGAGCGCGTGGACGACGTCATGAGCTACCGGGAGGACGCGGCCTTCGACCCGCGCGAGAAGAAGGCCGAGTACCAGAAGCTCTCCGGCGCGATCGAATTGAAGAACGTCACCTTCGGCTACTCCCGCCTGGGCAAGCCGCAGATCACGGACTTCTCCATGACGGTCAAGCCCGGGCAGAAGATCGCCTTTGTCGGGCGCACCGGCTGCGGCAAGTCCACCCTCGCCAAGCTCATCTCCGGCCTCTACCAGCCCTGGAGCGGGACGATCACCTTTGACGGCGTGCCGCTGAGCGAGATCGACCGGGACGTCTTCACCGGCTCGGTCAGCGTCATCGACCAGGACATCACCCTCTTCGAGGACACCATCTCCGAGAACGTCAAGATGTGGGACAGCGCCATCGAGGATTTCGAGGTGACCCTCGCCGCCCGCGACGCCGGCATCTACGACGACATCGTCCAGCGCGACGGCGGCTTCAACCACAAGCTCCTCGACGGCGGCCGCGATCTCTCCGGCGGCCAGCGGCAGCGCCTGGAGATCGCCCGCGCCCTGGCCCAGGATCCCACGATCTGCATCATGGACGAGGCCACCTCCGCCCTGGACGCCCGCACGGAGCACGACGTGATCCGCTCCATCAACGCCCGGGGCATCACCTGCATCATCATCGCCCACCGGCTCTCCACCATCCGCGACTGCGACGAGATCATCGTCCTGGACAAGGGCCGGATCGTCGAGCGCGGCACCCACGACGAGCTGTACGCCCTGGGCGGCTACTACGCGAGTCTGGTCAGCAACGAGTGAGGAGGTGTGACGCATGGGTTGGTTTGACGAGCAAATCGAATTCAGAAAAAAACATGAGCGGGAGCTCCTCAGCGACTCCTTCGAGAACATCGCCCGCTCGGTCACCGGCCGGAAGACCCGCAGCACCCTCGGCGCCGAGGAGGACGTCAGTGACGCCGTCTCGGCCCTGCTCCGGCACCTGGGCGTGAAGGAGAAGGAGGTCCCGCCGGGCGTCAAGGGCCTGCAGGACCGTCTGGACTATCTCCTCTCCGCCACGGGAATCCTGTACCGGGAGGTCGTACTCACCAAGGGCTGGCACAGCGACGCCATGGGCCCCATGATCGCCTCCCTGCGGGAGGAGGGCACCGTGATCGCCGTGCTGCCCTCGGAGATGGGCGGCTACCGCTATGTGGACCCCCGGACCGGCGCGCCCGTCCGGGTCACCGCCGCGGAGGAGAAGCGGATCAGCGAGGAGGCCCTCTGCTTCTACCGTCCGCTGCCCACCCACGAGCTGCACATCCGCGATCTGCTCCGGTATATGATGAGCTGCCTGACGACCTGGGATCTGGCCGGCTTCGGCCTGGCCGCCCTGGCCATCACCCTGGTGGGCACCATCATGCCCAAGATGAATCAGATCCTCATGGGCACGGTGGTCGCCTACGGCAGCACCCAGCTGCTGGCCGCGGTCATGTCCTTCCTGTTCTTCGCGACCGTGGGCAACGTCCTGCTCTCCATCATCCGCGCCCTGCTGCTCAGCCGGATCCGCTACAAGCTGAGCCTCAACGTCAGCGCGGCGACGATGATGCGCATCCTCACCCTCCCCGCCTCCTTCTTCAAGGACTACTCGGCGGGCGAATTGAACCAGTATATCACCTACATGGGCTCCCTGTGCACCACCATCGTGGACTCCATCTTCTCCACGGCGGTCACAGGCGTCTTCTCCCTGGTCTACCTGGCGCAGATCTTCGCCTTCGCGCCGAGCCTGGTCTGGCCCAGCCTGCTGGTGACGCTGCTGACGCTGGCGGTGAGCATTCTCTCCGCCGCCATGCAGATGCGCATCGACGCGGAGAAGATGGTCTACAGCGCCAAGGAGCGCGGCCTGGTCTTCTCCCTGATCACCGGCATCCAGAAGATCCGCCTGAGCGGCGCGGAGAACCGCGCGTTCTACAAGTGGTCCCAGCTGTACACCAAGAGCGCGGAGCTGACCTACAATCCCCCGGGGATCATCCGCTTCTCCGGCGTGCTCACCACCGCCGTCTCCCTGATCGGCACGGGCGTGATGTATTTCGTGGCCGTCCGCAATCAGGTCAGCGTCGCGGACTACTACGCCTTCAACGCCTCCTACGGCTATATCTCCTCCGCCTTCTCCGCCCTGGCCTCCGTGGCCCTCTCCGCCGCCTCGGTCAAGCCCATCATCGGCCTGATCAAGCCGCTGCTGGCCGCCACGCCCGAGACCTCGGAGGCCAAGGAGACCGTCACCCGCCTCTCCGGCGGCATCGAGCTCTCCCACGTCACCTTCGGCTACGACCCGGAGAGCAAGCCCCTCTTCGAGGATTTCAACCTGAAGATCCCCGCCCGGCAGTATGTGGCTATCGTCGGCCGGAGCGGCTGCGGCAAGTCCACCCTCGTCCGCCTGCTCCTGGGCTTTGAGAAGCCCTCCCGCGGCGTCATCAACTATGACGGCAAGGACATGCAGCGCCTCGACCTGCGCTCCCTGCGCCGGCATATCGGCACGGTCATGCAGGACGGCCGCCTCTTCTCCGGCAGCATCTTCGACAACATCGTCATCTCCGCCCCGACGCTCAAGCTCCAGGAGGCCTGGGACGCGGCCGAGATCGCCGGCATCGCCGACGATATCCGCGACATGCCCATGGGGATGCACACCATCCTGCAGGAGGGCGGCGGCACCATCTCCGGCGGCCAGCGCCAGCGGCTCATGATCGCCCGCGCCATCGCCCCCAAGCCGAAGATCCTCATCTTCGACGAGGCCACCTCCGCCCTGGACAACATCACCCAGCGGAAGGTCTCCGAGGCCCTGGACCGGATGAAGTGCACCCGCATCGTCATCGCCCACCGGCTCTCCACCATCCGCCGCTGCGACCGGATCCTCGTCATCGACGGCGGCCGCATCGCCGAGGACGGCACCTACGAGGAGCTGATCGCCAGGAACGGCCTCTTCGCGGACCTGGTCTCCCGGCAGCAGCTGGACGACAAGACCGCCTGATCCGCATCCTGTATCAAACCTGACTTATCAAATCTCAAATAAGTCTGCTGTATCACAAAAGACCAGCCCCTCTGTCGCTGCGGCGACCTGGCCTGTCGGCATTCTGCGCTGAAAACATGCCACTGGCATGTTTTCCGGGCGCTCCGAATCCCCATCAAAGATGGGGAGATTGGGCTAAAGCGCAGTATCTCAGAACCTCCCCAGCTTGCTGGGGAGGGGGACCGCCGCCCTCCGCGGGGCGGCGGTGGAAGGGCCGGTCTGGCAGAAAAAGCATTTTGTCCTGAGATTAGTATGAAAAGCCAGCCTCTCCATCGCCGCGGCGGTGGAAGGGCTGGCTTTTTCGTTGATTCAGGATCGCTCGGGCGGCATAGCTGGCCCGGTCCTCCGCCCGCTATCTCCGGAACACGATCCAGTTGTGGGACCAGGGGACCGGGAGGCCGAAGAGCGTGACCACCTGGTCGCGGGCGTTCCGGTACCACGAGTAATTCCAGCCGGCCCCCATATCCATGTACAGGGCGTTCGTGACCCCCAGCCGGCGGAGCTCCTCCATGAAGTCCTCGAAGCGCAGCATGTTCACGGAGTCGATCACGCAGAGATGTCCGTTCAGCTCCGCCAGCGTCCGGTAGCAGCGCGCGCGGGGCCGGCTGACGCTCATGACGGGCTCCCCGTCCCGGATCAGGCCGAACTGCATGAAGCCGCTGCCGCCCGCCTCCGCGGCTGCTCGGATGGCCCCGGGCGCGTCGTCGAAGACGAAGGCGTACCGCCCCTGCGCGAAGGTGAAGGCCGCGAAGCTGTCCCTGTTGTAGGGGCTCTCGTAGAGCGTGCCCCGGACGGCGTGGTCTCCGTCGATGTTCTCATGGGAAAAGCCCAGCTGAATGTCGTGCTGAAACGCCGCGCCGCTGCACCAGGTGATGGCCCCGTCGGCCTTGGACGGGCGCTGTTGGCACGCCAGCTCCACCTCCCCATAGGCCGGGAAGATCACATAGACCATGCCGGTGTCGTATACCACGGTCTCCTCCCCCGGGAGGATCTCCGCCGCCGGCAGGGACGAGGCGTCGATGCTGTCCGGGATCCGCACATGGTACTGCGAAACCAGCCCCATGAAGATGAACGCGAACGCGGGGATCACCGCGAACGAGGAGGCGTACAGGACGCGGTAGACCGCCCGGGCGGCCCTGGATTTCAGCTTCTCCGGGCCCCAGAGATAGAGGATCAGCGTCACGATTTGCAGGATCGCCAGCGTCAGATAGAAGGTCTGCAGAAGGCTCAGCCACATCTGAGCCACGAAGTAGACCGTGAACGCAAACAGCGAGAGAAGGGTCATGGAGATCAGCCAGATCCCGGAGACGCGCTCCTTAAGGGTCATTCCCGCCGGCCTCCCTTCCGCTTCAGCTGCAGCAGCTCCTGCCGTAGCGCGTTGAAGGAATCGAACTGCGACTCCACGCTGACCAGCAGGATCAGCAGGGCGCTGTCCGAGAGGTACTGCAGCGCGTTGCGCCAAAGGATGCCCGGGGCAAAGCCCAGCTGGCTGTTGGAGATGAAGAGCATCCCGTACACGATAAACTTAAAGATAATCGCCATCCGGTTGAGGATCACGTTCTTCGGGTTTCCGTGGGTGGCGTAGTTGATCAGGAAGTGGTTGATGGTGATGATCACCGTCATCAGGAACGCCATCCCCGCCGCGGCCAGATAGAGGCTCCCCTGCACGCCGGCCACCAGGTAGGTGTCGAAGTTCTGCTCGCCCCAGAGCTCGGCCATGACAAAGTGCGCCTCCTGATACATCAGGCACAGCAGCACCCCGCCCATGAGTCCTTTCGCCACATCCCATTTGAAATACTTGAACGCCCAAAACATGGCGGAGGCCGTCACGAGCTTCGTGACGATCTCAAAGACGCGAAAGGCGTCCCCCTCCCGCACGCGGAGGTACAGGGAGATCAGGCTCGTGACCGCGACGAACGCGCAGGTCGCCGCCATGAAATACTCGTTCAGAAAGACCGATTCACGCCTTCTCCCGCTGTCCCGGCTGTGTTCCGTCATGGCTGCTCCTTCCGACCGGCCGGATCGTCCGCCGGCGCCCGATCGAATGTATGGATTCAGAAGGAGTATACCATAAATCCCCGCGCCCCACAACCAGCGGACACAGCGCCGCCGTCCCATCCGCGTTTCGATCGTAGGCCCCAAATAGGCCCCAAATCTGGAAAATTACGGTATATCAAATCTATAAATTTATAAGAAAAAATCCTTGTAAACCGTTGATTTACAAGGATTTTCGTTCAGAGGTGCCACCCGGATTTGAACCGGGGCATAAAGGTTTTGCAGACCATGTATAAACTATGAATACATCATGGCTTTCAGCAACAACATTTGTCAATTCTGGTTTTTATTATTTCCAATAAATATGTGAAATATATTGTTAAAAGTATTCATAACTGGCAATGAATATTTTCAAGAATATATTTGCATAACGCGAATAAATATAGGGGAGCTTCCGAAAGCTCCCCTTTTTTATTTCATTTATTCCACAGGTGTTACCTGCTTCGCACCACTATCAATCATCGCCAAATCAAGCTCTTTCCAAGCAGCTTTCAGCGCATCGATGACACGGCTGGCCTAAATGTCATAGCCTTTGTCGCGCAAGGAATTGATGGCGTATTCCAGCTTCTCATCACCGTGATAGCGACCATACAGCGCTTCAGCAGCGCCAACGGCTACAATCGCAGCATCGTGCAGATTCTTCTCTTTCAGCCACGGAACAAGCTGTTTGGTGATAAGGCTGACAAGAATAGTGGTAATCAAAGCGATCACAAGAATAATAATTTGAGTCCAGTCCATAATGACACCTCCATATTAACCCATTGCCTCATCTGTGTCTTGATTCGGCTGGTTCATTAAATCGTCATATTGATATTTTGCTCTCGTCCATTTTTCAAGCGAGCTATTGCCTTGATAAGCACCGACTGTCACGCCCAACACGGTCGCAAAGGAAGTGTAAAGGCTAACAATGGCGTTGATCTAATACTGCGGAAAATCGCACAATGCAATAATCAAAAAGCTCACAGAGATCATAACGCTGATAAGAATCAGTCCCCATCTTGTGACTCGCTTAGAAAACTGGATAAACCATGGACGAAAGAGCTATCCAGCTTGTGCATAACTACGTGACGGAGCACCTGGACAAATCTGATCCCGAACCGAAGTTCAGGGTGTATATTGTCTGGAAATGTAAAACGTTGCAGCACTGGAAGTTTCTGCTTAGCACTTCCCTTTATGACGGTATGTATTATGAACTGACGTTCAACGGTGATAGGATGGAATGGTACTTGGATGCTTACAAGAAGTTCCAGAACAAAGTGATTCCTTATTAAATAGGAGCATAAACCATGAACGACATTAGTTTTATGCCGCCGAAATGTCATGATTGCCCTTATTGGGAGATATGTGAAGAACCGTATATATGCCCAACGCAGGATGAGATATCGAACAATACTATGAGCGCTTGCGGACTGGAAAGCAGACCAAGATGGATTGACATGGGTGCTATTAAAGGACACAGATATAATTACATGTGCTCATGCTGTGGCGAAACAGTGCATAAGAGGTTATTGCCTAAAGCATGCCCAAACTGTAAAGCAGAAATGAAGCTGAGTTAAATAGGAGGATAAAACGATGAAAGGCTGGAGATGCCACGGATGTATGGATGGCGCGCCGTATGAAGATTGTTGTCGTTGCCATTGCGGCGATGATAAGAGATGCCAAGATTGTGATTTCGCAGAAGAACACGATTATGATCATCGCTGGTGCAGGAACGAAGATTGATTAAAATAGGAGCTTTAATCCATGGAAAAACCGGAATGCAAAAAAGATTATGAGCAGAAACAGCTTATAATGTCCGATGATAAGTGTAAGCAATGTGAATGTTATTATACGTGCCGCTTTATAATGCTGGAAATGGAGGCCGTTATTAACGGCGAATGACATGATACGGTGTCTGGTTCTCAGCAAGAGCGAATGCACACTACTGGACTTAATTTCGCGTTCGATTCGTGAAGCCGTATTGTCTTAAAATAACACCTTAAATACTGCGAGGACGGTACAGGTGGTTAAGCGAATAGCCATACCACGGTAGGATGGGCGTAATGCCGTTAGGGTGGTGATGGGTCTTGAAAAACTGATCCATGGTAGCAGTATTTGAATGGGAGTTTAAATCATGAGGTTGTTTGTTTTATTTGCAATGATATTTTTCCACATCGTGGACGATTATTATTTGCAAGGTGTTCTTGCAAAAATGAAACAAAGGAAATGGTGGGAGGAAAATGCTCCAGACAAAATGTATCGGCACGATTATATCGTAGCTCTGATCGCACACGCTTTTTCTTGGAGTTTTATGATCACCGTTCCGACATTATTGGTCAGTGATAAATATCCTATAATGTGCGCATTTATGATTATAAATACCATAATTCATGCTTATGTTGATCATCAAAAAGCCAACGAGCACTGTATAAATCTATTTGTTGATCAACTTTGCCACATTATTCAAATTATCGGTTTGTGGATAGCTGTCTTGATTTAAATAAACTATAAGGGCGGTGGCGGAATAGGTAGACGCTTATCTGACTAAGGGAGATAGTACGAGGGCAGGAGAAATCCGAGTAGGCGACCTATTAATGCTCCCATGTGAGGTGCAAATCCTTACCCGCTCAATACATTAAATAACACTTGAACAATAAAGCGCGGGAAACCGCGCTTGCGTGGGCGTAGTCCAATCGGCAGAGACAACAGACTTAAAATCTGTAAAGTGTGAGTTCGAATCTCATCGCCCATACTCAGCAGGAACGTGTCATAAACCAATTGCATCCACCTCCTTCCATCTCCTTCCATCTCCTTTCAAATAATTGGCACGTTCCTGCTGTTTTATTGTACGAACATTAGTTTTGACCTGCGATCCTTCGTATGGTATAATATCTACGGAGGACTCTTTTCATAGGAGGAGTGCTCTATGAACCTTGACAATGTTGTTGCTGAAAGCATGGATTACGGAGGTACAGTAGAGATGTACGCATCCATGCCACTCAAACAATACATACAAGTATGGCTTGACACTTTTAAATCAAGCTCACTCAAGCCGGCCTCTTTCGAGAGACTGAAATCGTCGCTGAATGCACTCGACGGATACTTCATCTCCCAGATGAAGATCAAAGATATAACAGCATTCCACATTCAGAGATATGTGAACGAGTTAGCTGATCACGGGTACGCAAGAACAACGATCAAAAAGCAGACAGAGATCGTGACAGCTCCGCTTAAGCAAGCTGCGGCGATGCACTTCATACAAGCTGACCCGTCAGCAGGAATATCGCTTCCCAAAGAATCAAAGCTGAAGAAAAAATCGAAGCAAGTAGAACCATACACAGAAGAAGAACAGAAAAAAATGTGGGAGATCATCGAAAACAGCGACGTTCCGGCAACACTGTGTATAGGGTTCATGCTTGAAACCGGCCTCAGAGTCGGAGAGCTGATGGCTCTAAGATGGAAATGTGTTGACATCGATAAAAAAAGATTGACTGTCAACGCGACAATTATCCATCCGGCAGGGCAAAATAAAAGCTCTCTGCAAACAGAAACGAAATCTCGATCGAGCATGAGAATCATTCCGCTAACACAGAGAGCTATAGAAATTTTAGAAAAGCTTAAAGGACGCGACGATGAGTGGGTGTTCACAAACAAAACAGGAGGGCGAATCTCCTACAACGCAATCGTCAAGCACATACAATCTTTGTGCAAAAAAATCCATGCCGAGTATCGCGGTGCGCATGCTTTTCGACACACATTCGCCACCAACTGCTACTACAAAGGCATGGATGTTAAGATCCTTTCGAAGCTTCTCGGACACTCAGATATTCGCGTAACGATGAATATTTACGTGAGTCTCCGAGGCGATGGCTTCGAGGAAATGTACGCTGCTTTAGCGGGATAATCGCCCATTATCCAGAAACCAGATCGTACATTTAACAGAAAGTAAGAGGTGCCACCCGGATTTGAACCGGGGCATAAAGGTTTTGCAGACCTTTGCCTTACCACTTGGCTATGGCACCGTATTTTCCTGTCAGGCGGCGGTGGCGCTTTTCGCGGCTCGTCTGATCGGCAGCCGGAAGGCTCGGGCGATTCGCGGCGCTGCCCCTGAAAAGAAAATGGAGCGGTAGACGAGGCTCGGACTCGCGACCTCCACCTTGGCAAGGTGGCGCTCTACCAACTGAGCTACTACCGCATATTGGGAATGGTGCCTTGGGGCGGAATCGAACCACCGACACGCAGATTTTCAGTCTGCTGCTCTACCGACTGAGCTACCAAGGCAGAATGGCGACCCGGAAGGGGCTCGAACCCTCGACCTCCAACGTGACAGGCTGGCGCTCTAACCAACTGAGCTACCGGGCCAGGTAACTGGTGGGAACAACAGGACTCGAACCTGTGACCCTCTGCTTGTAAGGCAGATGCTCTCCCAACTGAGCTATGCTCCCGTCACAAGCGTTCTGCTGTTACCGCGCTTTTTTTCGGCGCTCGGTTATCATAGCGCAAAGCAGCCGTTTTGTCAAGCGCTTTTTTTGTAATACTTGTAAACACTCGGCCAGGCCGGTTCACCGCATCCTGCGCGCCAGCGCGCGGCTGAGGCCGAACAGCAGCCCCAGCGCCAGCAGCCAGCCGCCGCCGATGAGCAGGGCGTAGCGGACGAAGAAGCCCGTGGGCATCAGCCGCAGGATCAGATCCGTCGCGGGGTTCATCAGCCACAGATCATTCGTGAAGGCCACGCGGTGGAAGGTGACGAACAGGCCGTCGAAGTCCGCCAGGCCCCAGACGCCCAGCGCGAGCACCGCCGCCAGGGACAGCAGGGTTCCGGCCGTCATGCCCGCCGCCGCGCTTTTGCCGTTCCGCACAAAGAACACCGCGATCAGCAGCGCCGCCGCTAGCCCGGCGGACGCCAGCATCAGCGTCCGGTCAAACCGGAAGAGGGCGGCGCAGTCCGCCAGGTGCAGCTTCTCGTTCGTCCCGAAGAGCGAGATGCCGCCCTGCATGAAGTCGAAGACCGAGGTCCCGCCCCTCAGATAGTCCGTCAGGGCCGCGCAGAGCGGCGCGTAGAGCTCCGCCGGGAGCTTCGTCCGCTCGGGCGGCGCGCAGGACAGCATCCACCCGGACATGAGCCCCGCATTCGTCCCGGCGAACCAGACGAGCGCCGCCAGCGCCGCCACGCTCAGCGCGACGGCCAGCAGCAGGCCCAGGGTGAAGGCGGTCACGCGAAGCCGGAGATTTTTCGCTCTCATGGTCTTGGCTCCTCAGATATCCCGCGCTTGAAGTATGGCGGGGAATGTGTTAAGATGATAGCGGGAGAGGAAGGCGAGGTATACCACATGCCAGAAATCAGCCGTTACAGTAGGAGGGGATTTGCGTGGAATTTACGCCTGAAATCATCCAGGTGGTCCCCCACCGGGATTACACCGTTTCGGTCTATTTTGCGGACGGGAAAATCGTCCTGTACGACGTCAAGCCTTTTTTATCCCGCGGCGTCTTCCAGGCGCTGGCGGATATCGACACCTTCCTGGAGACCTGCACCATCATGAACGACACCCTGGCCTGGGACGTCACGCGCTCCGGAGATACGACGCAGTGCATCGATATTGATCCGGATGTCCTGTATTCGCTGGAAAACGCCGAGGAACAGCTGGCCTCATGATAAGAGCCGCGAAACGCGGCTCTTTTGATTTGCGCGGCGGAATTACTGCATCTTCAGATACGCGGTGACGAAGCCCTCGAGGTTGCCGTTCATCACGTCGTCGATGCCGCCCACCTCGTAGCCGGTGCGGTGATCCTTGACCATGGTGTAGGGCTGGAAGACGTAGGAGCGGATCTGGCTACCCCACTCGATCTTCTTCATCTCGCCCTTGATGTCCGCCATCTGCTGCTCCTTCTCGCGCTCGCGCAGCTCCAGCAGGCGGGATTTCAGCATTTTCAAGCAGGTCGCGCGGTTCTGCACCTGGTCGCGCTCCGTCTGGCAGGCCACGACGATGGTCACGTCGTCCTTGACGTAGGTCATGCGGACGGCGGAGGAGGTCTTGTTCACGTTCTGGCCGCCCGCGCCGGAGGAGTGGTAGGTGTCCACGCGGACATACTTCATGTCGATCTCGATGTCGTTGTCCTCGTCCTCCAGCACCGGGGCCACGTCCAGGGAGGCGAAGGAGGTGTGCCGCCGGGCGTTGGCGTCGAAGGGCGAGATGCGCACAAGCCGGTGCACGCCCTTCTCCCCGCGGAGGAAGCCGTAGGCATGGTCGCCCTGCACCTCGAAGGTAGCGGACTTGAGGCCCGCCTCGTCCCCGTCCAGCACGTCCAGCACCTTCACGGTGAAGCCCATCTTCTCGCAGTAGCGGGTGTACATGCGGTAGAGCATCTGGGTCCAGTCCTGAGCCTCGGTGCCGCCCGCGCCCGCGTGGAGCGAGAGGATGGCGTCGCAGCTGTCATAGTCGCCCCGCATCAGGGTCTCCAGCTCCAGCTCGTCCGCCCTGGCCTTCAGCTCGGTCAGCTCGATGCCGACCTCGGCCCCCATGTCCTCGTCGTTCTCCTCCTTGGCCAGCTCCATCATCACCTCGATGTCGTCGGCGGAGGACAGCATTTTTTCATAGCGCTCCAGGCTGGTCTTCAGCTTGCCCAGGCGCTGGTTGATCCGGTTGGCCCGGTCCGCGTCGGACCAGAACTCCGGCTGGTTCATCTCCTCGGTCAGCTCCGCAATCTGCTCCCGCATGTGGTCCACGTGCAGCGCGTCCCCCGCCGAAACGATGCTCTTCCTGATTTCCGCCAGGTCGTTGGCGTATTGGTCGAATGCGATCATGTGATTCTCTCCTTTGGCTCGCTCGTTCGTTTTATCGATTCAAATGGCATGAGCGGGCCGTCAGCCCTCGTTCTCCTCCGCCTTGCCGTGGCAGTTCTTGTACTTCTTGCCGCTGCCGCAGGGGCAGGGGTCGTTGCGGCCGACCTTCGGGGCTGCCTTGCGGGGGCCGACGGGGCCGGTGGGGTTCGCGGTGGCGACGGGCTTCATGTTCTTGAGCATATCGCTCTTGAGCGTCGGGGTCAGGCGGATGGGGCGCGCGGGGGACTGTCCCTCGGCGATGGCCTTCGCCTGCTGCTGGGGCTCGGGGGTCTTCTGCACCCGGGCCTGATAGATCGCGCGGACGGTGTCCTCCCGGATGAGGTAGTTCAGCTCCTCGAACATGTGCCCGGCCTCGATCTGGTACTCGGTCACGGGGTTCTTGCCGGAGTAGGCGCGGTAGCCGATGCCGTCCCGCAGCTCGTCCATGGCGTCGATGTGGTCCATCCAGCGGCGGTCCACGCTGCGCAGCAGCATCACGCGCTCAAACTCGCGCATGTCGATGCCCAGGTCGGTCAGCTCCTTCTCCCGGGCCTCGTAGAGCTGATGCGCCTCCTCCTTCAGCGCGTCGGCCAGCGCCCCCTTGTCCTCGTTGTCGATCAGATAGGGATGCGCCGCGATGAAGCCGTGGGAGACGCACAGGTTCTCCAGATAGGGGGTAAACTGGCTCATCGCCCACTCTCGGCTGTCGTCGGAGACGCACTCCCGGGCGATGGCCGCGTCGATCAGCTTGTCCGCCATGCCGAGGATGTTCTCACGGACGTTCTCGCCCATGAGCACCCGGCGGCGCTGGCCGTAGATGACCTCGCGCTGGCGGTTCATGACGTTGTCATACTCCAGGACGTTCTTGCGGATCTCGAAGTTGCGGCCCTCGACCTTCTTCTGGGCGGACTCGATCTGCTTGGTCAGCAGGCCCGCCGTCAGGGGCTCGTCGTCCTTGAGGCCCAGGCGCTCCACCATGCCGCCGATCCGCTCGGAGCCGAAGAGCCGCATCAGGTCGTCCTCCAGGGAGATGAAGAACTGGGTGGAGCCGGGGTCGCCCTGGCGGCCGGCGCGGCCGCGCAGCTGGTTGTCGATGCGGCGGGACTCGTGCCGCTCGGTGCCGATGATGTGCAGGCCGCCGGTCTTGAGCACCTGCTCGTGGGCGGCGTCGGTCTTCTGCTTGTACTCCCGCAGCAGCTCCTGATACCGGGCGCGGGCGGCGAGGATCTCCTCGCTCACGTCCTCGTTGTGGCCGGTGGCGGCCTCGATGATCTCCTCCTCCACGCCCTCCTGGCGCATGGCCCGGCGGGCCAGGTACTCCGGGTTGCCGCCCAGCAGGATATCCGTGCCGCGGCCGGCCATGTTGGTGGCGATGGTCACCGCGCCGTACTGGCCCGCCTGCGCCACGATGTCCGCCTCCCGGGCGTGGTTCTTGGCGTTAAGCACCTCGTGCTCGATGCCGCGGCGGCGCAGCATTCCGGAGAGCATCTCGCTGGTCTCCACCGTGACGGTGCCCACCAGGATCGGCTGGCCGCTGGCGTGGTGCTCCTCGATGGAGGCCAGCACCGCGTTGAACTTCGCGGCTTTGTTCTTGTAGACCACGTCGTCCAGGTCCTTGCGGATATTGGGCCGGTTGGTGGGGATCTCCACCACGTCCAGGCCGTAGATCGCCCGGAACTCCTCCTCCTCGGTCTTCGCCGTGCCGGTCATGCCGGCCAGCTTCTCATACATGCGGAAGTAGTTCTGGAAGGTGATGGTGGCCAGGGTCTTGCTCTCCCGCTCCACCTTCACGTGCTCCTTGGCCTCGATAGCCTGGTGCAGGCCCTCGGAGTAGCGCCGGCCGATCATGAGCCGGCCCGTAAACTCGTCCACGATGATGACCTGACCGTCCTTGACGACATAGTCCACGTCCCGCTTCATCAGCGTGTGGGCCCGCAGGGCGCAGGACACGTGGTGGTTCAGCTCCGCGTTCTCCGCGTCGTTGATATTGCTGATCTTGAAGGCGCGCTCCACCGCCTGGGCGCCCTCGTCGGTGAGGGCCACGGACTTTTTCTTCTCGTCCACGGTGTAGTGGGTCTCATTCTTCAGGCCGCTGACCACCGCGTCCACCCGGGCGTAGAGGTCGGTGGACTGCTCGCCCTGGCCGGAGATAATCAGGGGCGTGCGGGCCTCGTCGATCAGGATGGAGTCCACCTCGTCCACGATGGCGAAGTGGTGGCCCCGCTGCACCAGGTTCTTCTGGCGGATGACCATGTTGTCCCGCAGATAGTCGAAGCCCAGCTCGTTGTTCGTCCCGTAGGTGATGTCGCAGGCGTAGGCCGCCCGGCGCTCCTCGGGGGTCAGGTCGTGGACGATCAGGCCCACGGACAGGCCCATGAAGCGGTGCACCTTGCCCATCCACTCGCTGTCGCGGCGGGCCAGGTAGTCGTTGACGGTGACCACGTGGACGCCCTTGCCGCTCAGGGCGTTGAGGTAGGCCGGGAGGGTCGCCACCAGGGTCTTGCCCTCGCCGGTCTTCATCTCGGCGATGCGGCCCTGGTGCAGCGTCAAGCCGCCGATCAGCTGCACGCGGTAGGGCCGCATGCCCAGCACCCGGTCGTCCGCCTCCCGCACGGCGGCGAAGGCCTCCGGCAGAATGTCGTCCTCCGTTTCGCCCTTGGCCAGCCGCGCCTTGAACTCCGCGGTCTTGGCCCGGAGCTGCTCGTCGGTCAGCCTCCGGTACGGCTCCTCCAGCGCCTCGATGGCCTTGATGGTTTTATCCATTTTTTTCAGCTGCTGGTCGTTGGTCCCGCCCAGCAGTTTTTTCACAAAATCCAGCATGATTTCACCTGTTCCTTATCATTTGATCAAAATCCCAAAAGTCCATAAAAGGACAGTTTGCAGTATACCATATCATAGGCCGGAAATGCAAGAAAAAACCGCGAAGCGCGGATCGGCGGCCCGCGGCGGCGCGACTGAAACCTCTCTGCCGCTGCGGCGACATCTCCCCTTTACTGTGAAAACACGAAGTATTTTCATTTATCGTGTTAAATAGTACTTTGTACTATTTATGGTTATTTCAGGGGAGACATGGGTTAAAAGTTACCAAAAGCCTCCCCTGAAAGGGGAGGGGGACCGCTTGCGGTGGAGAGGTTTCGCCGCACGACTGAACAGATACGCGCCGTCTTGAATTTCCGCCCGCTTTGTGATATCATCTCTTCGCGACAACGAGGCGGAAAAAGCAGGGAGAGGAGGGCTTCGCGGTGCCGCATCAGAGGGGAATCAAGCCGGTGGCGCAGAACCGCAAAGCCTTTCACGACTACTTCGTCGAGGAGCGCTACGAGTGCGGGATCGAGCTGTTCGGCACCGAGGTCAAGTCCATGCGCCAGGGCCGCGTGAACCTCAAGGAGAGCTGGGCCCGCATTCACGGCGGGGAGGTCTTCGTCGAGGGGATGCACATCAGCCCCTACGAGCAGGGCAACCAGTTCAACCGCGACCCGCTGCGCCCCAAGCGCCTGCTGCTGCACAAGCGGGAGATCCGCAAGCTGGACGGCCTCGTCGCCCGGCAGGGCTACACGCTGGTGCCGCTGGAGGTCTATCTGAAGGACGGCCGGATGAAGCTGCAGCTCGGGCTGTGCAAGGGCAAGGCCGAGCATGACAAGCGCGACGCCGCCGCCAAGCGCGACGCCAACCGCGAGATCCAATCCGCCCTCCGCCGCAACAACCGCTGACCCGGAACAATCCGGTTTCGACGGATTCCACTCAGAAAACACTCCGTGTTTTCTATCGTACCTCACATGGGATGATCCGGTTTCGACGGGACTCTTCCATTAGAAAACACACTGTGTTTTCTGTCGTACCCTCACATGGGATGATCCGGTTTCGACGGGGACTCTTCCATTAGAAAACACTCCGTGTTTTCTATCGTACCCTCACATGGGGATGATCCGGTTTCGACGGGGACTCTTCTATTAGAAAACACTCCGTGTTTTCTATCTTACCCTCACATGGGGATGATCCGGTTTCGACGGGGACATTGGGGGCAGGATAAGCGAGCCGCAGCCCTGTACTGCGTAAAAACGGGAACTTAAAAGTGAACTGACAACAACAGTTACGCTTTCGCTGCCTAATCGGCAGTGACGTCGACCCGCTTTGCCCGCGAGGGCGGTCATCGGCGTCATCATCGCGGGGAACGAGCACGCCTAAGCTTTGCAGCGTGTCCGTAACATGAAGCTACTGAACCTGTCAGCCCGTCTGCGGGCGGTCGGGGGAGGGAATGTCAAATCGCAGACTGCGCTCGGAGAAAATCCTGAACTCGAGTTTTCGGACAGGGGTTCGACTCCCCTCATCTCCACGGAACAGAAATCCGAACCCAAAGGCGGGTTCGGATTTCTTGTATTCATTTGCAGTTCATGAATATAAACAGGCGCTTATACTTATCTCAGACAAAAATGTTCATCTGCCGGACCGGCCCTTCCACCGCCGCCCCGCGGTGGGCGGCGGTCCCCCTCCCCAGCAAGCTGGGGAGGTTCTTTCGCTACTGCACTTTATACTAATCTCAAATAAACTTGCTAAATATATAACGATGTGATATAATACCC
>CAMVAJ010000008.1 GCA_947165425.1 uncultured Clostridia bacterium
CCACCTCCATGAAGGGCAAGGGCAGCGACCAGTACCTGGCCGCCGGCGGCAACCTCGTGCACGCCACCGCCGAGCAGACCCTTTCTGACGTGAAGTCCGGCTGGTGCCGCGCCCTGATCCGCGACGCGGTGCACTCCATCCTCTACAACACCGCCAACTCCATCGCCATGAACGGCATCGAGGGCGGCGAGAAGGCCGCGCCCGCCAACGTGAAGAAGGGCTTCCCGGTCTACAAGATTGCGCTGTACATCTTCGACGCCGTCGTGGCCCTGCTGCTGCTCTTCGGCATGTTCAAGGTCTACTCCAAGTGCCGCATGACGGAGGAGGAGTTCCAGAACCGCAAGCGCATGACCAAGAAGGGCAAGATGATCCTCTGGATCGTGCTGGGCGTGATTCTGGTCGCCATCATCCTGATCTTCATCTTCTGGGCCTGGCCGCTGCTGGAGAAGGCCTTCAAGATCTGATATCCCATCCATCCGCGCGGGATGTCCTCACTCCGGGGACATCCCGCGTTTCTGAACAGAGGGGAGAGAAAATATGAAAAGGCTGCTTGCTTGCCTGTGCTGCCTGGCGCTGTTGGGAGTCAGCCTGCCCGCCGTGGCGGAGGAGCCCGAGGTGGTCAAACTCAAGATCGTGACGCCCCCGGAAAAGACACGGTACATCGAGGGGGAAACCTTTGACCCCGCCGGAATGGTGGTTAATGCGGTACTTGCCGACGAGACGGTCGTGGAGAATGTCCCATGCACGTTCGAGGTTGGTGAGGTCACGCCCAACGGCTCCTGCCCGGTGAACTGTGTGTATGGAGGGAAGTCCGCAATGCAGGTCATCTTTTTCACGCTGCGGGGCAATACGGAGCCCTACGCCGTCGCCAGCACAGAGCGGCTCGCAGACAGCCCCCTGGCCGGGAAAACCTATGTCTTTCTCGGTTCCTCGGTCACCTACGGCGCCTCCTCCGAGAAGGAGTCCATGGTGGACTTTCTCGCGGCGCGGCACGGTGCGGTCTGTGTCAAGGAGGCCGTGAGCGGCACCACGCTGTCCTCGCCCAAGGGTGAGGGTAAGAGCTACGTCCGTCGGTTTGAGCGGCTGTTGGCGAGCGAGGACTGCCCGCAGGCTGTCGACGCCTTCATCTGCCAGCTCTCCACCAACGACCTGCGCAACCCCGATCGCTTCGGCGAGATCACTGCGGACGATGTGCGGGACAAGGATGCTTTCAACGTGGCAACCACCTTCGGCGCGATGGAGTACATCGTTGCGCTGGCGCGGGAGAGGTGGAACTGCCCCGTGGTGTTCTACACAAACTGCTGGATGGACAAGCCGGACTATCTGACGATGATCGAGGGCCTGGACCGTCTGGCGGAGAAGTGGGGCGTTACCGAGATCGACCTTTTCCGCGACGAGGCGTTTAACAACCTGACGCCCGAGCAGTATGCCCTCTACATGGCCGATGAGATCCATCCTACCAGGGCTGGCTACCGCGACTGGTGGCTGCCCAGGTTCGAGGAGGCGCTGACCGCGCTCGCGCAGAACGGGGCGCAGCCCTGAGCCTCCGCGCTCCACTTAGAGTACGAAGGAAATGCGCGAGTTTACGCCAGACCTGTTGCCTCCCGGAACGGTACAGGCTATGATCAAGCCATACCAAGCCGCTGAGACGGTGATGATGAAGGAGGACCCCAAAATGAAGAAACTGACCGCTTTAATCCTTGCGATTGCCATGATCCTGACCCTGGCTGCCAGCGCGGCGGCTGAGGAGCCTGCCGTAAAGTGGCAGCTCGTCGGTGTCCACACCGAGGAGGGTGAAGGCGCCAATTACACCAACGGCGCTTTCCTGGTGAATCTGTATGAAGACGGATCCGTCGAGGTGGATCGCTTCCTTTTCCTGGCTGGTGACAACAGCGATTTCGCCTCCAACACCGCCTACCAGGCCGGCTTCATGGTCGGAACCTGGGAGATGACCGAGAAGGACGGCCTGGAGGCCGTGAAAGTTGATGTCCACTGCGTCGGCGAGAACGGCGAGGAGCTCAACCCCTCAACTTCCTATGGCTATGAGAACTTCGGCGAGCTGAGCTTTGAGCTGAGCTACCCCGTGATCGTCGGCATGAGCTACTCCCGCACCGTCGAGCTTGAGGGCGGCGAGGAGATCAAGTATACGGATAAGAATGCCTTCATCGCCGACTACTTCAAGGCGGAGTAATCCTGAATATTCATATGATTCGCGCCGGAATCGGGCAGCCCGGTTCCGGCCCTCTTATTCTCTGAGACAGAATCGCGCCGAACTGGCGAAGGAGAGGTAACGATGAAAAACAAGCAGAAGAAAAAGGGCCTGGTCTGGAAAATCCTGACCCCCATCTTTGCGGTGCTGACAGCCGTGTGTGTGGCGGCGATCCCGATCACGCAGGGCTACTCCGACGTCATCAGCAACGCCCTGCACGCCCAGACCCAGAAGGTCGAGGCCGACCCGGACGCGAAGATCTATTATTGGACCGCCTGGGAGGACCAGCAGGCGCTGGTGGACCACGAGTACGAGCTCTGCCGTCAGATCGAGGGCGAGGGCGCGGCCCTGCTCGTCAACCGGGACAGCACCCTGCCCCTGCCGGCGGGCACGAAATTCACCCCCTTCTCCCAGTCCAGCTTCAACCTGATCTACGGCGGCACGGGCTCCGGCTCCATGAACGCCGACGAGGCGGTCTCCCTGCGGGCCGCGCTGATCGAGGACTTCGGCGAGGGCTGCTTCAACGACAACCAGTGGAAGTTCTACGCCACCTCCAAGTTCAAGCGGGTGAACGCCGACACCACTGGCGGCTACCAGGCGCAGTACCGGATCAACGAGGTGCCGTGGGACAAGTACCCCGCGAAGCTGAGGGACACCTGGGCTGACTTCGGTGACGTGGCCCTGGTCGTGCTCTCCCGCTCCGGCGGCGAGGGCGCGGACGTGCCCAGCGGGCTGGAGGAGCTCAAGGAGTTCATGACTGACGGCGACTATCTCCGCCTCTGCAAGGAGGAGATCGATATGTTCGAGGGTCTGGAGCAGCTCAAGAAGGACGGCGTGTTCAAGAAGATCGTCGTGCTGCTGAACTCCTCCAACGCCCTGCAGCTGGACTTCCTGGACAAGTATGGGATCGACGCGGTGCTGTGGGTCGGCGACGTGGGCATGACCGGCACCCTGGGCGTGGCGGACATCCTCTCCGGCAAGGTCAATCCCTCCGGCCGCATCGTGGACACCTTCATGAAGGACAACCACTCCGCGCCCGCCATGCAGAACTTCGGCGCCTACAAGTGGACCAACGGGACGGAGTACGGGACCGAGACCGCCCAGAACAACACCCAGGCCGGCATCGCCAAGTGCAACGCCGACTACGTGGTCTACCAGGAAGGCATCTACGTGGGCTACCGCTACTTCGAGACCCGCTACGAGGACACCGTCCTGAGCCAGGGCAACTCCGGCGACTGGAATTACGACGACTGCGTGGCCTTCCCCTTCGGCTACGGCCTCTCCTACACCGACTTCGAGTACAGCAATTTCAAGCTGGACGCCAACCGCGACGGCAGCTTCACCGCCTCCGTGGACGTGAAGAACGTGGGCAGCGTGGACGGCAAGCACACCGTGCAGATCTACTTCCAGAGCCCCTACACCGACTATGACCGGGAGCATCTGGTGGAGAAGGCCGCCGTGGAGCTCTGTGGCTTCGACAAGAAGATGATCAAGGCCGGCGAGACCGAGCACTTCGAGATTCGCATTGAGCGGAAGGACCTCGCCTCCTACGACGCCAACAACCTCAAGACTTACATCTTCGAGGACGGCGACTACTACTTCACCGTGGGCAAAAACGCCCATGACGCCGTGAACAACGTGCTGGCCCTGAAGGGCGCCCCTGTCAGCGGCAATGCCGCCCTGGCCGCCAGGTGGACCAACAGCAAGTTCGACGGCGAAACCTTCGCGAAATCCTCCGTCACCGGCAATACCATCACCAACCTCTTCGACAACGCCGACCTGAACAAGTACGACGGCGCGGAAGGCCAGACCGTGACCTACCTGAGCCGCCAGGACTGGACCGGCACGTATCCCACGACCCAGTCCCTGTTCATCACCCCGAAGATGTGGGCGGACGGCCTGACCCATGAGGAAGCCGGCCACGAGGCCATCATGAACAAGATGATCGCTGCCTACTGGTCCGACGTGAAAACCATGCCCGCCATGGGCGCGGCCGGCAAGATGAACGCCGGCGAGCTGGCCGAGGCGAAGTATGACGACCCGCGCTGGGCCGAGCTGGTCAGCCAGATCCCCTACGAAGAGATGACCAACCTGGTCTACAACGGCTTCCACCTGACCCAGGCCGTGCCCTCCATCAACCTGCCGGGCACCCTGGACGAGAACGGCCCCCAGGGCTTCACCGCGTCCCTGATGGGCGGCGTCTCCGCCATGGCCTACACCTCCGAGGACGTCATGGCCGCCACCTTCAATCTGGAACTGATTGAGGACATGGGCAGCTGCATCGGCGAGGACTTCCTGCACGCCACCGAAGCGGGCGCGGACAAGGTCTACGCCGGCCTCTACGGCCCAGGCGGCAACATCCACCGCACCCCCTACTCCGGCCGGAACTTTGAATACTATTCCGAGGACGGCTGGCTCTCCGGCAAGGTGTCCACGGTGGAGGTGGACGCGATCCGCAAGAAGGGCGTCTATGTCTTCATGAAGCACTTCGCGCTGAACGACCAGGAGGAGGGCCGCTACGGCATCGCCACCTGGTCCAACGAGCAGGCCATCCGCGAGCTCTATCTCGAAGCCTTCAGGGGCCCGATCTCCAAGTCCGGCGGAAACGTGATGAGCTCCTTCAACCGCATCGGCGTCGTCTGGTCCGGCGGCCATCGCGGCCTCATGACCGGCATCCTCCGCGACGAGTGGGGCATGATCGGCGCGGCCATCACGGACTGCTCCGTGTATGCCAAGTACATGGACTACCGCTACGGCGTGCTAGCCGGCCAGGATCTGTGGGACGGCTACAGCATGGGCATCGCCACCCTGGACGGTCTGGACAAGAACCCCGCCATCGTGGCCGCCGTGCAGCAGGCGGTGAAGAATATCGCCTACAACGTGACGCACAGCCATGCCATGAACATCGGCAACGCGAAGATCATCCCCGTCACCCCCTGGTGGCAGAAGCTCCTCTACACCGGCGCAGGCCTCTCCTGCCTGCTGACCGTGCTGGGCATCGTCATGTGGTGCCGGAACGCCAAAAAGAACAAAACCGCGGCCGCCGCGTAAGCGGAAAGCCTGAACAGGCCGACCGACAACCCTTTCGGACAGGATGGACTCAGCGCCATCCTGTCTTTTTTCGCTTTTGGGCCCGCGCGGCTCCGCCGCGCCGACTGACAGCCCGGGTCCGGGCTGCGTATCAACCAGCGGGACCGCAGACACAGGCGGCTGCCTTGGGTAAAAATGCCAGTAATTACCTAAAAAACACAAATAAATGTGTAAAGTGGTTCCTTTTCGCAGGGTTTTATGCTATACTCCATCTGTATACGTGTACGCATACCTTTTTGCGTATCCATAAACACAGGTGATTCGGAGCGTAAAGCCCCTGATTGCGCATATCCACCCCAGGAATACGACCAGGACAGGTGATCGTGAAATGAAAAACAATCGTACTTCGTGGATCAAGCGGACCGTAGCGCTCATGCTGACAGTCTCGCTCGTTCTCAGCTCGGCTGTGGAGATCGTCCCCGGACGGTACGCGGCCCGCGCGGAGGACATCCAGGAGAGCCAGGCCGCGCCCCAGCTTCCGGGGGATGTTTTGGCGGTCCCTGAGGTGGAGGAGGTCATCGTCGAGGTGATCGAGCCGGACGAGGCGGCCTATACGGCGCCCGACGCGCCGGTTGCCGAGCCGGTGGAGACACCGGTCGAGGCGGAGCCTGCGGCCCCCGAGGTGGAGCAGCCGGTCGAGGCGGAGCCCGTGGCCCCCGAGGTGGAGCAGCCGGTCGAGACGGTGCCCGTAGCCCCCGAGGTGGAGCAACCCGCTGAGACGGAGCCTGCGGCCCCCGAGGCGGAGCAGCCGGTAGAGGCGGAGCCCGTGGCCCCCGAGGCGGAGCAGCCCGCCGAGACGGAGCCTGTGACGGCTCCCGACGCGGAGACGCCCGCTGCGCCGGAGACAGAAGCGCCCAGCGACGAGGCAGACCAGCCCGCCGCGCCTTTTGACGCGCCTGCAGCCCCGACTGCGCCTGTCACCGCGAGCGAGGCCGCGCAGGATGCTGCTAATAGTAATGAAGAAACTGCTGCGGAGAGCGTCCCCGCCCAGACCTCCGAGGCCCCCGAGGAGACCGCTCAGGAGGGCGAGGGCGGCAGCGAGGACAAGACCCCTGCCGCGGACGCGGACGAGAACAAGACGCTGCAGGAGCTGATCAAGGAGAAGATCAGCACCGCCGCCTCCCTCAACGAGCGGATCACCCTGATCCTGAAAAAGGACAAGACTTACTCGGGGGATGTGGAGATCAAGAAGGAGTCGGACAAGACCTACGGCGACGACTTCGGCATCGACCTGGTGTCGGAGACCGCGGTGGAGGACAACCTGCAGGGCGACGGCAGCACCGTGATCGCGGGCACCGTGACCATCCAGGGCATCTCCGTCAAGATCGCGGGCATCGGCATCGCCGCGGGCAAGAAGGTCACCGTCTCCGAGGCCACGCTGGACTACTACGGCACCAAGGGCGGCGACACCCTGGACGTGGAGGCGAAGGAGAAGGCCGTCGTGAACGCCTCCACCGGCGACGGGGCGGACAACGTGACCGTGAGCGCCTCGGGCGGCGCCAAGGCGGACATCCGGACCGGCGCGGGCGACGACACCCTGACGGCCACCGTGACCGGCGCCGAGCTCACCGCCGACACCGGCGACGGGGACGACACCGTAACCGCGAACCTCACCGGCGGCGCCAAGGCGGAAATCCAGACCGGCGAGGGGAACGACAAGGCGACGGTGGGCGCCGACGACGCGGAGCTCACCCTCGGCACCGGCGACGGGGACGACGAGGTGACCGCCAACCTCGGCGCCGGCGTGAATGCGGAGATCACCACCGGCGACGGCGGCGACACCGTCACCCTCGCGGAGGCCTCGGACCAGACCGTGTCGGTGGACACCGGCAGCGGCAAGGACAAGGTCACCGTGGACGCCCGGGTCGGCATGCGGAATTTGAACATCACCACCGGCGAGGGCCGGGATAAGGTCACCGTCGGGACCACGTCGAAGGACATCTCCGGCAGCCCGGTGGGCGACATCCAGATCGACATGGGCGGCGACATCGACGAGACGACGGTGGATCTGGGCATCGCAGCCGCCGTGCGCGACGTCAAGGTCGTCGGCGGCGAGGGCAGCGACCATCTGCGCTTCACCGGCGAGCTGGACGAGGACACCGCCGAGGCGGACCGCATCACTGGCAGCGCGGAGAGCATGACCTTCGCCGGCAGCCGCGGCGAGCTCAACGTGGCCACGGAGACCGTGGAGACCATGACGGACGAGCTGGAGAACAAGCAGACCGTCAAACTGACCCCCGGCGCATCCGGCACGATCGTCTATGCGGCGGACAAGCCCTTCACCAACTATGTGCTCAACGCGCCGGCCAGCGACCTGAAGAACGTGGTGATCACCTCCAAGGACGGCAAGGACCTGGTCCTCTCCGGCGTGATCATCGACACGCCCACCACCGTCAAGGGCGAGAACAAGCTGGTCATCAACGAGGACACCACGATCGACGTGGGCAACCTCCACCTGATCATGAAGGCCCGCAACATCGAGGTCAACGGCACCATCAAGGCGGGCGTGGTGGATATCGAGGCCACGGACGGCACCGGCATGTACACCCGCAGCTACGCCGACCTCTTCAACTACTACAACGGCGGCAGCGAGCTCAGCGTGCGCTCGCCCGGCGCGGCGGTGGTGGCCGGCCTCGACAAGCTCTGGGATTATGTCAACATCAACGACAAGGCGACCATCGTCATCGGCGAGAAGGCCGCGGTCTACTCCTCCGGCGACGTGATCCTGATCTCCAAGGTCGAGCAGACGGCGGGCCTGATCTCCGCCCTCAGCGGCATCAACCTGGTGGACGTGAAGATCGCGCACGCGACCATCGACGTGGCCGGCAAGATCTACGCCGGCTATGACGCCAAGGCCAACGAGTCGGTCGACGGCATCGGCAGCGTGACGATGGACGCCAGCGTCTCCACCACCATGGGCTACGACAGCAAGAACAAGGAGCTCGGCGGTCTGCCGCTGGCGGTCAGCGTGGCGAACACCGAGGCCGCCGTCAACGTCCGCAAGGGCGCGGTGGTCGAGGCGGGCAAGGACGTCTCCGCTTCCTCCTCCTCCGAGCTGAAGGTGGCCACCCGCGCCGACTCCGGCCTCGGCGGGCTGCCCGCGGCCATCGCGGTCTCCGTGCTGATCAACGACGCGAAGACCTCGGTGGACGGCGCTGTCACCGCCAAGGCCGGCAGCGTCAAGGTGGACGCCACCGGCAAGATCAGCGACGCCACCATCGCCGACAAGGGCGCGGGCCAGAAGAGCATCTCCGGCGGCTATGTCGCCGTGGCCGTGGCGCTGCAGGACGTCAAGGCCGAGCTGGCCAAGAACGCGGTGGTCACCGCGAACGGCGGCGTGTCGGTCAACTCCACCGCCATCGAGAAGGTGAACACCCACGCGACCGCCGGCGAGCAGAGCGCCGTGGACGGGGCGGACGGCAAGTCCACCTCCGCGCTGGACGCCATCAACATGGTCATGGGGCTCTGGGACAATATCAAGAATGGCTTCGGCGACGACCCCGGCGCCAAGGATAAGATCGACGGGGCGATGAAGAAGCTCGCCCACTCCTCCAACTCCGTGCGCCTGGACGACCAGGCCGACCGGAAGGGCACGGTCAAGGTCGAGACGACCAACCTGGGCAACGAGATCTCCGTCAGCGTGAACGTGGAGCCCTGGCCCAGCTACCGGGTCAAGAAGATCACGCTCCGCGGCCTGATGCCCGGCGAGAACAAGTACAGCATCTACACGGCGGAGAAATCCAGCGCCTTTACCCTCCCGATGCAGGCGAAGGACCTGACGGTCTTCGTCGAGTATGAGGAGATCGAGTCGGACGAATACACCGACACCGCCGCCGACCTCTTCGAGGAGCGGCAGGAGCCGGAGGAGGACAGCGACGCCGCCCTGTATCTGTACGGCGACGTGACCAACTCCATCAACGATCCGGGCGACGACGATGACGACGACGAGATCGTCTTCGACAACACCACCGGCTCCATCAACGACGTGGACGACGACGAGGACGACGACGGCGCGCCCGCCCCGACGCCCGCCCCCAGCAGCGGGAACGAGGACGAGGATCCCCAGCGCGACCCGAACCTGAACGGCAACGGGCTCGATCCCATCGACCTGGAGCTGACGGGCAGCGGCGGCGCGGTGCTGACCTATGAGACCAAGGACGAGGCCGGCAAGGAGGGCGAGTCCCTGGACAAGGTCTACAAGGGTGACAAGATCCGTCTCGTGCCCAACCCCGGCGAAAACAAGAAGCTCAAGGACGGCGGCCTGACCGTGGTCTACTGGGTTGAGGACGGCGACAAGCTCGTCTCCAAGAAGGTCATTGTCAACCCGGACGACCAGAACCGCTACTATTTTACCGTACCCCAGGATCTGGATATCAAGAGCGGCATCCAGGTGGAGGGCACCTTTGTCGACACCGGCGTCGAGGATAAGAAGGCCGACGAGACCCAGACCCAGCTGACGGGCACGGTGGCCGTGACCGTCGCGAAGAACGACAACCAGGCGATCATCGCCGAGGGCGCGGTGGTGAAGGCCGGCGGCAGCGTGAGCGTGAACGCCGAGACCCACACCAATGTCACCAACACGGCGGACGGCACCGCCTCGGGCAAGTCCACGGGCAGCGGCAGCGGCGACAAGAAGGACGAGGACCTGAAGATCAAGCGGCCCGATAGCCAGGACTACGCAGGCTTTGACGAGGACAGCTCCGAAGCGGGCCAGGCCTATCCGCTCTACGCCCTGCGCCTGGACGCCACCGAGAACGGCAAGGTGACCTTCGCCAAGGCCGAGGGGAGCGCTAACTACAAGTACACCTTCACC
Source organism: uncultured Clostridia bacterium (assembly GCA_947165425.1). Taxonomy (GTDB): domain Bacteria; phylum Bacillota; class Clostridia; order Christensenellales; family Aristaeellaceae; genus RUG11272. Next base: position 10,113 of record CAMVAJ010000008.1, read on the forward strand.
GCCGTGCCGGACGAGGGCTACTCGGTGGCCAAGGCCGTGCTCGTGGTCTACAAGGACGGCGAGCCCGAGACCATCGAGCTCGAGGGCAAGAACGGCGTCTACACCGTGGATCTGAGCGGCGTGGCCGGGAAGGGCACCCTGTCCCAGGTTGCCTTCACCTTCGCCAAGGAGGGAACCTACGGCGAGGTCGGCACCAGGCAAGCGGCCCAGACCGTGATCCCCAACGCGATCCGCGTCAGCTTCAACAAGCTGAAGAACGACAACGACGAGAAGAACCCCATCTCCATCGGCAAGATCGCCTATCGGAAGACCGAGACCAAGGACGGCGCCATCAGCGCCTATGTGTTCAGCGCGGAGCCGGACACGGCGAAGGGCTATGTCCTCGACGGCAACCTGAAGGCCGAGTGGACGGACGCCTCCGGCGCGGCCAAATCGAAGGAGCTCACGAAGAAGAGCGACGGCAGCTGGTCGCTGGATCCCTCCGGCATCCCCGCCGGCGCGATGATCACCGTGAAGGGCGCCTTCAAGGCGGACATGCACGACTTCAAGGTCAACACCGACAAGACCAAGGACGGCAAGATCACGCTCTATGACGACAAGGTCAAGCGCGACGACAGCCCCAAGTTCACCGTCAAGCCGGATGCCGGCTTCTCGCTGGATGACGTGGTGGTGACCATCAACGGCAAGACCGAGCTGAAGCTCTCCTCCGGCGCCCTGGTCAAGGCCAAGGACAAGGACGGCAAGGAGCTCGAGAACGTCTACACCCTCAAGGAGGGGCTGCCCGCGCTCAAGACCGACAGCGAGGTCAGCGTCAGCGCCAGCTTCAACCGCAAGGGCATCGGCGTCTTTGCCGGCGTGAACGACACGGACAAGAACATCAAGCTCTCCGAGCAGAACGTGGCGGGCGGCGACAAGGTGACCGTCTCCCTCAGCGACGAGAAGGCGAAGGCCGGCTACAAGGTTTCCAAGCTGGTGGTCAAGGACCAGAACGACCAGGTCATCTACGAGGGCAGCGCGGATTCCTTCACCGTGCCCAAGACGACCGAGAACGGCGCGAAGCTGACCGTGACGGCCACCCTGGCGGAGAAGACCATCGCCCTGGAGGGCGCGAAGCTGACCGGCGGCGAGGTCAAGCCGAACGTCGCCCGCGCGGACCGCGGCGACGTGGTCACGGTGACCGTCAAACCCGACGCCAATTTCAAAGTCAAGACCGGCACCCTGAAGGCCGTGATCAAGGCAAAGGACGGCACGTACACCGAGGAGGCGTACATGGCCCGCTCCAACGACACGACCTATACCTTTATCATGCCCTCCTCCATCAGCGATCCCTCCAAGGTGGAGGTCAGCTTCACGGGCGAGTTTGAGCCCGGACAGTCCGACAGCTCCGCGGTGGAGACCAGCCTGGGCGTGGGCATCGCGGTGAACGTGACCAACAGCGAGAGCCGCGCCGAGATCCGCGGCGACGTGACCGCCAAGGGCGGCGTCACCGCCAAGTCCACCCAGGAGGGCGGCGCGAAGACCGAGGCCAAGGCCGGCTACAGCAAGGGCAAGATCGGCGTCGGCGGCGCGGTGGCCGTTCAGGTTGCCTCGCTGGACAGCAAGGCTCTCATCTACAAGACGGCCAAGCTCCAGCTGGACGGCGCGCTCAGCGTGAGCTCCGCCGTGAACGCGGCCTTCGCGGTCACCGGCGACGCCTCCGGCAGCAAGGCCGAGGCGGAGAAGACGGGCGTGGGCGCGGGCATCGCCGTGGCGGTGAACGGCTCTGACGCCTTCGCCGCCGTACAGGATGGCGCGAAGATCTCCGCCAACACCGCCGAGTCCGCGCGCGGCGTCTCCGTCAGCGCGGAGCAGAAGTCCACGGACATCGTGGCGGCCAAGGCCGGCGCGGCGGGCGGCACGGCGGCTGTCCCGGTGGCGGCGGTGGACGTGGCCGGCATCTCCTCCCAGGCCTACATGGGCAAGGTGGACAGCCAGAACAAGCTGAAGCTCTCAGACAGCGCGAAGGTCTCCGCCACGGCGAACGTGGGCCACACCATCTCGGCGGACGCCTCCGCCGCGGGCAAGGGCGCGGGCATCGGCGGCGCGTTCACCGTGTCCGTCCTCTCCGACAGCGCCAAGGCCCAGCTGGCCCAGAGCGTCGAGGCCAAGACCGTCACCGTCTCCACCGAGACAGTGAGCAAGGTGGAGAGCACCGCGACCGCGAGCGCCTCCGGCGGCGAGAAGAAGGCCAAGCAGGCCGACAAGCAGTCCGACAGCCTCCTGGGCGCGGGCGGCAAGCTGGCCGGCAAGAACAAGTCCAGCGGCGTCTCCACCGGCAAGGTGGACAACGCGATCAAGAACCGCCAGAAGGCGGAGACCAGCGAGGGCTCCGTCGGCGTGGCCGGCGCGATCGTCGTGAACGTGCAGAGCAGCGAGTCGGTCTCCGAGGTGCTGCCCGGCGTCAACATCAAGGCCACGGGCGACGTGGCGGTCACCGCGCTCAACGGCACGACCTCCAAGGTCAAGGCGAACGCCAGCGTCACCAAGTCGAACATCGGCGTGGGCGTGGGCGTCGCGGTGAACATCGTCAGCCTGAACAACATCGCGAACCTCAGCGACGGCGAGATCGAGGCGGCGGCCCTGACCGTCACCGCCCTCACGAAGGAGACGCCCCCGAAGAGCAGCTCCGACGGCGAGAAGAAAAAGGAAGATCCCGTCGAGACCAAGGACGGCCTGGCCAAGCAGCTGGGCGAGAAGGTCACGGGCTATGTCTACGACCTGGCCTCGGAGATCGGGCTGGACAGCTTCGTCTCCAAGGACCTGCTGGACAAGATCCTCCAGCCGCTGATCACCGACACCGTGCAGACCCTGCTCGACGCGACAGGTCTGGACACCCTGCTGGGCACCGGGACCCTGAGCGACAAATACGACGCGGCCAAGGGCCTGCTCCTGGATGAGGAGAAGGGCCTGATTGCGCTGCCCGAAAAGCTGATCCAGCCGATGCTCTCCGCCATGGAGGAGGCTGAGATGCTGGGCACCATGACCCAGGATGAGATCGAGGACATGCTCGTCAATGTCAAGGACGAGTTTGTCAAGCAGCTCAAGAACAACTTCCTCTCCAAGGACACCCTGAACGGCCTGCTCGGCGACGTCAAGGACGGCATGATCGACTACCTGAAGGACAACGTGGCGGAGCTGCTGTCCGGCGTCTTCGAGGGCAAGCTGAAGGACACCGCGGGCAACGTCACCAAGGAGCTGGGCAAGCAGATCGCCAAGACCGCCAAGTCCACGCTGAAAACGCTCCTGGCCAACGTGTTCAAGAGCACCATGCAGGCGGTCGACGTGCCCGGCCTGAACAAGGGCAACGTCGACAAGGCGGTCGCCGCCTTCAAGTCCCTCAAGAACGCCTACGACAAGGACTCCTTCGACAAGATCCTCACCAACGCGGGCGAGTATATCACCACCAGCTTCCGCGAGCAGGTCTTCGACTATGAGAAGATGTTCAAGGCGCTGACCGCGAAGGATCTGAAGACCAAGATCTCCGACGGCATCCGCAAGGCGGCCAAGGACGCCGCGGTCACCCTGACCAACGAGATGATCGGCGGCCTGACCAACAAGCTGGGCGTCGTGCTCGAGGCGGAGCAGGAGGACAGCGTCGGCCACGTGATCGACACGCAGGCCATCGCGGGCACGGGCGCGAAGGACGTCGGCATCGCGGGCAGCGTGGCCATCACGGTGCTCAACGCCACCACCGCCGCCCGCATCGGCGAGAACGCCGAGGGCAAGATCACGGTGGCGAACGAGATGAAGGTCGAGGCCGTCGAGAAGCGCAGCGTGAAGAACGTGGCTTCCGCGGCCCTGGACGCCAAGGGCAACGCCGCGGACAACAAGAAGGCCGAGGGCGCGGCCAATGCGGACGTGGGCGACGGCAACAGCGGCAAGTCCAAGGCCTCCGCCAACCACGTGACCATGGAGTCCGGCGTCGGCGCGACGCTGAACATCCTCACGGGCGACCTGGCGGATGCCAAGCCGAAGGTCCGCATCAGCCTCAAGGAGGGCTACAAGCTGCCCACCGCCACGGTGGACGGCGAGGCGGATACCCCCTACGCGGAATATACCTATACCAATAAGGAAGGCTTCGAGGTAACCGGCAGGGTGGCCGTGAAGAAGGACGCCACCGGCTACTATGTCGATCCCACCGCCGGCGAGCTGTCCAAGGCCGACAAGGACACGGACGTCGCGCTGACGCTAAGCCCCGTCGAGGTGCTCCACGGCGTGCCGGCGCCCGACGTCTCCCTGACGGACGTCTCCCTCGAGGAAGGCGCGGTCACCATCTCCGCCAAGGAGCGCGAGGTCAAGGACGGCAAGCTCATGGTCCGCCCCGGCGAGAAGGTGGAGGTCCATGTGGCCAAGAAGGCCGGCCGCGAGGTCGTGGGCATCGGCTACTCCTTCGTCAACGCGAAGGGCGAGCGGGTGGACGTGGAAGCGATCCCCGTCGCCTCCTCCAACGGCAAGGAGATCGTCTATACCTTTGATATGCCCGACGCGGAGGTCACCGATTTCGTCGTGTCCTTCGTCAAGAGCGACAAGGAGGAGGAGCCGGAAACCGCCGCCAAGGACGGCTCCGGCACCAGCGTGGGCGTCGGCGCCTCCTTCTCCATGGTCTACGGCGACACCGAGGTGACCGCACAGGTGGGCAAGCGCAGCGAGCTCTCCGCCGGCGCGGTGACCGTGAAGGCGGACACCGACCACAAGGAGAACATCGCCAGCGCGGCGGGCTCCGATCCCATGAGCGGCGAGACGGATCTGGACGCGACCAAGGACTTCGCCCTGGACGCCGCCGTCTCCCTGAATATCCTGGACAACCATATCAAGGCGGAGATCGGCCAGGGCACGACCGTCAAGACCACGGGCTATGAGCCCGAGGCGGGCGCGGAGAAGACCGGCGACCTCAGCGTCACCGCCAACGAGAAGGCGGCGACCGAGACGGTCTCCAGCTCCTTCGCCGTGGGCGGCGACACCGCCATTGGCGCGAGCGTGGCCGTCAACATCGCCAGCACCACCGTGAACGCGAATCTGGCCTCCGGCGCGACCGTGTTCGGCAGCGCGCAGATCGGCGCCAACTCCCACAGCGAGGACAAGACCAGCGCCATGGCCACCGCCATGGGCGCGGACATCGCCCGCAACCTGGCCAAGGCCGGCGAGAAGGCCGACAACCTGGAGAAGCAGTCCAGCGACCTCCTGAAGGGCGACTACGCCGGCAAGAAGGACGAGTCCAAGAGCACCGACACCTCCAAGAAGATCACCAACAAGCTCAACGACAAGAACAAGAAGGCCGAGGACGGCGACAATGCCAACTCCGGCGACTCCGTCTCCACCAACGTCCTGCGCAGCCAGGGCGTCAAGGTCCAGACCGAGGATGCCGGCAAGGACGGCACGGACGAGGCGAACAAGCAGGTCAACGAGACCACCGACCAGAAGCTGAACGACGTGACCGGCAAAAAGGAAGAGGACGACAGCAAGTGGCAGGTCGCGGCGGCGGTGGGTCTGACCATCGCCAGCCACGAGGCGGCCGCCGTGGTCGGCCAGATCACCGCGGGCAAGGAGATCAAGGCCACCGCGGAGAACACCAGCAACTTTGCCACCATGGGCACCGGCGCGGCCATGTCCCTGGCGGATCACGCCAACTCCATCGCGGCGGGCATCGCGGTGAGCGTCAACTCCAACCGCGCCACCGTGGAGGCGACGGGCGACCTCGTCTCCGAGGGCAACGGCGACGTCACCGTGACCAGCAAGCTGACCCAGAACATGGACGGCGAGTTCGCCGGCAAGCTGGCGGCCCAGGCCCTGTCCGGCTCCGCGGCCGGAAAGGACTCCACGATCTCCCTGGCCGGTGCCATCAGCGTGGTGGTGGCCAAGGGCGTGTCCTCCGTCACCGTGGCGGGCGGCACGAAGAAGGACAAGCGCGACATCCAGGGCGGCAACGTGGTCATCGAAGCCACCGACAAGTCCAAGGCCGCGGCGCGCGCCGGCGGTCTGAGCCTCTCCAAGGGCGCGAGCGTCGGCATGGGCGTCTCCTCGACGACCATCGTCAGCAACAACACGGTGACCGCCAGCGTGGGCGACTTCGCGAACATCGTCGCGGGCTCCTTCAAGCTCAACGCCGAGAAGAAGCAGGTCACCTTCGACGACTACCAGAACCAGTTTGGCCTCAAGAGCATTCTGACCGATTCCAGCAAGCTGAACAGCGAGCAGCGCAAGAACGCGGATACCGGTCTGATTGACATCCACAAGGGCGAGGACGACAAGAGCTACTCCGTGGACGTGAACCTCTCCAGCGAGAAGCTGATGTCCGCGGTGGACGCGCTGAACGTGCTCTCCTCCCAGAACATCTACGCCGAGGCCATCGCGGGCTCCATCACCGCCAGCGAGAAGGACACCTCGGCCAGCCTGGCGGGCTCCTTCGCCGTGGCGGTCTCCGGCAACAAGGTCAACGCGTCGCTGGGCGAGAACGCCTACGTGGAACTGACCCGCGACGACGAGCACGACGGCAGCATGACGGTGAACGCGGCCAACGGCAACACGGCCCGCATCATCGCCGGCTCCCTGTCCGCGGCGCCCGCCGCGGCCAGCGTCGGCGCGACGGTCGCGGTGCTGGTGGATAAGAACGAAGTCAGGGCGGAGACGGGCGACGACGCCGAGATCGATGTCGACGGCGACTTCATCCACAACGCCGAGACGGACGGCGACATCCAGGTCTTCACCGCGGCCATGAGCACGTCCACCGCCAAGGCGGGCACCGCCGTGGGCGGCGCGATCAACGTCATCGTCACCGGCAACACTGCCGAGAGCAGCCTCGGCTCCGTCGAGGTCACCTCCGGCGGCAGCGCCCGCGTGACCAGCAAGACGGAGTTCGACCTGATGGCCATCTCCGGCAGCGCCAGCGCGTCCGCCGGCTCCGGCGTGGCGGCGGGCGGCACGATCAACGTGATCGTGGACTCCTCCAAATCTCTGACCAGCCTGGGCGCGGTCGCCGAGATCGAGGCGGACCAGGATGTGACCGTCGCCTCCGACGTCTCTGACCAGATGATCTCCGGCACCACCTCTCTCTCCGCCGCGAGCAAGGGCTCCTCCGGCGCGGGCGTGGTAAACGTGGTCGTCTCCAAGTCGGTGGCGGAGACCAAGGCGGGCCGCACGCTGACCCTCAAGGCCACCCATGGCGATCTGGCCGTGACCGCGAACAACGACGCCTGGATGCTCAACGCCTCCCTGGCGGCGGCCGGCGCGAAGAACAGCGCCATCGGCGCGGGCTTCAACATCAACGTGTTTAACCGCGAGGCGACGGTGGATCTCTCGGGCAGAGCCAACAAGCTCACCGCGGGCGGCGATCTGGCCGTGCAGGCCAGCGGCAAGGATACCAGCATCATCGCGGGCCTCGTGATGGCGGCCGCCAAGGACAACGCGCTGGGCGGCAACTTCGACGTAATGGTGGAGAACAACAAGATCAAGACCTCCATCGGTGAGAACTCCACCCTGACGGCCGGCAACAACGCCCTGGTCGAGTCCTACTTCAGCGACTTCACCGTGGCGGCGGCGGGCACCATCGCCCTCAGCGCGGGCAGCGGCACCAACGCCGGCGCGACGTCGCTGACCGTGGTGAAGAACAACGAGATCATCAACAAGCTCGCCAAGACCGCTGTCACCGCCAGCGCCGAGAAGGGCGCCCTCACGGCGAAGTCCGGCGACAAGGTCAAGGGCGTCTACGTGGGCGCCAACGCCAAGGAGACCCAGTTCGTGGGCGCCGCGGGCGTGGCGGCCGGCACGGGCACCTCCATCAACGGCGAGATCGTCGTGATGGTCAACAATAACAAGGTCATCACGGACGCCGCGACCGCGATCCTCGAGGCGAAGGCGAACGACAGCACCGTCACCGTGAAGGCCCAGGACGACACCTGGCAGACCCTGCTGGCGGGCGGCGTGAACGCCAGCCTCAGCAGCCCGGCGATCGGCGCCGCGCTGGTGGTCATGGTCTCCAACAAGACCGTGGAAGCCAAGGCGCACGACATGACCGCGGGCAAGGACGTCAACGTCATCGCCGACAACCATGACGAGCTCTTCCAGCTGGCCCTGAGCGCGGGCGTCAGCGGAAGCGGCTCGGCCGTGCAGCTCGGCGCGGACATCCAGGTGCTCAAGAGCACCGCGAAGGCGATCGTCGCCAGCAACGTGACGGCCCGGAACGGCGATTTCAACCTGCAGGCCAGCAACGACACCGGCCTCACCAACGCCAGCGCGGCGGTCGCCGGTTCCGGCGGCGGCGCGGCGGTGGCGCCGGTGGCGGCAGTCACCTACTTCCGCGGCTCCGCGGAGGCCATCCTGGACTACGAGGCCAACCTGAACGTCACGAAGGGCAGCGCCAATATCAAGGCGACCTCCAACAAGGAGATCGGCATGTACACCGTCGGCGTCGCGGTGAGCGGCGGCTCGGTGGGCCTCTCCGGCGCGGCGAACATCCTGGTCAGCAACGACTCGGCCCAGGCGATCGCCAGAGGCACCGAGGAGGAGAAGGACGAGAACGGCAACGTCATCGCCACCCACAAGGGCGTCGAGATGAAAGTCGGCGGCGACGTGAACGTGTCGTCCGTGGGCGACTACAAGCTGCGCACAGCCAGCGCCTCCATCGCGGGCTCCAGCAACGCGGGCGTCGCGGTCAACGCGGTCGTCAGCCGGATGAAGAGCCAGACCCTCTCCTCGCTGGGCGGCATCACCACGGCCGGCGGCGCGGTGAACGTGGACGCGGAGGCCAAGCGCGATATCATCAACACCATCGCCACGGTGGGCGTGGGCGGCAGCGCGGGCGTGGGCGTCGCGGTCATGGTGCTCGCGGCGGGCTCCAAGATGAGCCAGGACGCGGCGGATATGATCGCCTACGGCAACGCGAGCAAGAAGGACGAGAAGAACAAGTCCGGCCTCGACGCCGGCACCCTGATGAAGACCGTCAAGGAGAACGGCCTGAACACCAAGTACATCGACGACGAGGATCTGAGCGGGGATACCCTCGCGTCCGAGCTCGAGGGCAACGGCCACCGCGAGAGCGACACCAAGGTCGGCCACAAGGACGAGGGCAGCGATCAGATCGAATTCAACGGCACCAGTGGGTACCTCGACGACGACTTTAAGGACCAGGAGTTCAACAACAATGGCGAGATGGGCCGCGGCGAGGATCTGACAGCCTCCGACACCGGCGACATCGATCACGCCAAGAACCTGAACACCTACACCTACTCTGACAGCGACCTGCCCGACGACGGGGTCATCGCCCGGATCACGGGCGACGCGGAGATCTCCGCGGACGCCGTCGCGGTCAGCGCGACCCAGCCCACCGCCGCGGATCTGTTCGGCGTGGAGATCGCCGTGGGCGGCACCGCCGGCGTGGGCGTCTCCGCCAGCGTGGCGGTGCTGCGCAGCAACGTCTCCGCCTCCTCCGCGGGCTACATCAAGAAGGCCACCAAGGGCGTGAGCATCACCGCCACCTCCAAGGGCTCCACGGACGCGAAGGATGCGGGCACGGCCGAGCGCGACAGCAAGCTCAAGGAAATCATGAGCGCCCTGAACCCGGCCAACCGTGCGATCCGCGTGATCGGCATGACCGCCGCGGTCGGCGGCGAGGCGGGCGTGGCCGTGGCGGCCTCCGTGCTGCTCACCGACAGCCTGACCCAGGCCAAGCTCGGCGGCCGCGTGGAGAACGCGGCGAGCGTCGCGGTGAAGGCCGATCACAACTATGACAACGTGATGGCCGCCACCGTGGCCATCGGCGCGGGCGCCTTCGCGGGCGTCGCCGCCTCCGTCTCCGTGGCGCAGGCCAACGGCACCGTGACCTCCGAGATCGGCTCCGGCGCCATGGTTTCCACCACCGGCGACGTGACCGTGGAATCCAACTCCACCGTGGATGTGAACGCCCTGGCGGCCACCGCCAGCGCGGGCCTCGGCGCCTTCAACGGCGGCGTCGGTCTGGCCATCAACCGCCTGACCCAGAACACGGGCATTCGCGACGGCGCCAACGTCACCGCGGGCGGCAACATCAAGGTGAACGGCGTCTCCGACACCACCGCCAACGCCTTCCTGGCCGGCGTCTCGGTCGGCGCGGTGGCCGCGGGCCTGAATGCGGCGGTCACGGACCTCGACGCGAAGATCAACACCTTCATCGGCGAGTCCGGCGACAGCAAGGAGACCGCCATCGTCAACGCGGCCGGCGATATCGAGATCAGCAACGACGTCCACAGCGCCGCCACCCCGGAGGTCGTCTCCCTGGCGGCCGGCCTGGCGGCCCTGGGCGGCAACGCGCTGCTGGCCTTCAACAACACGGACGCGCGCGCGGTGCTGACCAACGCAAGCCTGCGCGCCAAGGACGTGACCGTGGTCTCCGACCTGGCCGGCGAGGCCCGGTCGAGCCTGGCTTCCCTGACCATCGGCGGCATCGCCATCGGCGTCAGTGTCAACTACGCCGACATCCAGGCGGACAACCGCGCGGTGGTGGACACCGACGGCGGCGCGCTGATTGTCGACGGCAACCTGAACGTCCGCACCGGCGTGGGCGAGCACAACAGCACCATCGCCACCGCGGACACCGTCTCCGCCGAGGTCGGCCTGGCCACGGCCAGCCTGAACGCGGCCATCGCGCGCAACCACACCAAGAACTACGCCATCATCACCGGCTCCAAGCCCCTGACCGTGCACGGCGACCTGTTCGTGCACGCCGCGGGCCAGTCCACCGCGAACAGCAAGCTCCACGGCATCTCCTACGCTCTGGGGAACGTCGCAGCCACCGCCGTGGTGGCGCTCAACGACGCAGACACCCGGACGCAGGTCGGCGAGATCACCGAGGTCCAGAAGAGCAAGGACGAGGTGGAGCGCGTGGTGAAGCCGCTGCCGTCCCTGACGGTGGACGGCACCGCCTACTTCGACGCAACCCAGAAGGGCGAGACCAACGCCAACGTGATCACCGGCGGCGGCAACCTGCTGGGCACCGCGCTGACGGTGGCCCTGGCCTATGGCAAGACCAGATCCCTCGTGGACGTCGAGTTGACCGGGGACGCCAACCTCGGCGGCATCCGCTCCACCAACCTGGCCAGCGACGACGTGAACTCCGACATCCGCAACAGCGCCTTCAGCGCCATCAGCATGTCCGCCCTCTACGGCGCGGCCTACAGCCAGGATGTCTACAACACGACGATCCGCCTGAGCGAGGGCAACTTCGAGATCGGCGCGAAGGGCGTCGAGCTCCTCAACGACTATGACGCCAAGGCCAACGCCAACGTGACGCCCTCCACGGGCGGCGTGAGCGCGAGCCTGGGCACCCTCTCCACCAACGTAGCCATGGCCAAGAGCACGGCCCACGCGGGCGCGAACTTCGAGGCGCTCAAGGGCACGACCCACGTGGTGGGCGACGTCAAGGTCCTCACCCGCGGCTCGGCCAACACCGACTCCAGCGTGACCACGGCGCAGATCTCGGCCAGCGCACTGGCCATGGGCGCGAACATCGCCCAGTCCGACCTCTCCACCGTGCAGGCGGCCTACCTCCGTGTGGGCGGCACGCTGAACGTGGACGGCGGCGTGGACGTGCAGTCCGTGGTCAAGAACCTCACCGCGGCGGACGTCCTCGCCATCAAGCGCGAGAAGCTCCGCCAGTGGCAGAAGGAGAAGCGCAGCATCGGCACCTACACCGAGGGCCTCGAGACCGAGGAGGTCGACGACGCCTGGCTCGAGGAAGATGTGGACAAGATGGCGGACGAGCGCGTCAGCGAGCTGTATAAGCAGGGCGGCGGCTCCGACATCTCCACTGGCGGCGCGGCGCAGGCCAAGGCCAAGATCGGCGCCTCCGGCCGGGCCAGCGACGCGGTCAAGGTCAGCCTGGTGGGCGGCGACTTCAACGCGGCCCACGCCAAGGAGAACATGGCCAACACCGCGGCCATCGTCGGCGGCCCCTACGGCGTCGACTATATCGAAGTGGAGATCGACAAGGGCCACTTCGAGGAACAGGAAACCAGCTATTTCGACTACGAGGTTGTCAGTGACGACGCCTACATCGTCCGCGACGAGGAAGGCAACCCGGTCATGACCACCGTGACCAAGACAGACGATAAGACCGGCAAACAGGTGACCGAGGTGGTCCCGAAGTGGGACACCGGGCGTCATCACCCCTGGGTGACCGGGCTGGTCGATGTCTGGATCCCGAACAAGGTCAAGGAGAAAGTCAAGCAGGATCTCTACGACGCCTCCAAGAACGTGCTCACCGCGAAGAGCCTGAACATGTTCTCCGGCGCGCAGAACAACGCCAAGACGATCGCCGCCGCGCGCACGGACGGGGCCAAGAACATCGGCCTGTTCACCGCGGGCGGACTGGACGCCAGGGCGAGCAGCAACGACACCTTCAGCCTCCTCTTCGAGGGCATGACAGCCACCATCACCGAGAACGCCACCCTGACGGCGGTGGGTGACACCGTGGCGAACGCCGTGGGCTTCACCCCCGGCGGCATCACGCTGGCGGATGCCTCCACCTCCGAGGTGCTCTCGGGCGTGGGCACCAGCGACGACGCCCAGACCGTGGCGGTCATCATCGGCAAGGATAACTCCCTGATCGCCGGCCAGGTCGACGTCACGATCAAGAACCTGGGCAACGCCACCGCGTCGCTGGATCAGGATACCTCCTACTCGCTGGGCAGCATGAAGCGGACCACGCAGCCGACCCAGTCCTGGTACTCCACGCTGTTCAGCATGGGTTCCGGCGCGCACCTGGAGGCGACCAAGGGCAACGTGACGATCAACACGTCCGACGTCGCCAACGCGACCTCCACGGTCTCGGCGAAGAACAAGTCCCTGCTGATGAACTTCAACTCCATGATGGGCAAGAACCACGTCAAGCAGACGACCAACGTGGATATCGGCAACGGCGCCAGCGTCAAGGCCTCGGAGGACGTCAACATCACGGCGGACCAGCGGACTGTCGCCAACGCCCAGACGACGCTCTCGGGCTGCGGCGTGCTGGAGGGCACTACCGCCAAGGCGCAGAACGACATCAAGCGCATTGTACGGACCAACATCGGCAACAACGCCACGGTCGAGGGCAAGCAGGTCAACGTCCTGACCGTCAGCGGCCGGAACGACAACATCTACACCAAGGCCTATGTGGAGGGCAACGGCTTCATCTCCATGAGCAACGCCAAGGCCTACGGTGACGTGGAGTCCCACAGCGAGATCACCATGGGCAGCGGCGTCACCGTGTCGGGCACTGACCTGGTGAGCCTGGTGGCCCGCTCGACGAGCTATAGGACGCTTGGCGCAAGCGGCGTAAAAACGGAGGGCATCGTGGACAGCGAGGGCTGCATCCCGCTGCCGGACGCGGTTGCCCGCAACAACCTGACCTTCAACACTTTCATCAATATCAACAACTCGAAGACCGTGGCGCCCAGAACCACCATCAAGTCCGAGAAGGGCGAGGTTCACATCTACGCGGATACCGAGTCTTTGACCACCGAGTCGAATACCAACGCGAAGGGCGCCGGCGCGGGCGGTGTCTCCAACGCCACATCCTGGCTGGGGAACACGTTGACCAACGCCATCTGGATCGACTATACCGATCTGAGCGCGGCCAAGTCCATCAACGTGTACGCCGACAACGGCGGCACCTTCACCAACAAGGGCGACATCTACAAGACCCACGACATCGGCGAATCCTACGCGAAGCTGGGCGGCATCGGCAAGGTGGTGGCGGAATCCCGGATCACCGGAACCCAGATCAACCAGATCCGCAGCAACAACCGCAGCCAGGTTACCTGGAAGGCGCCAACAGTGGTTCACGAGGCTTCCGCCCCGGCCAGTGCCATCCTGCAGACCCTGAAGGCGGACACCAAGGTCACCAAGGTGCTGGGTATCCCGCTGGCCTCCTCCAAGAAGAAGAACATCCTCGAATGGTACGTCTTCGACCGCTGCGACTTCTGTCTCACGGGCCGGGAGTACGACGTCAAGCCCACCGAGCAGGAGACCCTCGAGGAGCGCTATGAGGACGCCTTCAAGAAGGCCCTGGCGCCGATCAACGAGATCCAGCGTGTGATCGCCGATATCGGCGTGATCACCAAGGCGCGCTACGGCGAGGAGGACAACAAGATCGCCAGCAAGATCTTCGTGCTGGATGTGCAGTCCATGCTGAACAAGGATGTGCGCCTGACCGCCGAGGAGATCGAGAAGTACACCATGTGGCTCAACATCGAGACCTTCCACATGGTCTACCTGATGCCCAACGCGGCGCGCCTGTTCACCGGCGCGGGCAACAGCCTCCAGTATGTCACGGAGCTCCTCAGCGGCGACGTCCTGAAGGACAACAGCAGGCAGATCGCTGAGATCGTGACCGCCCTGACCGAGTACGCCTTCAACGCGGCGACCATCCCGGTGGGCAGCACGGGCTCCCTGAACCTGGCCGACGGCACCCTGCGCATCCCCGAGGGCGCGGACTACGAGCTCTACCTGGATGAGGTCTCCGCCAACTGGATGCGCGACCGCATCAACGAGGGCACGATCCGCAGACTCGACGCGAATCAGAGCCTGATCGACGCCAGCGCCCTGGGCGACGCCAGTTCGCCGGAGGGCACCATCGTGGAAGGCCTGACCGAGGCCGGCGCCGAGGGGAACAAGAAGGTCTACTGGATGAACACCACCCCCGAGCAGGCCGAGAGCGACGAGCAGGTGCTCCTGATGCTCCTGGTGGACGAAGAGACCGACGAGATCGACGCCTTCCGCACCAACCGCCGCATGATCAAGGCGGGCGAGGAAGCGATCGACGTCTCCGTCCTGCTCTACCGCGACAGCGATGCCGACCGCAAGGGCGAGCTTCGCTACAACGCGATGTTCTTCGACACCCCCGAGGGCGAGCCCAGCCTCTTCAAGGTCATCACCTATGACCTTGGCGGCGCGACCGAGACGCCCAGCGCCCTGCAGATCGTGCTGCGCGGCTTCGCGGTCGACGGCGCGGACAAGCCCGCCTACCGCCTCAACCGCCACGTGTTCATCCTCTGCGATGGCTCGGACGGCGAGGTCAACGCCCTGGAGGGCGCCTACCAGGCCAGCTTCGACGGCGACGTCTTCGAGAGCGATTACACCCGCATCGAGGGCATCCGCGACGGCAACCTGGTCGTGACGGTCAAGAAGGGTCAGCCCGTCTGGCCCGAGCGGACCGGCGAGGACACCGCCGAGGACATCGGCGGCACCGGCTACCATGTGGAGAACAATCGGTGGGTCATGGACAACGTGATCCAGCAGGTCATGTCCGCGGACGCCAACTGATTCCACAGCAACCCAACCCAAGCGGAGGGGCTGCCCCGGAGACGGGACAGCCCCTCTTTCGATCGGCGCGTTTGCATCAGGCAATGATACGAATTTCGGTTTAATACGCTTCATCTGCCAGATCGGCCCTTCCACCGCCGCCCCGCGGAGGGCGGCGGTCCCCCTCCCCAGCAAGCTGGGGAGGTTCTCAGATGCTGTACTTTAGCCCTATCTCCCCAGCTTGCTGGGGAAATGTCGCCGCAGCGACAGAGGGGCCGGTCTCTGGCAATATACGCTTCATCTGCCAGACCGGCCCTTCCACCGCCGCCCCCGCGGAGGGCGGCGGTCCCCCTCCCCAGCAAGCTGGGGAGGTTTTCAGATACTGCACTTTAGCCCTATCTCCCCAGCTTGCTGGGGAGATGTCGCCGCAGCGACAGAGGGGCCGGTCTCCGGCAATATGTATGAGAACGGCGTCCAAAAGGCCCCTTTCTCCCCGCTGAGATAGGGAGAAAGGGGCCTTTTTGACGCTGTTTATAACATAATGATCCAGATGAGCTTCCAGACGATATGCGCCCCGGCGTGCGCGATCATGGCATACTGAATGCCGTATTTGCGATAAAGCAATCCAAAGGCCACCCCGGCGGCGCCGTTCAGGAGAAAGCATCGCAGCAGTATGAGCGGTGTGATCTCGCCGAACATCTGCATGGTGGAGGGCAGATGAGCCGCCGCGAAGAGAAGCGCCGCGATGAGATTGGCCGCAATCAGGACGCCCACGGGGGGAGCCGCCGCTCCGCGGAAGAAGAGCTTCCATCCAATCCAGGCGATGAGCGACATCACAAACAGCCGCAGCAGGACCTCCTCGATCACGCCCCCGTAGAACACCGATGCCATCCAGTACGCAAAGGACGGTTTTCCCTGATACAGGGCCCCCACCTGCGGGATACGGTGTCTGAAATAGAAGAAATCCGAGCAGAGAAGAAGACCGGTCCCCAGCGCCGTCCCGAGGGCGGCCAGGACAGGCTTTTTTTGAAGGTGAAAGGGTTTCATCAGCCCGATACTTTCCGACAGCAGATAGCCGAAAAAGCCGCACAGGACGGTATAGACCACCGTCTGCAAAGTGGTGCTCAGATAAAACAGGCTCAGATGGTCGCCGATTTGGGCCTGGACCTGACGCTTCAGCTCCTCGGTCATCCCCTCCCAGCTGTAGACCCCGGAAAAATATCCCCCGACGACAGCGATGGGGAGGAGCGCCAGGACGAACAAGAGCGGCTTTCTGGCTTTTTTCAGCAGCGCCCTCATTTCTCCTCACCTCCCCAGGCTTCCACGCAGAAGCCCTTGCGGCCGCAGGCCGGGCAGGTGAGCTTCCGGGCGGTCGGCGTATGGTTCGCCCAGAAGGCTTCCTTCAAATTGGGGCTGAACACCTCGTGGCATTCCGGGCAGATATACTTCACATGCCGGAAGTAGTACCGGCTGACCAGCGTACCCCAGACCGCGGCGCCCAGGACCCAGACGGCGAACGGCCACCAGACGCCTTTGACGATCCAGAAAATGATGGAGAACCATTGCAGCGCCGTGACCGGGAGGCCGGTCAGGATCATCATCCGGCGCATCTTTTTCAGTTTTTCCTTGCCTTCCATGATGACAGCTATGTCGCTGATGCTTTCCAGGGAGAAGGCCGCCTGGCCTTTCAGCCCGGTTTTGAGCTCCCGGAGCTTTTCCAGCTTTTTCTCCTTGTCAGCGATTTCCTCCGAAAGGGCTTTCTCCTGCTGTTCGATCAGCAGCGAGATCACCTTCTCGGGGTGCTCTTCCTGTAGGATCTGCGCAATCGCGTCGATGGGAAGGTCCGTCTCCCTTAAAAAGCAGATGACCTTCAGCCGCTTCAGATCCTCCTCCGAGTAAAGCCTTCTTCCTCCCTCTGACAGCTCGCTGGGAATCAGAATCCTTCGGGTATCATAATACTGTACCGTCCGGACCGTGACGCCGCAGCGCTTTGCCAGCTCTCCCGTGGTGTATTTGGACATAGCTTTCACCTCCTTTCGCCATGGATTCTACAACATGACGCCGCGTCACAAGCAAGCCCTGACGCAGGGGGATTTTGGAATCGCAGGGTTTCAGGACCAGTATAGCACGCGGCGGCGGGCCGCGCAATCGATGACCGGAGAGAAAAACGCCGCCCGTGAGGGCGGCGCGGGAAGGCGGAAGGGGATTACCGCTTGATGTCGTAGTTGGCGTTCATCAGGTTCTGGATGCTGCGGACGTCGTCGGTGATGTTGGCGTCGCCGTGGATGGTGTGCTTGAGCACGGAGGAGGCCACGGCGAAATTCAGGATGTCCATGGGTTTGTAGCTGTGAACCATGCCGTAGATCAGGCCGGAGGCGAAGGCGTCGCCGCCGCCCACGCGGTCGAGAATGTTGAAGGTGAAGAGCTTGCTCTCGAAGGTGTGGCCCTCGTACCACATGAAGGCCTTCAGGCTGTTCTCCGAGCCGGAGTGGGCGTAGCGGACGTGGCGGGCGATGCACTTGAGATTGGGCCAGCGCTCGACAAAGCGCTGGAAGATCTCGTCCTGCTGTTCGTAGTCCGGCTGGAGCGGCACGCCGTCCTTCCAGTCGCCCTTGGCGGGGTCCGCCGGGTCCTTGTAGAGGTGGTAGGGCTCGATCCCCATCAGCACGTCCACGTAGGGCAGGCAGGCCGTGCAGTAGTCGCGGGCCGCCTCCCAGGTCCAGAGGGCCTTACGGAAGTTGCCGTCGAAGGAGACGGTGAGGCCCTTGGCCTTGGCGGTCTTGAGCAGGTTCATGATCAGCTCCGGCAGGCCGCCGCCGAGAGCGGGGGTGATGCCGGAGAGGTGCAGCCAGTCGAAGCCCTCCAGCAGAGCGTCCAGGTCCACATCCGAGAAGTCGAACTCCGTCAGCGCGGAGTGCTTCCGGTCGTAGATGACCTTGCTGGCGCGGATGCCGTAGCCGGTCTCGAGATAGTAGGTGCCGAGGCGGTGGGTGGGCGTCTGCTCCGGCGTGGAGAGGATGACCGGCGTGCAGTGGACGTCGTTGGAGCGCAGGGCGCGGATGGCGCTCTTGCCCAGGGAGTTGTCCGGCACGACGGTGAAGAAGGTGGAGTCCACGCCCAGGTTCGCCAGGGCCAGGGCGATGTTGGCCTCGCTCCCGCCGTAGCTGGCCTCGAAGGAGTTGGCCATGCGGATCTTGTCATAGTTGGGCGGGGTCAGCCGGAGCATGATCTCGCCCATGGTGATGAACTTGGCCTCGCAGTCTTGATTGCGCAGGAGCGGGTTGGAATGGATCATGGCATGGTTCCTCCTTGTATGATTTGGGATCGCGGATCAGAGGGGCAGCGACCGGAGCTCCTCCTCCAGCGCCTGGGCGAAGCGGGCGATGTGCAGGCCGTCCACGGTGCGGTGGTTGACCTCGACGCTGAGGCCGAGGAGCTTCCGCCCGCCGGTCTCCTGCCAGCGGCCCCAGGCGAGGCGCGGGGTGCAGTCGTCCCGGTCGATCTGCCGCTCGTTGGTCAGGCCGGTGAGGGCCAGCCAGGGCAGGGAGGAGATGAAGATCAGGCCGTCGGACTCCTTGCTGTAGTCGAGAAAAACCTGCTGTGCGGCGCTGACGCGCTTGGCCTCCCGCGCGAAGGCGGCGGGATCCTCCAGCAGCGGGAGGGTCACGATGTGAAACTGCTCCGCGCCGGGGCGGAGATCCGCGAAGGAGGGCTCGCGCCGCATGAGCTTCCACAGTGCCCCGTCCCGGATGGTCAGCAGCATCGCGTCCACGCGGTTCACCGCGCGGCTGACCGCCCAGATCATGACCCCGTAGAAGGAGAGCCCCCGCGCCTGGGCGAAGTCGGCGGCCGCCGTCACGTCCGCCTGAAAGGTCACGCTGTAGAAGGGCCAGTCCACCCGGGAGAAGTGCTCGTAGGCCTCCCGGCGGGGGTAGGTTGACATGTCGATTCTCTGCATGGGATCACCTGATCACTGATCCTGATTCCGCTCCCAGATGAGGCGCAGGCCCTTGAGCGTCAGCAGGCCGTCCACCTGGTCGATGACGCGGCTCTCGTCGGCGATCATCTGGGCCATGCCGCCGGTGGCGACGACCTTCGCCTCGCAGCCCAGCTCCTGCTTCATTTTCCGCACCAGGTGGGTCACCAGGCCCACGTAGCCGTAGTACATGCCGCTCTGCAGGTTGGAGAGGGTCGTGCGGCCGATGACGCGCTCGGGCTTGGCCAGCTCGAAGCGGGGGAGCTTGGCGGTGCCGGAGCCGAGGGCCTCGCTGGCCAGCTTGATGCCGGGGCAGATGCAGCCGCCGAGGAAGGCGCCCTCCGCGTCCACCACGCCGAAGGTGGTCGCCGTGCCGAAGTCGATGTAGATCACCGGCCCACCGTACTCCGTGTAGGCGGCGACGGCGTTGGCGATGCGGTCGCTGCCCAGCTCCCGGGGGTTCTCGTAGCGGATGTTGATGCCGGTGCGCACCCCGGGCACGACGAACATGGGCGTCAGGTGGAAATAATCCCGGCACATGTGCTCGATGGTGAAATTGATGGTCGGCACCACGGAGGAGATGATGATCCCCTCCACATCCGAGAAGGAGACCCCGCCGTGGGCGAAGAGCTGCCCGAAGAGGATGCCGAACTCGTCGGAGGTGTTGATCTTGTTCGTCGAGACGCGCCAGTAGTGCATGAGCTGCTTCCCGTCGAAAAGACCGGTCTTGATGTTGGTGTTGCCGATATCCATGGTGAAGATCATGCTGTTATCTCCCGCTCAAATGATGGAAACGCTCAGATCAGCCGCGCCTTGCGCAGCGCGACGCCGACCGCGCCGGTCACGATGGCCGCCACCAGCATCTCCACCACGGCGTTGATGCCCACGGAGGCGATGATGTAGGTCAGGAAGCCCCGGCCCGCCATCTGGCTCTGCATGTAGTCAGTCTGCCCGAAGAGGAGCACCAGCGTACTCATGAAGAGGGCGGTGTTGAGCAGCGCCGCGCAGAAGCCCGTCGCCGCGCAGCCCAGGTAGGGGTGGGCGCGCCCGGAGAGGGCCTTCCAGATCAGCGCGGTGAGCACGCCGACCAGCAGCCGGGAGCCGAAGCGCTGCACAAAGGCGAGGAAGGGGCTGATCCCGGCCAGCACCGCGCCCATGCCGCTGTAGCCGAGAATGCCGAAGCACTGCAGAAAGCTGATCAGGCCGAACACGCCGCCGATGATCGCGCCGCCCTGCACGCCCATGGCGATGGCCGCGATGGCGACGGGGATCATGTTGAAGGTGATGGACAGGCCGACCGGCATGGGGATGTTCACCAGGCCCAGCACGATCAGCAGGGCGGTGAGGATCGCGTAGAGGGTCAGGCGCTTGGTCTTGTCGGAGATCCGGACACGTTTTTGGGTTTGCATGGTTTGCCTCCGTTCGGGCTCCCGCTCGGGGATGCCCTCCGATTATATTTCCGGCCTTGCGCCGTGTGAGCGTCCGGGGCCGACGGCTCCCGGCGCGGCGCGCCGCGCGGATGGGCGTATTATAGCCCCGAAGGAAGAAAAAGGCAATGGATGGATCAGTCGAGGTTCGGCAGAATCTCGCTGTAATCGCTCTCGTAGGCGTGGGCCTTGCCGGAGAGCTTTTTCACGTGCTCCACCTCCTGGGCGGCCTTGGGGATCAGCTGCACGGTGCCCGCGCCGCCGATGCAGCCGCTGGGGCAGGCCATGCCCTCCAGCAGGTAGCCGTCCAGCTTGCCCGCCCGGGCCAGCTGCAGCATTTTGCGGCACTCGTTGAGCCCCTCGGCGCGCTGCACCTTGATCTCGCGGTCCGGGTCCAGCTTCCGGATGCAGTTGGCCACCGCCTCGGCCACGCCGCCGGAGACGGAGAAGCCGCGGCCGTCGGCGCTGGCCTCCGAGGGCACCGCCTCGGCGGCGAGGGCGGCGAAGTCCACCTGCTTCGCCTCGAACATGCCCATGACCTCCTCGAAGGTGAGGACGAAATCCACGTCGCTGCGGACGGAGGAGCGGCTGGCTTCCAATTTCTTGGCGGCGCAGGGGCCGATAAAGGCGACCTTGCAGCCGGGGTGCTTTTTCTTGATCAGCCGGCCGGTGAGCACCATGGGCGTCAGCGCCATGCTGATGCAGTTGGCGTGCTTGGGGAACTCCCGCTTGGCCATGACGGACCAGGCTGGGCAGCAGGAGGTGCCCATGAAGGGGATCTTCGCCGGCACCTCCTCCAGGAAATCCTCCGCCTCCTGGAGGGTGCACAGGTCCGCGCCGATGGCGACCTCCACCACATCCTCGAAGCCCAGGGCCCGGAAGGCGGCGCGCATCTTGTCCGGGGTCAGCTCCTTGCCGAACTGGCCGGCGACGGCGGGGGCGATGGCGGCGTAGACCGGCGTCTCGCTCCGCAGGGCCTGGATGCACTGGAAGATCTGCGCCTTGTCCGCGATGGCGCCGAAGGGGCAGTTGGCCAGGCACATGCCGCAGGAGACGCACTTCTCCTGGTCGATGTCCGCGCGGCCGTAGGCGTCGGAGCGGATCGCCTTCATGCCGCAGGCCACGGCGCAGGGGCGCTCCATCCGCAGGATCACGCCGTACTGGCAGACGGACATGCACTTGCCGCACTTGACGCACTTGGCGGGGTCGATGTGGGCCTGTCCCCGCTCCATGTAGATGGCGTCCTTGGGGCAGATCTGCCGGCAGGGCTGGGCGAGGCAGCCCTGGCACTGGTCGGTGATGACCACCTTGTTGTCCGGGCAGGCGTGGCAGGCGAACTTGATGATGTTGATCAGCGGCGGCTGATAGTACTTCTCCGGGTGGACGCACTCCTCCGCGCCGCGGGAGACCGTGGCGTGCTCGGTGACGTCCCGCAGCGGCAGGCCCATCGCCAGGCGGATCCGCTCCCGGACGATGGCGCGCTCGAGAAAGACGCTCTCCCGGTAGGTGGAGACCTCGCCGGGGATCACCCGGTAGGGCATGTTCTCCATGTCCCCGAGGCCGACCTCCGGGTCGTAGTTATAGGACAGCCGCGCCACCTCGGCAAAAACCTTCTTGCGGATATCGTTGATGGACGTATGAATGCCTCGCATCCCCATGGCGATCCCTCCCTGTGCAATTTGACGTATGAAACGGTGCTTTCATTATAGCAAAAAGGGCGGGATTGTGGAATAGACACTGACGTCCAAAAAACAGCGCGAAACGGCTATTTTCATGTTCCGGCGGGGACAAATCGCGCGCGCGAGCTTGCCACGCCTGGGACTTCGTGCTATAATCATACTGTGAATCTATGCGGGGAGGGCGGATGCCGATGGTAAGCATGACCGGCTGCGGCCGGGGCAAGGCGGAGAATGGCCTCTGGGAGATCACGGTGGAGCTGAAGAGCGTCAACCACCGCTTCCTCGACCTGAGCCTCCGGCTTGCGCGGGAGTACGCCTTCCTGGAGGAGACGATCCGCCGGCGGCTGACCGAGGCGCTGCGCCGCGGCCACGTGGAGGCCTGCGTGACCGTGCGGGCCGCGGACAGCGCCGAGCGGCGCGTGGCCGTGGACGAAGACATGGCGCGGGCGTACCTCGCCGCGGCGGCGAGGCTGAGCGCCCTCGGCGCGGCCGGCGCGCTGGGCGTGGCGGAGCTGATGCGGATGGACGGCGTCCTCACCCGGGAGGAGACGCCCGGCGACGAGGAGGCGCTGACCGCCCTGGCGGCGGAGGCCTGCGGGCAGGCGCTCGCGGAGCTGACAGCCATGCAGGCCCGGGAGGGGGAGAACCTGCGCCGGGATCTCTCGCTGCACCTGGACGCGGCGGCGGCCCTGCGGGAGGAGATGGCGGCGGCGGCGCCGCTGGTCACGGCCTTCCACCGGGAGAAGCTGACGGCGCGCCTGGAGCAGGCGGGCGTCGAGCTGCCCGACCCGGTCCGGCTGGCGCAGGAGCTGGCCCTCTACGCGGACCGCTGCGCCATCGACGAGGAGCTCTCCCGCCTGGAGAGCCATATCGGCCAGTTCCGGGCCATTCTGGAGAGCCCGGGCGAGGCCGGGAAGAAGCTGGACTTCCTGCTGCAGGAGATGAACCGCGAGGCGAACACCATCGGCTCCAAGGCCAACGACGCCGGCCTGGCGCAGAAGGTGGTCTCCCTCAAGAGCGAGATCGAGAAGCTGCGCGAGCAGGTGCAGAACGTGATGTGAGAGACGGAGGAGCCCAAAGTATGATCGAGACACGCAAGGGAATGCTGCTGGTGATCTCCGGCCCCTCCGGCGCGGGCAAGGGCACGCTGGCGGCCCTGCTGCTGGAGCGGGACAGGAGCTTCCGCTTCTCCGTCAGCGCCGCGACGCGCGCGCCCCGGCCGGGCGAGATCGACGGGGTCCACTACCACTTCATGGACGAGGAGACCTTCGCCCGCCTGGTGGCGGAGGACGCCTTCGTGGAGCACGCCCAGGTGCACGGGCACCACTACGGCACCCTCAAGTCCGAGGTCTGCAGACAGCTGGAGGCGGGGGAGAACGTGCTGCTGGATATCGACACCCAGGGCGCGCAGCAGGTGATCGCCTCCGGCATGGAGGCGGTGTCCGTCTTCGTGCTGCCGCCGTCCTTCCGCGAGCTGCGCAGCCGCCTGGAGAAGCGCGGCACCGAGAAGCCCGAGGAGGTGGAGCGCCGCATGCGAAACGCCCGCGCCGAGGTGGAGCGCATGGGCTCTTACGACTACGTGGTCGTCAACGACGGCACGCCGGAGGAGGGCGCCGAGCGGCTGTGGACGATCGTGCAGGCGGAGAAGATGCGGACGACCCGCTATCAGCCCCGCCTGGAGGACTGAGGAACCAACCATACAAGGATCATCAAAGAGGAGGAAACCCGATATGTCTATTATTGAGCCCGATGTGCTGGAGCTGCTGAAACACGCCGACAACCGCTATACGCTGGTGGTGGAGGCCGCCAAGCGCGGCCGCGAGCTGGTGGCCGGGGCGACCCCGCTGATCATGGACGCCGAGGACCAGCAGACCAAGCCGCTGCGCGTGGCGGTGGAGGAGATCGACCGCGGGCTGGTGACCTACGAGATGCCCCGCGAGGAAGAGGAGAGCTTCGAGGCATGAGCCTGGAGAAACGCCGCGTCGTGCTCGGCGTGACGGGCGGCATCGCGGCCTTCAAGGCCTGCTCCCTGGTCTCCCGGCTGCGGAAGTGGGGCGTGCAGGTCAACGTCATCATGACGAAGAACGCCACGCAGTTCGTCGCGCCGCTGAGCTTCGAGAGCCTGTCGAACCAGCCGGTGGTGACGGACACCTTCGCGCGGCCGGAGACCTGGGAGGTGGAGCACATCGCCCTGGCCAAGGCGGCGGAGGTCTTTGTGATCGCGCCGGCGACGGCGAACATCATCGCCAAGCTGGCCTGCGGCATCGCGGACGACATGCTCTCCACCACCGCCCTGGCGACCCGCGCGCCGCTGCTCATCGCGCCCGCGATGAACACCAACATGTGGACGGCGGCGGCGACCCAGCGGAACGTGGAGATCCTGAAAAGCCGCGGCGCGCGCTTCATCGGCCCGGAGGGCGGCTTCCTGGCCTGCGGCGACGAGGGCGCGGGGCGCATGAGCGAGCCGGAGGACATCACCGAGGCGGTCCGCCGCCTGCTGGAGCAGCGGGCGGACCTGCAGGGGCTCCGCGTGGTGGTGACCGCTGGGGCGACCCGCGAGCGGCTGGACCCGGTGCGCTTCCTGAGCAACGACTCCTCCGGCAAGATGGGCTTCGCCCTGGCGGAGGCCGCCCGGGACCGGGGCGCGCAGGTGACGCTGATCTGCGGCGCGACCACCGCGGCGCGGCCCGGCGGCGTGACGATCGTGGACGTGGAGTCCACCTGCGACCTGCGGGACGCCCTGCTGGCCGAGGGCGCCGGGGCGGACATCGTGATTCAGGCGGCGGCCCCCGCGGACTACCGCTTTGAGACGGTCTACAGCCAGAAGCTCAAAAAGCAGGACGGGGAGCCCCTGACGCTGCGCCTGGTGGAGAACCCGGACGCAGCGGCGGCCCTGGGCGCGGCGAAGCGGCCGGGCCAGACCTTCGTGGGCTTCGCCGCCGAGACCCAGGCTCTGACCGAGAACGCGGCGAAGAAGCTGGCGAAGAAGAACCTCGACCTGATCGTCGCCAACGACGTGACCCAGCCCGGCGCGGGCTTCAATACGGACACGAACATCGTGACCCTGCTGACGCGGACGGACCGGGAGAGCCTCCCGATCCAGCCCAAGCGCGAGGTCGCGGAGCGGATCCTGGACAAGGTGATTTCCCTGCGCGCCGCGCAAGGGGAGGCCTGACGGAGGAAGACAGATGGATCACGCAGTCATCGACCGTTTTGCCCGGGAGGTGCGGGAGTGCCCGGAGATCGCGGAGTACCGCGCGCTGCGGGCGGAGGTCATGGCGGACGCCACGGTGGCCGCCCTGATCGGGGAGTACCGCAAGCTCGCCGTTGCCCTGCAGATGGGCGCGATGACGGGCCAGCCGCTCCCGGAGAGCGAGCAGCAGCGCTTCGGCGCCATCAACACGCTGCTCTACGGCAAGCCCGAGGTGGCCCGCTATCTCCTGGCGGAGATGCGCGCCCAGCAGCTCTATGCCGACATCCTGAAGACGGTGGCCGAGGCCGCCGATCTGGACATGGGCCTGCCGGAGGGCCTTGGCGGCTGAAAAGAACATATCCGGCCCACCCAGGACAGCAGACCCAACAAACGAGCGGAGGAGAAAACATGTCGAAGGTCCAGATCCATGTGGACGTGAACCATCCCGGCGCGACCATCAGCCGTAACCTCTACGGCCAGTTCTCCGAGCACCTCGGGCGCTGCATCTACGGCGGCGTATTCGTGGGCGAGGGATCCCCCATTCCCAATGTCAACGGCATGCGCAAGGACGTGGTGGACGCCCTGCGCGAGCTGAAGGTGCCGGTGCTGCGCTGGCCCGGCGGCTGCTTCGCCGACGAGTACCACTGGCGCGACGGCATCGGCCCGAAGGAGAGCCGCAAGCGCATGGTGAACACCAACTGGGGCGGCGTGGTGGAGGACAACTCCTTCGGCACGCACGAGTTCCTGGAGCTCTGCCGGCAGATCGGCTGCGAGCCCTACATCAACATGAACGTCGGCTCCGGCTCCGTGCAGGAGATGGCGGAGTGGGTCGAGTACCTCAACGCGGACGGGGACGGCACGGTGGCGCAGGAGCGCTGGGCCAACGGCCGGAAGGAGCCCTTCGGCGTGAAGTACATCGGCGTGGGCAATGAGAACTGGGGCTGCGGCGGCAACATGCGGCCCGAGTTCTACGCGGACCTCTACCGGCGGTATCAGACCTTCTGCCGCAACTACGGCTCCCACCGGCTCTGCCGCATCGCCTGCGGTCCCAACGGCGACGACACGAACTGGACGGAGGTGGTGATGAAGCAGGCGGGCGGCTTCATGGATGCCCTGACCATGCACTACTACACCGTCCCGGGCGAGTGGGAGCACAAGGGCAGCGCCACCAATTTCGACACGGAGAAGTACCTGCGCACCCTGACCGCCGCGGCGAAGATCGAGCCCATCCTCGAGAGCCACCTGGCGGTGATGGACCGCTTTGACCCCAAGCGCCGGGTGGGTCTGATCATCGACGAGTGGGGCTGCTGGTTCGACGTGGAGCCCGGCACCAACCCCGGCTTCCTCTACCAGCAGAACACGATGCGCGACGCCATGGTCGCGGCGCTGTCGCTGAATATCTTCAACCGGCACGCCGACCGGATCGTGATGGCGAACATCGCCCAGATGGTCAACGTCCTGCAGGCCATGATCCTCACCGACGGAGAGCAGATGGTGCTGACGCCGACCTATCACGTTTTCCACATGTACCGTCCGCACATGGACGCGCAGCTGCTGGACACCGCCGTCTTCGCCGACGAGACGGCGAAGGGCCTCAAGCAGGTGACGGCCTCCGCCTCCGTGAAAGACGGAAAGGTCACGCTGACCGCCGCGAACCTCTCCCCCGACGAGGAGGCGGAGATCGAGCTGGCGCTGCCGGGGCTGGGACAGGACACCGAATACACGCTGCTGACCGGGGCCATGGGGGCGTACAACGACTTCGGCGACGGCGCGGAGCGCGTGAAGCCGGCCGCGGTCAAGGGGCTGAAGAAGGCCGGGGAGAAGTGGCTGCTGACGCTGCCGCCCTGCTCGGTCGCGGCGCTGACAGTGTAAGACACAGACACAATCACGGACAGCGGATCTGCCACGGTCCGCTGTCCGTTTTATCAAGGACGGCGGGGAGAGAGAGCATGGAGGCTTTGAGCGCGGGCGCGGCGCCCTGCCGCTGCCTGCTGGCGGACAGCATGCCGGAGATGGCGGCGACGGTGGCGGACTATGTGGCCACCCTCCCGGCGGAAGCCCGGGCGGCGGAGGAGACCCGGCAGGCGCGCCTGCAGCGGTGCCTGGCGTGCCCGTCGCTGCGGAACGGGACCTGCGCCCTCTGCGGCTGCTACGTGGAGGCCCGGACGGCCAAGCGCCGCAGCCGCTGCCCCGCGAGCCCGCCCAAATGGAGAGAAGCATGAGCAGAGACAGCCGAAACCGGTACGACCGGGATTACACCTACCGGACCCTCCACGAGGAGGAGAAGTGGGACGTGCGCTGGTACAGCGCCCTGTGGCGCGTGCTGCGGCCGGTGCTGGTGATCAGCGCCGCGCTGGTGCTGGTGCTGGGCCTGCTGACCGGGCTGTGGCAGTATGTGTACGGCCGGTACGCCGCCCCGACGGCCCAGACCGGGGAGACGGTGACCTTCGAGGTCGCCTCCGGCCAGAGCCTCAGCCGCGTGGCGAACAACCTGGAGAAGGCCGGGCTGATCCGCTCCGCCTCCGTGTTCAAGTACTACTGCGACTTCGCAGGCATGGGGCAGAAGATCCAGATCGGCACCTACGCCCTCTACCCCGGGATGACGATCCAGGAGATCGCCGACCGGCTGACCGCCGGCGACGGCAACCCGATCGTGACGACCGTCACGCTGATCCCCGGCTGGACGGTGGAGGACTTCGCGGCCTACCTGGTCCAGCGGGGCCTTGTGCGGGATCCGGCGCGCTTCCTCGAGCTGTGCCGCACGGGGGACGCCTTCGCCGACTATATGTATATCGCGGACGTGCTGGCCTCCCCGGACCGCGCCCAGCGCCGCTACGCGCTGGAGGGCTACCTCGCGCCCAACACCTACGAGATCTACCTGACCGCGACGGAGGAGGAGATCCTGCGGCGGCTGCTGTCGCAGACGGACCGCGTCTTCCCGGCGGAGGCCCAGGACCGGGCGGACGAGCTGGGCTACGACATGGACGACATCCTGACCCTGGCCTCGATGGTGGAGAAGGAGGCCAAGACCAAGGACTTCGCCAAGGTGGCGGCGGTGTTCCACAACCGCCTGCGCAAGGGCATGACCCTGGGGAGCGACGTCACGATCCACTATGCCGCCGGGATCAGCCGCATGGCGCTGACGGACGCCGATCTGGCGGTGGACAGCCCTTACAACACCTACACCCACCAGGGCCTCCCCCCGGGGCCGATCTGCAACCCGTCGCAGGAGGCGATCGAGGCGGCGCTCTACCCGGACGAGACCTATCTCTCCGGAGGGTACCTCTACTTCTGCGCGAAGGAGCCGGCCAGCGGGGAGCTCTACTTCTCCAAAACGCAGCAGGAGCACGAGGCCGCGGTGGCGGTCTACCGCCCCCTGTGGCAGGCGTGGGATGCGGAGCGGGAGGCGCAGCCGAAATGAACGAACCCATCCGGATCCCGGAGCTGCTGGCCCCGGCCGGCAACATGGATTCCCTGCGGGCGGCGGTGCGCTTCGGCGCGGACGCGGTCTACGGCGGGATGAAACGCTTCGGCCTGCGGGCCTTCGCGGGCAATTTTGACGAGGCGGCGCTGCGCGAGGCGGTGGAGATCTGCCACCGGGCGGGCGTCCGCTTCTATGTGACGATGAACATTTTCCCCTACGACGACGAGCTGGACGCCTTCTGCGAGGCGGGCCGGGCGGCCCTCGGGGCGGGGGTGGACGCGGCGATCGTCTCGGATCTCGGGGCGGTCTGCGCGCTGCGCGAGCGCGTGCCCGAGCTCCCCATCCACGTCAGCACCCAGGCCTCCACGGTGAACCTGTCCGCCGTCCGCCACTGGCGGGCGCTGGGCTGCCAGCGGGTGATCCTCGCCCGGGAGATGAGCCTGGAGCGGATCGGGCGGCTCTGCGCCGGCCTGCCGGAGGGGATGGAGATCGAGACCTTTGTCCACGGGGCCAGCTGCATGGCCTGGAGCGGCCGCTGCATGCTCTCGGCTGAGCTGGCCGGGCGCAGCGGCAACCGTGGGGCCTGCGCCCAGCCCTGCCGCTGGCAGTACGCGGTGGAGGAGCTGAAGCGGCCCGGGGAGTACCTGCCCGTGGCGGAGGACGCCCGGGGCACCTATATCTTCTCGGCCCGGGATCTGAACCTGATGCCCTATCTGCCGCAGCTGTGCGCCGCGGGGGTCTCCTCGCTGAAGATCGAGGGCCGGATGAAGACGGAGTACTACGTCGCGACGGTCACCGGGGCCTACCGGCGGGCGCTGGACGCGCTGCGTGTCTCGGAGGAGGTCTTCCGCGCCGGGCTGCCCGGCTGGATGGACGAGCTGCGGGCCGCGAGCCACCGGGCCTGGGACACCGGCTTCCTGCTGGGGGCGCCCCAGACGCCGGGCGGGGCGGAGGGCTTCTCCCAGACCCGGGAGTATGTGGCGCGGGCGCTTGAGGGCGCGCCGGCGGGGGAGGAGGCGGTTTTTGAGCTGAAAAACCGCTTCTACCGCGGCGACACGCTGGAGCTGATGACGCCGGAGGGCGTGAGGACGGTAACCGCGCCTTCCTTCGTGCGGGAGAAGACCGGCGAGACGCTGGACACCTTCGGCGTGGCCGGGGAGCGGATCCGCATGGCGCTGCCCGTGGCGGTGGGCGCCGGGGATATGCTGCGGGGGCCGACCCGCAACCACCGTGAGGCCTGAGGGAGGCTTTGACCGATGTATAACCTCTTTGACTATCTGACCTGGCGCGGGGATCTCTCCTTCCGCCAGGTGCCCTTCAACGATTTCGACGCGGCGATGCTGGCCTGCGCGGTCTATGTGGACGTGGGGGACGCGTGCCGCACGGACGAGGGGACGCCGCTGTTCGAGCTGGGCCGCAAGATGGAGGGGCGCAAACGCCCCACCCGCGATTTCGTCGTGCTGTGCGACCGGCTGCTGCAGCAGATGCTGACCACGCCCCGCTGGCGCAATGCGGTCTTCTCCCGCTTTGTGGATATCCTGGACGGAACGCGGCAGATTCAGTTCGCGGCCCTGTGCTGCGATATCCCGGAGGTGGGGCGCGTGCTCTGCTTCCGGGGGACGGACAACTCGCTGATCGGCTGGCGCGAGGACTTCGCCATGAGCTATGAGACCGTGCCGGCCCAGAACGCGGCCCTGGCCTACACCGAGGCCTGCGGCGGGGACGCGGATCTCCCGCTCTACCTGGTGGGCCACTCCAAGGGCGGCAACCTGGCCTCCTACGCGGCGGTGACCGCCCGGCCGGAGATCCAGGACCGCATCGTCGGGGCCTGGTCCCTGGACGGCCCGGGGCTGAACGATGAGCTGATCGCCTCGGAGAGCTACCGCCGGGTGCTGCCCCGGCTCCACGCCCTGATCCCGGAGGCCTCCATCATCGGCCTGCTGATGGGCGCGAACCCGACCCAGACCATCATCCGCTCCGCCGCCGCCGGCATCCAGCAGCACAACGTCTTCTCCTGGAGCGTCCTCCCGCCCTGTGGCTGGGACGTGGCGGAGCAGACCACCCTCTCCTCCCAGATCATCGACCGCACCCTTCACGACTGGCTGCGGGAGGCGACGCCGGAGCAGCGGCGGGTCTTCATGGACGCGCTCTTCGACGTGCTGGAGTCCACCGGGGCCTCCACGACCACGGAGATGAAGGCGAACCTGCTGCCGCAGCTGCCGAACCTGGCCCGGGCGGCGGGGGGCATCGACCGGCAGACGGGGCAGATGATCCTGCGCCTGATGGGCCAGCTGGTCAGCCTCTCGGCGGCCAACAGCCTCGACCTGGGCCTCGCCCCGGCGCTGTCCAGGGCGGCGGAGACCGCGGCCGGCTTCATCCAGTCCAAGCTGAACAGCCTGGAGAAGCGCAATGAAAAGCGCCTGGAGCAGAGCGCGGAGACCGCGCCGGTGCTCCCGCCCGTGACGGCCCTGCCGGCGGGGGAGGGGAAGGAGGAGCCCCATGAGTGAACAGACAACCGGCCTCCCCGGGCGGGAGGAGATTTTCGGGATCCTGGACGCCTGCGTGGGCGAGCTCTGCGCGCAGGGCGGCCTGGAGCCGGGCGGCGTCATCGTGCTGGGCTGCTCCACCTCGGAGGTGGCGGGCGCGGTGATCGGCCACGGGAGCGTGCCCGCCCTGGGGGAGACCATCGCGGCGGCCATGCTGGCGGCCTGCCGGGCGCGGGGCCTGCGAGCCGTGTTCCAGTGCTGCGAGCACCTGAACCGGGCGCTGGTGATGGAGCGGGAGACCCTGCGGACCCTGGGACTCACCCGGGTGCATGCGATCCCGCAGCCCAAGGCCGGCGGCAGCGTGCCCGCCGCGGCCTGGAGGCTGATGGACGCGCCGGCCCTGGCGATGGCAATCCAGGCGGACGCGGCGATCGACATCGGGGACACCCTGGTGGGGATGCACATCCGCCCGGTGGCGGTGCCGCTGCGGCCGACCCAGCCGCGGCTGGGCGGGGCCCGGATCGTGATGGCCTACAGCCGCCCGCCGCTGATCGGCGGCGCCCGGGCCGTATACACAGAAAACACATGAAAAGACTTCCAACACGGGGTCAAATGTGGTATAATAGCAGGAGAGAACATACAACATGGAAGGGAATACCCGCACGATCGACCTGGAGGCCATCCGGGCGAACGTCCGCGCGCTGCGGGCGCTGACGCCGGAGCGCGCCGCGCTGATGGCGGTGGTGAAGGCGGACGCCTACGGACACGGGGCCTGCCAGGTGGCGAGGGCGGCGCTGCAGGCCGGCGCCTCCGCGCTGGCGGTGGCCCGGGTGGACGAGGGCGAGGAGCTGCGCGCGGAGGGCATCGGCGCGCCGGTGCTGGTGCTCGGCCTCTGCGGACCCGAGGAGACGCGGCGGGCCGCCGCCCTGGGGCTGACCCTGACGGTCAGCGGCCCCGAGAGCGCGGAGACGCTGGGCCGCGCGGCCGCCGAGACACAGCGGGAGCTGCGCTGCCATCTGAAGCTGGACACCGGCATGGGCCGGATCGGATGCCGGAGCGAGGCGGAGGTCCGCCGGACGCTGGCCGCGCTGGCGGCAGCGCCGGGCGTGAAGCTGACGGGGGTCTACTCCCATCTGGCCGACGCGGACGGGGACGGCCCGGAGGCCACGGAGGAGCAGCTGCGCCGCTTCGCGCGGATGCTGACGCTGCTGCCAGAGGGCCTCTGCCGCCATATCGCCAACTCCGCGGCGATTCACCGGCTGATGCCGCGGGCGGCCTACGACATGGTGCGCATGGGCATCAGCCTTTACGGATATCCGCCGGTGGAGACGGAGACGGCGCTCCGCCCGGCCATGCGCTGGGAGGCGCCGGTGACCTATGTCAAGACCCTGCCGGCGGGGGAGAGCGTCAGCTACGGCTGCACCTGGCGGGCCCCGCGGGAGAGCCGGATCGCCACGGTGGCGGTGGGCTACGGCGACGGCTACCACCGCTGCATGAGCGGGAAGGCCCAGGCCCTGATCCACGGGCGGCGCGCGCCGGTGGTGGGGCGGATCTGCATGGATCAGATGATGCTGGACGTGACCGGCATCCCCGGGGTGAACCCCGGCGACACCGTGACGCTCCTGGGCCGGGACGGCGGGGAGACCATCACGGCGGAGGATTTAGCCGCCTGGGCTGGGACGATCCCCTACGAGCTGCTGCTCTCCGCCACCGGGCGCGTGCGGCGGATCTGGGAGAACGCCTGAGATGGACCCGCAAGTGCGCGAAGCCAAGCGGGCGCTCCGCCGGGAGCTCCGGGAGCGCGCGCCGGACGCGAAAGCCCTCGCGCGGGAGAGCGCGGAGGTGACGGCGCTGATCGCCGGCTGGGAGGTCTTCCGGCGGGCCGATGTGATCGCGGCCTACCTGCCCCTGCCGGGGGAGACGGACATCACGCCGCTCCTGCGGCAGATTTTGGCGGAGGGCCGGACCCTGGCGCTGCCCAGGACGGCGCGCGATCTTTCCATGACTTTTCACAGGGCCGGGGCCCTGGAGGCCCTGGACCGGGACGCCTGGGGCATCCCCGCCCCGCCGGCGGACAGCCCGCCGATCCCGGCGGAGGAGATCCGGCTGATGCTGACGCCGCTGACCGCCGTTGACGCGCGCGGTTTCCGGCTGGGCAAGGGCGGCGGCTGCTACGACCGGTATCTGGCGGAGCACCCCGGGCTGCGGGCCGTGACGCTGGGCGTCGCCCGGCGGGGCCAGTGGGTCCCGCGGGTCCCCGCCGGGGCGTGGGACATGCCGCTGCGATGGGCGACCGATCCGGCATCGGGTGTCATCCGGGGTTTTGCGCCGGGGACGCGGTTGGAGGAGGAGACATTTTGACCAAGCACAATCCGGGGACAGCCCCCGAGGCGGGCAAGCCCTATCTGACGGGCAGCCCCGTGGATCAGCAGACGCCGAAGGCGGCGCTGTCCCTGTTCGCGACCTTTCTGATGATGGGCTTCGTCTATCTGCTGCTGGGCGGCATGTTCGGCGGGAGCGGCTGGTACGCGGTGGCGCTGAACGTGGCGCTCCTGCTGGTGACCTGGCTGATCTACTACTCCCTTGGCCAGTCCGCGGGCGCGCAGGCCGTCAACCACGGCGAGATCATGCTCCGCCGCCTGGAGACGGAGCGGGAGGTGAGCCAGGCGGAGCGGGCGAGGTGCTACCATCCGCTCAAGGGCCTGATCACCGGGCTCCTGGCGGCGGCTCCGCTGCTGGTGCTCACGGCGGTCTTCGCCCTGATCACCAGGCGGCAGATGTATACGCCGGGGATGCTCCCCTCCTGGGTCAGCTCGATGTCCTCCAGACCGGATATCCTCGAGCCGCTGACGGTCTACACGACCGTCCCGCCCTTCAGCGCGGAGGGCGTGGTGCGGATCATCGTGCGCATGCTGGTGATGCCCTGGATCAACCTGTTCGGCCAGGGCGGCGCGGATCAGCTGCTGCTGGTGGAGCGGCTCGCGCCGCTGCTGATCCTGCTCCCGTCGCTGTGCTACGGCCTGGGCTATCTCCTGGGCACCCGGGAGCGGGCCCGCGTCCACGCCAACATTGAGGAGGGCAAGCGCCGACAGCGCCGCAAGGCGAACCGGGCCCGCCGCGCGAAGGCGAAGCAGCCGGCCCGCGGCCCAGAGCGCCTGAACTGACGGTGCGGATCATCGCGGGGGAGGCCCGCTCGAGGGTGATCGAGGCGCCGAGGGGGCGCGACACCCGCCCCACCCTGGACCGGGTGCGGGAGAACCTGTTCAACATTCTGGCGCGGCGCGTGCCCGGCGCGCGGGTGCTGGATCTCTTCGCCGGGAGCGGGGCCCTCTCGCTGGAGGCCCTCAGCCGCGGCGCGGCCTGCGCGGTGCTGTGCGACCGGGACCGCGAGGCGAACCGGGTGGAGCTGAAGAACATCGCCAGCCTGGGCTACGAGGGCCGGACGCGGGTCTTCCGCGCGGACTGGCGGCAGGCGCTGGACACGCTGAGGCGTGAGGGGGCGACCTTTGACCTGGTCTTTCTGGACCCGCCCTACGCCATGGGCGATCTGCGGGACGTGACGGAGTGCCTGCTGCCGCTGCTGGCGGAGGGGGCGCTGATCGTGACCGAGCACCAGGCGGGGCACCCTTACGTCATGGGCGGCGCGCTAAAGCAGACCGATACGCGCCGCTGGGGCTACGCGGGCGTGACCTTCTATACCCGGAGCGAAAACGCCCCGGGAGAGGAGAGAGAAGATGGAGCGGATTTGCCTGTTTCCGGGGAGCTTTGACCCGGTGACCTGCGGGCACCTCGATCTGATCCGCCGGGCGGTGGCGCTGTACGACCGGGTGGTCGTGGCGGTGGGCGAGAACGGCGCGAAGCGGGGCTGCTTCCCGGTGGCGGCGCGCCTGGACCTCCTGCGGCGCTGCACGGAGAAGCTCGGAAACGTCGAGACGGCGGTCTATCAGGGCCTCACGGTGAACTTTGCCCGGGAGATCGGGGCGCAGGTGATGCTGCGCGGCGTGCGCGACGCCGCGGACATGGCTTCGGAGGCGGCGCTGGCCTCGGTCAACCGCCATCTCTGCCCGGAGATCGAGACGGTGTTGCTGCTGTGCAGGCCGGAGCTGGCCGGGGTCTCCTCCACCGTCGTGCGGGAGCTGGCGTCCTACGGCGCGGACCTGACCGGCTACGTGCCGGATGAGATCATTCCTTTGGTGCGCGAGCACTTTGCATATCCGAAATCAACATAAGGAGGAACGAAAGATGGCAGTGGAGGGCGGCACGAATGTGGAGCAGAGCGTAGAGCTGCTCAAACAGATCGAGAGCATGGTCCAGGAGGCCAAGAAATCCCTCTTCCGGGGCGATTTGTGCCAGGTGGACCGGGCGGCGCTGACCGGCGCGGTGCAGAAGCTCCGCCAGGGCTTTCCGGAGGCGGTGACCAAGGCCGCCGAGATCGTGGCGGCGGACACCGAGATCCGCGAAAAGGCGGCGAAGGAGGCCGAGGAGGCCATCTCCGCGGCCAAGGCGGAGGCGGACCGCATCGCGGAGCAGAGCCGCAGGGACTACGAGGCGGCCCAGGCCAGCATCCGCGAGGAGGAGGCCAAGGCCGAGCAGATCCGCAAGGACGGCGAGGAGCTGCGGCAGAACCTGACCCAGCAGGCCCAGTCCGAGGCCAACGCCATCGTCGAGGACGGCAAGCGCCAGGCGCAGAAGATCGTCGCCGACGCGGAGGCGGAGGCCCGCCGGATGACGGAGCAGGAGAGCATCTATCGCCGCGCGCAGATCGCGGCGCAGGAGATGACCGAGAACGCCAACAACCAGATCAACCAGGCGCGGCAGAAGACCTACGCCTTCCTGGACGAGATGCTGGGCCGCGCGGAGGGCTATGTCGGCTCCCTCGTGCAGGAGGTGCATCAGGAGCGGGAGAACCTGAACGGTATGCGCTGAGTCCCGCGCGCCAAACGGTATGAATCTTGTTCCGCATGTTGCAAATTCCGGACCGTCATGGTAAGATCATAATCGGCAGAGAGAGGCCGTAAGGTATCGACGCATTGAGCACAATGCATGACGGATCAGACGGAGGAGACAACATGCGGAAATTTTTGGTTCTGGCGCTGGCGGCGGTCATGATGCTGACCGTGTGCACGGCGCAGGCGGACCGGCTGGCGGACATCCAGGCCAGCGGGAAGCTGCGGATCGCGACGGAGGGGGTCTGGTCCCCCTGGACCTACCACGACGAGGCCGGCACGCTGACGGGCTATGACGTGGAGATCGCCCGGCTGATCGCGGCGGGGCTCGGCGTGGAGCCGGACTTCGACGAGCCGGAGTGGAGCGCGATGCTGGCGGGTCTCGGCACCCGCTACGACATCGTCTGCAACGGCGTGGACTACACGGCGGAGCGGGCGGCGAGCTACGCCTTCAGCGACCCCTATGTCTATACCGAGGTGGTGCTGGTCGTCCGGGGCGACAACGAGGACATCAAGTCCATGGCTGACCTGGCGGGCAAAAGGACCTCCAACTCCCCCGCCTCCACCTACGCTCAGCGGGCGGAGGCCGCCGGCGCGACGGTGGAGTACGTGGAGGCGCTGAACGAGACCCTGATGCTCGTGGAGCAGGGCCGCGTGGACGCGACGATCAACGCGAAGGGCTCGGTGGACGAGTACCTCGAGCAGCACCCGGACGCGAACCTGAAGATCGTGGAGATCATGCCCGGCGACCCGGTCTGCTTCCCCATGGCGCTGGGCGCGGAGAGCGACACGCTGGTGGCCGAGGTGAACCGGATCCTGCAGGAGCTGCGGGAGAACGGGACGCTGGCCGAGCTGTCCATCCGCTTCTTCGGCGCGGACCTGACCAACCCGCCGGCCTGAGGGCCTGACAGGGGCAAGGGCGAGAACAGCCGCGAGGCGTTCTCGCCTTTTCTGAAGAGAAAGGAACCGTCAGATGACAGAACAGAATAAACTGCGCTTTGCCTCCGACTACCAGGAGGGAGCGCACCCGGAGGTCCTGCGCCGCCTGGTGGAGACTAATCTGGAGCAGAGCCCGGGCTATGGGACCGATGCCTACACGGCCTCCGCGAAGGCCAAGATCCGGGCCGCCTGCGCCGCGCCGGAGGCGGAGGTCTATCTCCTGACCGGCGGGACGCAAACCAACGCGACGGTGATCGACGCGCTCCTGCGCCCCTGGCAGGGCGTGGCGGCGGCGGAGACCGGCCACATCAGCGTCCACGAGGCCGGGGCGGTCGAATTCTGCGGGCACAAGGTGATCACCCTGCCGCAGCGGGACGGCAAGCTCGCGCCGGAGACGGTCCGCGCCTGCCTGGCGGCCTACGCGGGGGACGAGAACCGGGAGCATATGGTGATGCCGGGCCTGGTCTACCTCTCCCAGCCCACCGAGTCCGGCACGCTCTACACCCTGGCGGAGCTGGAGGCCATCCGCGCGGCCTGCGACGCCTACGGCGCGGGGCTGTATGTGGACGGGGCCCGGCTGGCCTACGCCCTGGCCTGCCCGGAGAACGACGTTTCCCTGCCGGATCTGGCCCGGCTGTGCGACGCCTTCTATATCGGCGGCACCAAGTGCGGCGCGCTCTTCGGGGAGGCGGTGGTCTTCCCGAGGCCAGGCACCGCGCCCCACTTCTTCACGCTGGTCAAGCAGCACGGGGCCCTGCTGGCGAAGGGGCAGATCGCGGGCGTGCAGTTCGAC
The DNA here is from genome assembly GCA_947165425.1 of uncultured Clostridia bacterium. Lineage (GTDB taxonomy): Bacteria > Bacillota > Clostridia > Christensenellales > Aristaeellaceae > RUG11272. The sequence continues at coordinate 48,267 of CAMVAJ010000008.1, forward strand.
GCGCTGTTCACGGACGACCTCTACGGGCGGGTGGGGCGGACCGCCATGGCCGCCGCCGCGCGCATCCGCGAAGCGCTGACGGAGAAGGGGTACCGCCTGGCCTTCCCCTCCCTGACGAACCAGATTTTCGTGGAGCTGGACGAGGAGGAGCTGGCGCGCCTCTCCGCCCGGGTCGAGATGAGCTTCTGGGAGCGGACGCCCCAGGGGCGGACCATCATGCGCATCGCCACCAGCTGGGCGACGACCGAGGCGCAGGTGGACGCCCTGATCGCCCTGCTCTGACCGCTGGTGGGAATCCACCGGAAAAACGACCAGATTTTCACTTGCAATCCCTCACCGGAACCTGTATAATGGGCCAGGTTCCACAGAACCGACAGAGGGAGGGGTTCCATGCGCACGAGGTACGCGGACGGGCTGGTCTGGGATACGACCCTGGGCCAATTCCGCCAGATGGATATCTTCACCGAGAACGGAATCGTTGTCGCCGCGGGGGCGGCGCCGCTTTACGGTTCTCCGGACCGGGTGATTTCCCTCCGGGGGCTCGCTGTTTTTCCCGGCTTTGCGGATGTGCATGTGCACCTTCGCGAGCCGGGTTTTTCATACAAGGAAACCATCGCGACCGGCAGCCGGGCCTGCGCGGCGGGCGGCTACACGGTGGTCTGCGCGATGCCGAACCTCTCCCCGGCGCCGGATACGCCGGCGCACCTGGCGGCGGAGGAGGAGCTGATCCGGCGGGACGCGGTGATCCGCGTGCTGCCCTACGGGGCCATCACCCTCGGCCAGCGCGGCGAGGGGGAGCTGACCGACATGGCGGCCCTCGCGGGGCGGGTCTGCGGCTTCTCCGACGACGGGCGGGGCGTCAAGGACGCGGAGACCATGCGGGCGGCGATGGTCCGGTGCCGGGGCGCGGACAGCATCCTCTCCGCCCACTGCGAGGATCTCAGCCTGATCCCCGCCGGGGCGGGCATCCACGCGGGGCGCTACGCGGCGGCCCACGGCCTGCCGGGCATCCCCTCGGCGAGCGAGACCGCACCCATCGAGCGGGACATCGCCCTCTGCCGGGAGACGGGCTGCCGGTACCACGTCTGCCACGTCAGCGCGAAGGAGTCCGTGGCGGCGATCCGGGCGGCGAAGGCGGCGGGGGTGGACATCACCTGCGAGACCGCGCCCCACTATCTGCTGCTGTGCGAGGACGACCTGCCGGAGGACCCGGCGGCCCCGGACAGCGGGCGCTTCAAGATGAACCCGCCCCTGCGCGGGCGGGAGGACCGGGAGGCCCTGCTGGCGGGGCTCCTGGACGGCACCATCGACTGCGTGGCCACCGACCACGCGCCCCACAGCGCGGAGGAGAAAAGCCGGGGCCTGACCGGCTCCGCGATGGGGATCGTCGGGATCGAGACGGCCTTCCCGCTGCTCTACACCCATTTAGTGGAGACCGGAAAGCTCCCGCTGGCGCGGCTGATCGACGCGCTCTGCGTGCGGCCCCGGGCGCGCTTCCGGCTCGGCGGCGGCCTGCGGGTGGGGGACAGGCTGGAGCTGACGGCCTTCGATCTGCACGCGGACACCGCGGTGGATCCGTCGGCCTTCCGCTCGATGGGACACGCGACGCCCTTCACGGGCTGGCCGCTCCACGCGGCCTGCAAACTGACGGCGCTGGGGGAGGACTTCCCCTTCAGCGCCCTGCCGGAGGCGGAGGAGAAAAGATGAACTTTACGATCACGACCAACGAGCGGCTGACGGAGATGGTCTGGCGGATGACCCTTCGGGGGGATACCTCCACCCTGACCGCGCCGGGGCAGTTCGTCCAGGTCTCGCTCCCGGGCTTCTTCCTGCGGCGGCCCATCTCCGTCTGCGACTGGGACGGGGAGGGCCTGACGCTGGTCTACAAGGTGGTGGGCCAGGGGACCGCCGCGATGGCCTCCCTGCAGCCCGGGGAGCACCTGGATCTGCTGACGGGGCTGGGCAACGGCTTCCGGGTGGAGGCCTGCGGGGAGCGGCCGCTGCTCATCGGCGGCGGCGTGGGGCTCCCGCCGATGCTCGGGCTGTGCAGGGCCCTGCTCCGGGCGGGGAAGCGCCCGCGCCTGCTGGCCGGCTTCGGGAAGGCCGCGGAGTGCTTCCTGCTGGCGGATTTCGAGACGCTGGGCGTCCCGGTAACGGTGACGACCCTGGACGGCTCCCGGGGCCTGCGGGGCGTGGCGACGGACGCGATGCCGTTGCTGGACTTCGACAGCCTCTGCGCCTGCGGGCCGCTGCCCATGCTCAGGGCGGTCTGGCGGCAGACGGGCGGCAGGGGACAGTACTCGCTGGAGGAGCGGATGGGCTGCGGCTTCGGGGCCTGCATGGGCTGCAGCATCCAGACGCGCGGCGGCAGCAGGCGGGTCTGCAAGGAGGGCCCGGTCTTTGACGGAATGGAGCTGATGTGGGAATGACCGATCTGCGGGTCAGCCTGGCCGGACTCGAGCTGGACAATCCGGTGATCCCGGCCAGCGGGTGCTTCGGCTACGGAAAAGAGTTCGCGGCCTACTATGACATCAACCTGCTGGGGTCCTTCTCCTTCAAGGGGACGACCCTGGAGAAGCGCTTCGGCAATCCGACGCCGCGCATCGCGGAGACGCCGGACGGGATGCTGAACAGCGTGGGTCTGCAGAACCCGGGCGTGCGCCACGTGATCGACGTGGAGCTGCCGGAGATGAGGGCATATTTCCGCAAGCCGGTCATCGCGAACGTCTCCGGCTTCAGCATCGATGAGTATGTCGAGACCTGCCGCCTGCTGGACGGGCAGGAGCAGGTGGGCCTGATCGAGGTGAACATCTCCTGCCCGAACGTCCACGGCGGCGGCATGGCCTTCGGCACCGACCCCGCCAGCGCGGCGGCGGTGACCAGGGCGGTGAAGGCGGTGGCTAAAAAGCCCGTATACATCAAGCTTTCCCCCAACGTAACGGATATCGCCGCCATTGCAAAGGCCTGCGAGGCGGCAGGTGCCGACGGGATCAGTCTGATCAACACGCTCCTGGGCATGCGGGTGGATCTGCGGACGCGCAGGCCGGTGCTCGCCAACCGGATGGGCGGGCTCTCGGGGCCGGCGGTGCTGCCGGTGGCGCTGCGGATGGTGTACCAGGTCTGGGAGGCCGTGAAGCTCCCGATCATGGGTATGGGCGGCGTGACCACCGCCCGGGACGTGATCGAGATGATGCTCTGCGGCGCGACTGCCGTGCAGGTGGGGGCCGCGAACCTCGTCAACCCGTATGCCTGCAGGGAGATCATCGAACAACTGCCGGTCGAGATGGAGAAGCTCGGTATCGGCTCGCTCAGCGAAATCATAGGAGGTGCGCACGCATGAAACACGACGTGATTGTGGCCCTGGACTTTCCCTCCGCGCAGGAGGTCTACGGCTTTCTGGACCAGTTCCGGGAGGAGAAGCCCTTCGTGAAGATCGGCATGGAGCTCTTCTACGCCGAGGGGCCGGAGATCGTCCGGCAGATCAAGGCCCGGGGACACCAGATCTTTCTGGATCTGAAGCTGCACGACATTCCCAACACGGTCAAGTCCGCCATGCGGGTGCTCTCCCGCCTGGACGTGGACATGGTGAACCTGCACGCGGCGGGCACCATCGACATGATGAAGGCCGCGCTGGAGGGCCTGACCCGCCCGGACGGCACCCGCCCGATGCTGCTGGCGGTGACGCAGCTCACCTCCACCAGCGAGGAGCGGATGCAGCGGGAGCTGCTGATCAGCGCAACGATGCCGGAGACGGTCCGGAAATACGCGCAGAACGCCCGGGAGGCCGGGCTGGACGGCGTGGTCTGCTCGCCGCTGGAGGCGGCCATGGTGCACGAGGCCTGCGGCGCGGATTTCGCCACGGTGACGCCGGGCATCCGCTTCGCCGACAGCGCCGCGGACGACCAGCGCCGGGTCATGACGCCGGAGAAGGCGCGACTGGGCGGCAGCGACTACATCGTGGTGGGCCGGCCCATCACCCGGGCAGAGGACCCGGTGGCCGCCTACCGCCGCTGTGTGCGGGAATTCATCGGCTGAACGAGATAACGGACAGGAGGTTTGAACCATGTACGCCAAGCAAATTGCCCACGACCTGCTCTCTATCGGCGCGGTGTTTCTCCGCCCCGACGAGCCCTTCACCTGGGCCAGCGGCATCCACAGCCCCATCTACTGCGACAACCGGCTGACGCTGACCGCGCCGGAGGTCCGCACCCACGTGGAGGAGGGCCTGAAAAAGCTGATCGAGACCTACTACCCGGAGGCCGAGGTGCTGGAGGGGACCTCCACCGCCGGCATCGCCCACGCGGCGATCACGGCCCACCTGATGGGCAAGCCTATGGGCTATGTCCGCTCCGGCCACAAGGACCACGGCCGCGGCAATCAGATCGAGGGCAAGCTCGAGAAGGGCCAGAAGGTGGTGGTCGTGGAGGACCTGATCTCCACCGGCGGCTCGGTGCTGGAGGTGGTGGACGTGCTGCGGGAGGCCGGCGCGGAGGTGCTCGGCGTGGTCTCGATCTTCACCTACGGGATGAAGAAAGGCCTGGAGCGCCTGGCGGCGGCGGGCGTGGAGAACCACTCCCTGTCCAACCTGGACGCCCTGTGCGAGGTGGCGGCGGAGGAGGGCTATATCCGGCCCTC
>CAMVAJ010000009.1 GCA_947165425.1 uncultured Clostridia bacterium
GGGTTTCATAACCCCATCGGTGCCTTTCGCAGAAAGGCGGAACATAATTATGAAAAAAACACAGCACTAACACGCGGTCAAAATGTATGCTTAAGTTGCCAGAAAGCGCTTTCCTATATTACTTCGCTGAAGGATAAAGAAAAGAACAATTACGTTTTGGTTCTTGATCCGGGCGAATGATCGCTAGGGTTAAAGACAGAGGAATAGAAGTATGGTTCCTTGAAGGATTCATCTTCCCTGATCAGTGACAGCGGGAACGCTTCCAGGTGCGCGCAGGGCGGCATTTTGCGCTGTTTGGCCAGAGCGGCGAGGTCACGGTATGGGGCTTAGGCGGAGCTGCGAAGGTGCTGGAGTGTTGAAATTGGGACGGTTGGGCATTGGCAGTCGTTCAGGTATCGGTGGTGTTTGTAAGATTGGAAACGGTGGGACTATAATTGGCATAGTAGGCCTTATAGGCTGGGGCTTGGAAGGTTTTTGAACGAGGATATCTTTATGAATGAACATGAATTATATATTGCGCCAGATCAGGAAAGCACGATCTCTTGCAGAAAGTGCAATTGCAAGTGGAGATTTAACAGCAGCATAATCATGCTCACCACCATTTCGTTATTTCTTTTAGGATTGTGTCTTCTTATATGGGGATTTGCTCAGAAAAACACGATTATTATCCTACTCTCAATCGCTCTTTGGAGCGTTGCTAAGCGACCATGGAGTATAATCGGTTTATTATGTTCACGAGGAATCATTGACTTAACAAAAGCAAAAGGAGAACAAATTGCGTTTGATTTTCAAAACAATTGTGAGCAATCACAAAAGGATTGAACAGGGTGCTAAAAATTTGGTCGCAGAGGTTTTATGCCGCCTCAGAAACAAAGGTGGGTTGACAAATGAAATTGCTAAGGTATACGGTGATGTTGCTATAGCACGGCCTACCTGTGTACCATCATGTGCATACCATGATGGTTCTTTTTGATTCTGCGAGCGCTTCAGGGGCGGGCTGAGGCTGGCGCGCGCTTCGGGGTTCCCGCTCCCTGGGGGATCCACATGGTGACGGAGGCCCCGCCGCCGTCCCTGGGCGTGATGCGGAGCGTGCCGCCGCACATATGGGCCAGCCGTTCGCTGACGTTTTTCAGGCCGATGCCATCCCCGTCAGTATCGGTGAGCTTGAACTCGGTGCCGTCGTTGATCACGGTGATCTCGTGACCGCCCTCCGCCGCCCGGGTGCGGATCAGGATGTGCAGGGCGTCGAGATCCGGGTCCATGCCGTGCTTCACCGCGTTCTCAACGATGGGCTGCAGCGTCAGCGGGGGGAGGGAGAAGATGGTTTCCGGCGTGTCGTAGGTCACGTCCAGCCGATCGCCGAAGCGCGTCTTCTCGACGGCCAGATAGGCCTGCGCGTGCGCCAGCTCCTCCTGGAAGGGGACGTTCTCCGTCTTGACCACGGCGCTGAAATTCTGATGGAGGTACTTGGAGAAGCTGCGGATGGCCTCCTTCGCGGCCTCGGGATCGGCGTCCACCAGGTAGTAGAGGCTGGTCATCACGTTGTAGATAAAGTGGGGCCGCATTTGCAGCACCTTCAGGCTGAATTCCTTCTCGGCGTTCTCCCGGGCTTGGCGGACCGCTAAGTTGGTCTGCTCCGAGAGGATAAAAATGAACATCGCAAACGCGCCGAGGATCGCGCCGAAGGACACCAGCAGCAGGCCGTAGTTGAACATCTGGAGGAGAATGGCCGCCAGCGGCCCGGCCGTATAGAAAGACAGGGCCAGGCGCTGCCGGGCGGAGAGCTTACGCCACCTGCGGATCAGCCCGACGAGGTTCAGCAGCATGATGGCCGCCGGGGGGACGAGCAGCAGGGGATAAAGCGGGCCGCGGCGGTAGACACCGTCCGCGCTGACGGAGTAGATGACCGTGGAGAACTGGGTATAGACCAGCAGGGCGAAGTAAACCGTCCAAAGCCCGATCACCGCGGCGAACAGCGGACTTGTCCGCCAGCGCTCCCCGCACAGCCGGATCAGATAGACCGTGAGCAGCGGCGTCAGGAGCGAGACAGTCAGGGACTCCACGAAGATGAGCGGCTTGATCAGGGCGACCAAGCGATAGATGTCCGCAAAATAGTCGACGGTGATCGCGGCGGAGCAGAGAAACATCAGGAAGAAAGTGGCAATGAAATAGCTGCGCGTCCAGCGCTCGATGGGGCGGCAGGTGACGGCCAGGATCAGCCCGAGGGTCGTCAGCACCACGCCGGCGGTTCCGGCAGCGAAATTGACCAGCTGTGTCCAATCGATCATGGCTCGGCCTCCGGCGTTTTCTGTGTGTCCTGATCCCGCGGGGGGAGGGTGATCTTGAGCCTCGCCAGCTGATCGGCAACCTCCTGGGGGTCCAGGGGCTTGACCATGAAGCCCTTGGCGCCGGTCTTCCAGGCGTTCAGCGCGTAATTCGGGTAGGCGGTCAGATAGACCACGTGGGTCGCCGGGTTGACGGCCAGCAGCTGCTCGCACAGCTCGAAGCCGTTGGTCTTGCCCATCTCGATATCGAGAAAGGCCAGATCGACGCGGTGGGCCGACGCGAACTCGAGCGCCTCCCGCGGCCGGGTGAAGCCGGTGATCTCCGCGCCCGGCAGCGCGCTGCGCAGCGCGCCGAGGCTCCCGGCCATGATGAGGGGCTCGTCGTCCACAAGGATCACCGTCGGCGCGCGCTGGGTGAGGCTTTCATCCGGAATGAGCGCGGAGACCTCGACGCCCAGGCACTTCGCCAGGCGCGGAAGCACCATCAGATCCGGCAGGCGGAGCCCGCTCTCCCACCGGGCGATGCTGGAGCGGTCCATATACATCATCGAGGCCAGCTGCTGCTGGGTGATGCCCTTCTGCGCCCGAAGCCGCCGCAGTCTCTCCGCAAAGCTCTCCGACACGGATATCCCTCCCGCCCGTTTCATCTTGCGTCTATCATATCGGAATCTCAGAGCGTTTTCAAGACGGGTGCATCAAAAAATGTGCCATTCTGGAACGCTCTCTTGCGGAAAAACTATTTCAAATGTAGAGAATAGATGCTATAATATAGCTGTATACATGGCTATTAAAACGTATGTGACATCGCTGCTTTGCGGGCTCCCGCGATTTGTGCGCGGGGCGCGGAAAGCCGGACAGATAAATGGGCGAGGAGTGCGGCGGATGAGAGAGAATAGAAAGCTGAAGAGAATAGCGGCCATCCTGCTGACCGTCGTTTTGGTTTTGCAGATCAGCCCCGTGGGCGTGGCGGACGACCCCGCCGGGCGGAGCCCGATCTACAGCGACTGGTGGAAGCCGAAGGACGTGCTGACGGCGCCGGAGTACACCTTCTCGGACGTGGGGGAGACGGTGCTGCTGCCGTACCTGCTGGGCATCAACGGCATCTACGGGTTCATCCGGGACGCGCAGGTCGACACCGACGCGCTGCAGCTGAGCAACAATCTGTATCTGAAGGCGGTTGACTATTTCAAGAACGCCACGCTGACCGTCACGGTGGGACAGAAGACCTATACCTTCATCCTGCACAATCCGGGCGAGGGAAAGATCATCCCCGCCGGGGAGACGGTGACGGGCGAGAGCGGCAGCTTCACCGCGGCGAGCCAGATCCCGGTCGGAACGCAGCTCGTCGTGGGCTCCTTTGAACCGACGGAGAGTCAGCGCGCGGCGATCCCCGCCGAGGAGGGCATCACGCAGATCGTTTGGATGGACATCGGCCTGCAGGCCCCGGACGGCGCGGACGTCCACGCCGGCGCGGAGGTCCTCGTCAAAACCAATATCGAGCTGCCCGCCGCGCCGGAGCGGGACGGGCTGGTTGGGCGAGCCGTGGTGAAGGACGCGCGGCTGTACCATGTGACCGGCGAGGAGACGCTGGAGGAGCTGCCGGTGCAGGTGGAGACGGCGAACGGCGTCATCACCGCGCTCCGCTTCGCCACGGAATCCTTCTCCGGCTTCGCACTGTCCTACACGGTGGATTTCGAGTACGGCGAGGCGGGCGAGACCTACGAATTCAGCCTCCCGGGCGGCGGCTTTGTGACCCTGCGCCAGCTGGCGGAGGCCCTGGGCGTCCGTCCGAACGAGGAGCAGACCATGGAGGCGTTCCTCGCGGAGATCGAGAACGTGACCTTCTCCGATCCGAGCCTCGTCTGGGTCGGGAAGGTGGACACCGACAGCACCGTCGGCGAGGTGAAGGCCGCCTACAACTTGGCGTGCGAGTACAGCGCCGAGCTGACGGAGGAGCAGATTGCCGAGATCAACGCCGCCCCCGTGCCCGCCGGCGAGTGGCTGCTGATCAGCCTGAAGCCCTTCCTGAGCGAGGAGACGCTGACCGTCACCATGAAGGACGGGGAAGTCTGGACGGTGTCGGTGACGGATGCGCAGATCGTGACCAATGTGCTGACTTCCGATGGAGAGCGCTTCCGGATCACGGTGACCTATGAAGACGATGCAATGATCCCGGACGGTTCTGTCCTTCTGGCAACCGAGATTCTGGAAGGCACGGAAGCATATGAAAGGTATCTGGCAGAAGCGGAAGTGCAATGGGAGGCAGATGAAAGAGAAAGCCTTATCAATTATGCCAGATTCTTTGATCTTGAAATCCAATTTGAAGGAAAGATAGTAGAACCACAAGCGCCTGTCGAGGTGGAGATCGTCCATGAAGATGGATTTACACTTCCTGGTGACGAGTCTCTCAGCGTGATTCACTTTGCCGAAAATGGTACTGAGATTATCGATGAGGTCTACACAAATAAAGATGGAACAGAGATTATCTATGAACAGAACGGCTTTTCGGTAATCGGAACTGTTTCCACGGTTAAAGATAGCGGATGGCCGACTGCAAACACACAATACGTGCTTGTGCTGCAGGACGGAGAGGATTACTATGCTCTGAAGCAGGACGGGACGTTAACGAAGGTACGGTTTTTCAATAACACAGTTTCTTTCATCGGTGAGGGAACGACGACAACGGATTATATCCACGACTATTTGTGGTATGTTGTATCCAGTGGAGCCAGAGGTAAGATATCTGATAAATATACGGAGTATAATGCGTCGCCGGACGGACAAACTTTTATTGACCCATACAGTTCGGGAATTTTTAGCGGAACAAGTCGCCAGCTTCAGATCAGAGACGGGAAAATATACTGTAACGGGCAGCTTCCGGGTTCCTCAGGTTACACGCAGGTAACATTATCTGCCGCTGACGGACAGCTGAGCCGCGTAGCTTTAACTTCTGACAGCGCTTCGCCGATACTTTTTGCCACTGCGAGTTCGTTTACTGCAAATGAAAACGAGACAGATTTGTTCACTCAGGAAGAAGTCGAATTGATCGTTGACAAATGGAAAGAGCAAAAAACGCAGAAGGCAAGTACCGATAAAACCGCTGAAGTCTATGATTATGAGAATAGAGTTTATCGCGTAGATATCACTGCTTCATCTTCGGATTATGAGATTTCGCCGAGTATCGCGGTGGATTTCGTAGTGGATGCATCCAGATCAATGTTCTTCCCGACGAGTGTCACCCAGGTAGGGACTTTTAGCGGAACAAATGCGTCTGGTGTAAGAAACTGGATCAATAGTAACGGAAATACAGATCAGGTCTATTTTGTCATCCAAGATAAAAACGGTAAAGCAACTCAATATGCGATTTTCTATGATCCAGAAAGCACGTATACAAATTATGGACGGACCTATAAAGGCCAGTGGCTCTGGGTCGATGCCTCCAACTACAACCCGCCGGATGATATAGCAAATGGTGGCAATAAGAATTCCAGAACTGCGGGGAATCCTCTTAGCAGTTGGAATTACGACACTATGGACGACGGAAAGATCTATACGACCGGCATTACAGGAACATCAGATGGGACTTATGGGACACGAAAAAAATGGGTCAGCCGTATTGAATATTTAAAGCAATGCGTAAGAGTGGCGGCTCAGGTCATCTACGCTGTGGATGAAGGCGCCCAGATTGGATTAGTTGGCTTCAATAAAAACATTAAAGACTACGGGACATTTGGTAAGAGCGAGCAGAATACACTGATAAATAATATAAACAACATCAGCTTGGATGGCGGAACCAATCATCAAGGCGGACTGCAAACAGTAATCGACAAGTATAAAAAAGGAACGGCATTCTATGCGGAGCACTATGCGGGACGAAAGCATGTCGTCGTGCTGGTGACGGATGGTGCACCAAACGCGACAGGCGTTACATGGGATACAATAGGTAGAGTCGCAAATGCATTGAAGAATCAGGAAGATGACTTTGGTAACAAAACAGAACTGTATACCATGGGCCTGAGCCTTTCCAATGTTGGTTCAAATCAGAGCAATTTGTTTAACATTTCATCGGGAGCCGGCTACACGTATGCCGGAGAAGACGCTGCTCAGATTGTCAACGCCGTTACCAAAATGGTGGATGCCATCTTCGTGCAGGCGCACCTGATCGCGGATGTGACCGACATCATCGACCCGGCTTTCTATCCTGTAAACAGAGCAACTGGTATGCCGCTTGCGGAAAACGACTGGATCGACTTAAACGGCACAAAGGTTAATGCCGGCGCAAATGATGCGGCTGGGCAGATCAAGAAAGATGCTTCCACCGGGAACTGGTCTGTGGAGTGGAAAAATCAGAGTATTGAATGGCCGACTACAGACTCCAATGGCGCTGTTGTTGAGCCCGGATGGCACGGAACCGTCTTTGTAAAAGCAAAAGAGGATTTCCTTGGCGGAAACGGGATCAGCACGAATACGAATGGCAGCCAGCTTCACTCAACAAAGTATATCGTCAAAGGTGAAACCCAAACGCATGATCTTCCGGAAGGAGCGCATACAGTCTCGTTTGAAACACCATACGTAAATGTTGACGAACTGGATATAACGAAAAACGAGTCAGAGTGGACCGTTTATCTGGGGACAAACGTTGACCCGCTGGCGGAAGTGAAAGCGCTGTGTGAGAAGGTGAAGGTAAAGGAGGTTGTTACCAAAACCGATTCGGATCATCGCGTGTCCTCTGACGGCAGCCTGACATATACTTATGCTTCAAATACGAACGACAACCGTCCAGAGGTCAATGGAAGAGAAGAGTTCTCGCTATCGGAGCTTGGAATTACACTGACTGACGCGGACTGGAATGCGCTCATCTCTGGGCAGTCCAGGATCTTTGATTACAATGCCTACGGCCATTCTAAAGTCGGCACGATCATGATCAGCCTGACGCAGAATGTCAAAACCGGAGAGAAGAATCTGACGGAATCTCCGCATGACACAACCGTCACGGGAGATGAGGTAGAGAAATATACTCTTACCGTAAGCTACAGGCCTACGGGAGCCAATATCACCGACTGGCATACCGGATCCTTTGGCTCTGGCATGTCGGGAAGCAGAGCAGGTAATATCCTGAAGGATAATGTACATATCATAAATGTATATGCCAAGCCGCTTGAGATCGAAAAGATAGATGAAAGCAACAATCGACCCCTGGCCGGCGCAACGTTCAAGCTCTACAGGGAGGATGCGGAAAACGGCGCAGCCATCGAGGGCCTGGACAGCACGAAAAAGTATGCAGAGGTTGCAACCGCAACATCGGGCGAAGACGGCATTGCGCGCTTCAAGCACGATAATGAAGACTTCAACTTGGTGCTGGGCGAGACATACTATCTGATCGAGACTGCCGCGCCGCCGTACTACGTCGAGACAGACAAGGTCTGGACGGTTAAGGTGGAGGCGGAGGACGGGAAATACACTGATCTGGACAATCAATCCATCTCCAGTAAGATTTATCCGTTTAACTGGGATCAGGATGTGAAAGTTCTGATAGATGAGACCCCAGCCGCGGTCGTCGTGAACGGTGAGACAGAAGGTGCAACAACCATCATCACAGACGGTTCTTATGTATCTCATGAACAAGTGGTCTCGTTCCGGTATACAATCCCCAACACACAACTGTCGACTTCCATTGAAATCCCCATCCATAAGACCCTCAAAGGCCGCAATATGGAGGAAAACGAGTTCGCCTTCGTTCTCCAGCCTATTGACATCAAAGGCGTCCGGGATTATACCAACGTACAGAGGATCTATAATCCGAAAGCCAATGCTAATGTAGAGGTTGAATTCAACTTTGCCCTGGAATACACCACGGAGAGCATCGCGAGCGCGCCATACCATACTAGTGACGGCAAAGCCGTCTACTACTACGTGGTCTACGAGGAGCAGGGGAATGTGGCGAATATCGAGTATTCCCAGCTCCAGTACATCGTCAAGGTTACGCTGTGGCAGGATGGCAATCAGCTCAAAACAAAGCAGGAGTACTTTGTGTATGACGGGGAAGGAGATCTTCCCAACGACGCGAGAACGGATCTCTTGACTACAACGCAGATGAATGCGAGAACCATGCGGACGATGCGCATCCCCATGCGCTTCATCTAAAAGCCCCACCGCCTCGTGCCGGGCGATGGGGCGGCCTCCCCGGCTCCACGGGGAGGCTTTTATCTGCCGCCTTTTTTCTCTGCCGGGGTTTCTTCCGTTCTGTCTGTTGACAGATTATTTCTGTGCTGGTAAACTCTGAACCGACGAAAAAGCGTATTCGCAGCCGCGAGGAGTGAGACCGATGGTTCAGATTTTTGTCGTGGAGGATGAGCTGCTGATCCGGCAGAACATCCGCGGGATCGTCGAAAACATGCAGGGGCCCTATGCCTTCGCGGGGGAGGCCTCGGACGGCGAGATGGCGCTGTCCATGATCCAGGAGATCATGCCGGATATCCTGCTGACGGACATCCGGATGCCCTTCCTGGACGGCCTGAGCCTGATCAAGCACGCGAAGGCCATGATGCCCTGGCTGAAGGTGGCCGTGATCAGCGGCTACGGGGATTTTGAATATGCGCAGAAGGCCATCTCCATGGGCGTGAACCAATACCTGCTCAAGCCGGTCCGGCAGGCGGAGCTGGTGCAGGCGATCCGGACGATGGCCGAGCAGCTCGAGCAGGAGCGCAGCGCCCGGGGCGCGAGCCCCGCGTCCATGGAGCAGACCGACGTGCAGCTGGCGCTCAAGCGCCGATGGCTGGAGCAGGTGCTGTACGAGCAGCCCCCGCTGAGCCAGCTCCTGGACCGGGCCCAAACGCTGAACCTGGATGTGGCCAAAGGGCGCTATCTGGTGACCCTGTTCTCCTTCGACACCTCGGACGCGGACCTGTACCGGGTCAAGGCGATCGTGCAGAAGACCCTGCAGGAGGCCGGGTGCGAGCTGTATCTGTTCAACACCGCGGATCAAATGACGCTGCTGAGCTGCGACAATGATCTCCAGACGCTCAACGAGCGGGTCTATCAGCTGATCACCATGCTGCGGCACGAGCTGCGGGAGGTCTGCCCGGTGGTCACGGCGGTGATCAGCCGCGTGACGCCGCGGCTGGGGGAGGTCGGCCGGGTGACCCGCGACGCGGGGCAGACCATGCGGGCACTGCGCAACATCCGGGCGGGGAAGGTCATCAACATGAACGACAGCGCCCCGGACAGCGCGGACCTGCTGCACATCGATCTCCCGCTGGGCAAGGCGTTCCAGGAGAAGCTGCTCTACGCGGAGCCCGACGACGTGCCGGCCCTGGTGGACGAGACGCTGAACGGCTCCGCGGCCGGGCAACTCGAGAGCATGCTGATCCGCTATGAGACGCTGGTCTCCGCAGTTCGGACCGCGGCCGGCATGGCGGAGACCGCCTCCTCGGACGACAGGCAGCAGGCCATGGCGGACCAGATCGCGGGGCAGTTTGATCTGCTGGCCGCCGCGGGCAGCAAGAGCGGCTTCCGGGACGCGCTGATCGGCATCCTCCAGGCCGGACTCCGGGAGCAGACGCGGCGGACGAATACCGGCAGCAGCTACCGCTATGTCATCGGCCGGGCGGAGAAATATACCCGCGAGCACTTCTGCGATCCCAACATCTCGCTCCTGAGCGCCGCACAGCACGTGGGTATGAGCTCCGCCTATTTCAGCACGGTCTTCTCGCAGACCACCGGCCAGTCCTTCATCACGTTTCTGACGTCGCTGCGCATCGAGCGGGCGAAGGAGCTGCTGACCAACACCAGGATGCGGCTCTCGGAGATCGCCATGGAGATCGGCTACAACGAGCCCAACTATTTCAGCCATGTCTTCCGCAAGAGCACGGGCGTCACGCCCAAGGAATACCGGCAGCAGCACGGCGGTTAATAGCCCCGGCGATCGATGACGGCCTGGGTCAGCGTCTCCGCGTCGAACCAGGTCTCCTCCACATACGTGTATTTGGAGGGCGTCTCCCCGCGCTCCAGCTGCTCGATGACCGCCCGGACGCGGGGCCCGTGCATCGGATTGCACTCCACATCCAGATTGATTTCCCCCTCCAGCACCAGGCGGAGCGCTCTGCCGCCGGCATCGAAGGAAATGATGGCGACATCCTTTCCTGGCAGGATGCCGGCGTTTTTCAGCGCGTCGATGGCGCCGAAGGCCATGTTGTCGTTCTCGGCGTAGATCACGTCGTAGGCCAGATCCTGCGGCAGAGACTCGATCAGCTCCTGGCCTTTGGCCTGGACGAAATCGCCTGGCGCCTCGAAGACGACCTTCCAGCCCGGATGCCGCGCGAGGGCGGCGGCCAGCCCCTCCGAGCGGCCGATCTGGGCGGAGGAGCCGAGGTTGCCCTGCAGGTGGACGATGCGCAGGGCTTCGGGCAGGTGCTCCTCCATCCAGACCGCCGCCGTGTCCCCCTCTCGGCGGAAATCGCTGCCCACCCAGCAGACAAACAGGCTCTCGTCCTCCACCTCGATCCGGCGGTCGACCAGGATCACGGGGATGCCGGCGGCTCTGGCCTCGCCCAGCACTGTGTCCCAGCCGCGCTCGGTGGTGGGGGCCAGCACGATATAGTCCACTCCCTGGTTGATGAAGTTGCGGATGGCGGTGATCTGCCGCTCCTGCTTGTTCTGCGCGTCATCCAGGATCAGGCGGTAGCCGCCCTCGGCGGAGAAGGCGTCGATCATGCTCTGGGTGTTGCCCAGGCGCCAGTCCGACTCCGCCCCCACCTGGGAAAAGCCCACCACGATCTGCCGACGATCCGCCTTCGCGGGCGAGCCGCCTGCGGCCGCGCCCGGATCCTTCGCCGGCGCGCAGGCGCTGAGAGTCAGCGCCAGGCCGAGTACCAATATGATCAGGAATCCTTTTTTCATGGGTGCGCCTCCTTTTGCGCCGCGCTGACGCCTTCCGCCGGCAGCAGGATCGTCACGGTGGAGCCCTGCCCGAGCCCGCTCTCGAAATACAGGCCGTAGGGCGCGCCGCAGTACAGGCGGATGCGCTGATGGACGTTCTTCAGCCCGAGGCCGGTGCCCGTGTCCTGATAGACACCGCTGCGCAGCTGGGACAGCTGTTCCTCGTTCATGCCCGCCCCGTTGTCCCGGACGGTCAGGCGGATGCCCTCCGGGCTGACGGAGCCGGCGATGGCGATGGTGCCCCTCCCGCGCCGGTTCTTGACGCCGTGATACAGCGCGTTCTCGATCAGGGGCTGCAGGATCAGCTTGGGGACCAGGATGTCCAGGATGTCCTCCGGGACGTCGATGGTATAGGACAGGATGTCGCTGTAGCGGATTTGCTGGATCTCCAGATAGCTGGTGGCCTGCGCCAGCTCCGCGCGGAGGGGAATGATATCCTCGCCCCGGCTCAGCGAATTGCGGAAGAAGGTGCTCAGGCTGGTGACCATGGTCACCACGTCCTCCTCCCGGTGATTCTCCGCCAGGATGGCGATGGAGTCCAGCGTGTTATAGAGGAAGTGGGGGTTGATCTGGGCCTGCAGGAGCTCCAGCTGCGCCCGGTGCAGGGAGCGCTCGCTCTGGATCTGCTGGTCCAGCAGCGCGTTGATGTGCTCCGCCATGCTGTCGAAACTGTGGTCGAGGATCTGCAACTCCGCGATCTCCGTCTCCACGGAGAAGGCGGAGTAGTCCCGCTCGCCCATACGCCGGGCCTTTTCGGTCAGGCTGGCGATGGGCGCGGTGATCTGCCGCCGGAACTTGTTGGCGTAGAGCACAAAGAGCAGGAAGAGCAGCAGCATGACCGCGGCGGAGACGAGGATCAGGGCGTTGGTCTGCCGGCTGAGCCCCTCCCGCAGGCGCGCGAGCTCCCGGACTTCGTCGCCGATATAGCCGTGCATATACTGCTCGATCAGCCGGGTGAGGCCTGTCTCTCCGCGAATGTTCCGGTCCAGCAGCTCCATCCGCAGATCGTAGGATTCCGCCTGCGCGATCTCGACCATGTAGCCGCGCAGATTGGTCAGCATATTCAGCATGCTCTGGGCGCGCCAGCGGTTGTCCGGGAGCGTCGTCGTGGCTTCCAGCCGCCGGAACACATCCTCGGCGTGGTCCAGCTCCTCCATGGGCAGCTCCAGCAGCTCATCGCCCGAGCGCGGCTGGATCACATAGTGGTACATGCTCAGGTCGATGTTGTTTTTGAACTCCTGATTGAACTCCGCCGCCGTGGTGGCGCTCAGAATCGCGTTCTCGTACTGCCGGTGGATAGACAGCAGCATGACGTTGTAAACCAAGATCATCAGCGCGACACTGAGGGTCACGATCAGCAGCAGCCGGTTGATTTTTCGGCGAATGCTGCGCGCCTGCGCGCCTTTTCCGGGCTTGCTCATCCGATTCCGTTCCCTTCCCAATAGTATGAACTCGCTTGTGTATCATTGTGATTATAACATATCGGACGCCGCCGCGTCATCCGGTTCCCACGCTTTCAAAAGAATTTACCGGTTTCCAAAAATAATCCCGGTTTTGGCTCGGAACGGGGCGAGGTTTCCAAAAATGTTGCGGGTTCTGTCCAAAAAAAGTGAATGATTTTACATGGCGGATCCGTCTATAATAACATCAGCAAAGATCCCAATGGGATCAAAAATTGAGGAGGTAATCCCATGAAGAAGTTTGTCGCTCTGCTCCTGGTCCTGGCGCTGGGTCTGTGCACCGCCCTCGCGACGGCGGACGGCACCATCCGTGTGGGTATTATTAACAACCCGCCCTCCGAGTCCGGCTACCGCGCGGCCAATGTGGCGGACTTTGCCCGGGTTTTCAACGCGGAGAACGGCTATGAGGTCATGACCTACTACAGCCTGAAGAATGACGAGCAGATCTCCGCCGCCCAGGGCTTCATCACCGACGGCGTCGACTATCTGCTGATCTCCGCCGCGGATACCACCGGCTGGGACGAGACCCTGCAGCAGGCGCAGGAAGCCGGCGTCCGCGTGTTCCTCTTCGACCGCATGATCGACTGCGACGCCAGCCTGTACGAGGCGGCTGTGGTGTCCGACATGGCGACCGAGGGAACCACCGCTGTGGATTGGCTGAAGGGCCTGGGCCTGGCTGAGTACAATGTGGTGCACATCCAGGGCGTCATGGGCACCGATGCCCAGCGCGGCCGCACCGCGGCGCTCGACGCTGAGTTCGAGTCCGGCGCCATGAAGAAGATCGTGCAGCAGACCGGCAACTGGAGCGCTGACGAGGCCAAGCTGATTGTCGAGGCCGTCATCAACTCCGGCGAAGCCTTCAACGTGATCTACGCCGAGAACGACGACATGGCCAAGGGCGCCGTGGCGGCGCTGGACGACGCCGGCATCACCCACGGCACCGCGGAGGGCGCGCAGGTCGTGGTGATGGGCTTCGACTGCAACAAGTGGGCGCTTCGCGAGCTGCTGGCGGGCAACTGGAACTACGACGGTCAGTGCTCTCCCTTCCAGGCTGACGTCATAGACGGCATGATCAAGACCCTGCAGGATGGCGGCACGATCGAGGGCCTGAACGAGGCCAAGCAGATCATCTCTGTGGAGAAGGGCTTCGACGCCCGCACCATCACGGAGGACGACATCAACGCCTACGGCCTGGGTGACTGATCGCAGGCGCGCATCGCGGCAAATGACGGACTGAAATAATATCACAGCACGGTGCGGAATGTGGATGAGCTCTGCGTTTCGCACCGTGCTTTGATTGAGAAACCCGGGAGGTAACACGATGGAGAATGGCGTCGTCTTAGCCATGCGGAAAATCGGAAAAGTGTTTCCGGGGGTCAGAGCCCTCCACGATGTGGACTTCACCCTGAGAAAGGGCGAGATCCACGCGCTGATGGGGGAGAACGGCGCCGGAAAATCCACGCTGATCAAGGTTCTGACCGGGGTCTATGAGAAGGACGCCGGCGAGATCTATATCGACGGCGAGGAGGGCGCCATCACCATCCGCTCCCCGCAGGAGGCGCTGAGCCACGGTATCAGCCCGGTGTACCAGGAGATCACGCTGTGCCCCAATCTCACGGTGGCGGAGAACATGTACATCGGGCGGACGCCGGGCGCCCTTGTGAACTGGAAGCAGATGGAGCAGAAGGCGGGGGAGCTGCTCCGCAATCTGAACATCCCCGCCCGGCCGAAGCAGCAGCTGGGTTCCTGCTCGCTGGCGGTTCAGCAGATGGTGGCCATCGCCCGCGCCGTGGACGGGGACTGCAAGGTGCTGATCCTGGACGAGCCCACCTCCTCGCTGGATGACAAGGAGGTGGAGATGCTCTTCAAGCTGATGCGGGATCTCAAGGCGCGGGGCGTCGGCATTATCTTCGTGACCCATTTCCTGGAGCAGGTATATGCCGTGAGCGACCGCATCACCGTGCTGCGCAACGGTGAGCTGGTGGGGGAGTACGAGGTCGGGAAACTCCCGCAGGTGGAGCTGGTGGCCAAGATGATGGGCAAGGAGCTGGAAAGCCTGTCCGTCATTAAAAAGGATGCCCAGGGCGGGGCGCGCGCGCCGGAGACCCTCTACGAGGCGGAGGGCCTCTCCAGCTCGGAGAGCCGACCCTTCGACTTCCACATCGCGAAGGGCGAGGTCAACGGCTTTACGGGCCTGCTGGGCTCCGGCCGCAGCGAGAGCGTGCGCGCCATCTTCGGGGCGGACCGGGTGACCGGCGGCAGGGTGAAGGTCAACGGCAAGCCGGTCCGCATCGCCAAGCCCTACGACGCCATGAAGCACGGCATTGGCTATCTGCCGGAGGACCGCAAGCGCGACGGCATCATCGCCGATCTCTCCGTGCGCGACAACATGATCCTGGCCATGCAGGTCATGAAGGGTTTCTTCCATCCGATCTCCCGGGCGGACGCCGAGAAATTCGCCGACGAGTATATCAAGGCGCTGGAAATCAAGACCGCGTCCCAGGATACGCCCGTCAAATCCCTCTCCGGCGGCAACCAGCAGAAGGTCATCCTGGCGCGCTGGCTGCTGACCCACCCGCAGTATCTGATTCTGGACGAGCCGACCCGCGGCATCGACGTCGGAACCAAGACGGAGATCCAGCGCCTGGTGCTGAAGCTGGCAGAGGAGGGCATGAGCGTGACCTTCATCTCCTCCGAGATCGAGGAGATGCTGCGCACCTGCTCGCGCCTGATCGTCATGCGGGACAGGCACATCGTCGGCGAGCTCACGGGCGGCGAGCTGACCCAGGAGCAGGTTATGCACACCATCGCGGGAGGAGGCAACTGAGATGAAAAAGCAGAAACGGCTGGCTGGCCTGACACAGCTTCTGGTGCCTCTGATCGCGCTGCTGGCGCTGGTGCTGTTCAACCTGATCCGGGACCCGGGCTTTTTCTCGGTGGAGATGGTCGCGAACAACAATGGCGATCCCGTGCTGAAGGGCAATCTGATCAGCATTCTCAACGGCGCGTCCGAGCTGGCGATCCTGGCGATGGGCATGACGCTGGTCACGGCGGCCTCCGGCGGACAGGACATCTCCGTGGGCGCGCTGGCCACCATCTCTGCCAGCGTGTTCATCAAGGTTCTCCGCGGGGGAGGCGCCATCGGCGTGGGCACGATTCTCCTGGGCTTCCTGCTCAGCTGCCTGGTGGCGATGGCCTTCGGGGCCTTCAACGGCACGCTGGTCTCGGTGTTCCGCATCCAGCCCATGATCGCGACCCTCATTCTCTACACCTGCGGGCGCTCCGTCGCCTACTGGATTAACGGCGGCGCCTCGCCGACGGTAGACAGCCCCATCGTGACGGCGCTGGGCGGCTTTATCCCCGGCGTTCCCGTCCCGACCCCCGTGCTGATTGTCATAGCCGTCGGCATCCTGTTCGCGCTGGCCTTCCGACTGACGAGCCTGGGCCTGTATATGCAGACCGTCGGCATCAACCAGGGCGCGGCCCGGCTGAACGGCATCAACGCTGTGGGCATGAAGCTGCTGGCCTTCATCATCCTGGGCGCATGCTGCTCGGTGGCCGGCATCATCGGCGCCAGCCGCCTGAGCATGGTGAACCATGAGCAGCTTCTGCTGGACATCGAGATGGACGCCATTCTGGCCGTCGCCATCGGCGGCAACAGCCTCGGCGGCGGCAAGTTCCGCATGACGGGCTCCATCATCGGCGCGTATGTGATTCAGGCGCTGACCACCACGCTGTACGCCATGAAGGTGCCCTCCACGGACATCAAGGCTTACAAAGCGCTGGTGATCATTCTCCTGGTGGTGATCGGCTCCCCGGTGGTCAAGCAGAAGGTTTCCCACCTGTGGGCCGGCATACGGGCGCGCCGCGCCGGAAAGGAGGCTGCGTAACATGACCACCGGAACGAAAAACCTCCGCCGCAGGGAGCCTCTGACGGACACGCAACTCCTGGTGACGATCACGGTCTGTATCTTCTTCGCCATGTACGCCGCGGCCATGCTCATCTGGGGCGGCGGCTTCCTCCGCCCGCAGAAGGTGTTTGACCTGCTGAACGACAACGCCTATCTGCTGATCATCGCCTGTGGCCTGACCACCGTGATGATCTGCGGCGGCATCGATATCTCCGTCGGCGGCGTCACCTCCCTGGTGGCCATGAGCTGCGTCGCGCATATGAACAACGGCGGCTCGGTCTTCACCGGCGCGCTGCTGGCACTGGGCATTGGCCTGGCCTTCGGCGCGGTGATGGGCTACCTGGTGGCCTACCTGGAGATTCAGCCCTTCATCGTGTCCCTGGCGGGGATGTTCTTCGCCCGCGGCATGACCACGATCATCAGCGTGGACCCGATCAAGAACGCGAACGAGGGCTTCGCGGGGCTGATGAAGACCAAGATCGAGATCCCGTGGCTGGGCTATACCGCCAGGAACGGCAACCTGATTCCGGCGCGCATGGAGATCGGCGTCGTGGTGGCGCTGGTGATCATGGTCATCTTCCTGGTCCTCCTGCGGAAGACGAAGCTGGGCCGCAGCTTTTACGCCCTGGGCGGCAACCAGCAGAGCGCCCTGATGCTGGGCGTGAACGTCAGGCGCACGCGCTTCCTGGCGCATCTGCTGAGCGGGCTGCTGGCGGGAATCGCGGGCTTCGTGTTCCTGATGCACACCGGCGCGGGCAACGCTTCCAACGCGGCCGGCGCGGAGATGAACGCCATCGCCTCCTCCATCATCGGCGGCACCCTGCTCTCCGGCGGCGTGGGCAACGTGCTGGGCACCTTCTTCGGGGTGATGACCCTCTCGACCATCAAGTCCATCGTGGTCACCTCCGGCCTGCGGGATCCCTGGTGGCAGAGCATCACCACCGGCGCGATGCTGTGCTTCTTCATCCTCCTGCAGAGCGTGGTGCTCTCCCGCCGCGGGAGGCATAAGGCCCATCTCCCGGCCTGGCTGCGCGGCGGCGCGGGGAAACAGAACGCCTGACGCGCTGCGCGGCTTCATACGGTAAAACGCCCCTTCAGCCTGCCGGACAGGATGAAGGGGCGTTTTGACTGATCCTCAGAACGTCCAGGGAAGATAGGCGGCGATCACCGCAAACAGGACCGCGGGCAGCATGTTCGCGACCCGGACCTTCTTGCCCCACACGAGATTCAGCCCCACGCAGAAGATCAGAACCGCCCCGATCAGGGAGAGGTATGCCACGGCCGTCTCCGTCATGAGCGGGGAGATCAGCCGGGCCAGCAGCGTGACGGCGCCCTCAAACAGGAACACGGGAATCGCGGAGAACACGCTGCCCTTCCCCATAGAGGACGTCATCACCGCGACGATGATAAAGTCCAGGACGGCCTTCACCGCGAGGGTCGAATAATCCCCTGAGATCCCGTCCTGGATCGCGCCGACGATGGCCATCGCGCCGATGCAGACGGTCAGCGAGGCCGTGACAAAGGCGTTGACGAACTGCTTGTCGCCGCCGTTCCCGGTTTTCCGCTTCAGCCACTCGCCAAACCGCTCGAAGCCCCGTTCGATGCCGATCAGCTCGCCGACGACGGTGCCGAGGGCGAGGCAGAGCACGACCAGCATGGACTTGCCGCTGAGAATCTTACCCTGATCGACTTGCAGCATGCCCTGCATCGCGCCGGCGATCGCGATGAACAGCACGCTGACGCCGCAGGTCTTGGTCAGCGCGTCCTGCTGATCCTGGTGAAACAGCCTGCCGGTCAGGTGTCCGACCAGCCCGCCGGCGAGAATGGCCGCGCTGTTGATGATTGTTCCGAGTCCGATCATGCAGCATCTCCTCAATGTGCTTTAGAAAGTTGAAGTTTGTGCCGTGCCATTATATACGCAACGAATCAAAACCGCAATGGAGATTTCCGATCTTTTCCATTCCTGTGCGGCCAGCGGTGTTGAAGCGTGCGGCAGACGAAACGGACAGGAGACAGGATTCGTCCCGGAACGGCGCATAAATCGTTGGACGTGGTCGACCTGTTATGATATAATAGAGGAGAGCCGCTGCCCGCCAGGGGAGCGGCATGCAGTCTCTGCACATGACCTTCAAAGTCAATCCTATGATAAAGGAGCCTTGAAAATGAAAAAACTAGCGATCCTGATGGCGCTGATAATGATGCTCGGCATGCTTACGGCTGCCCACGCGGAGATCCTCCCTCCCCACGGCGAGGGACAGATCGGGCTTGAGGCGATCGTGCTCTGCGAATCGCTGACCCTGCGCCGGGATCCCCGCGCCTCCGCCGCCGCGGTCGCGACGATTCCCTATGGGAACATGATCATTCTGACCAGGGAGCGGCAGGCGGACGGATGGGCGGCCTGCGTCCTGGGGGACGCGGAGGATTCGCCCTCCGGCTGGGTGAAAACCGACTACTTAGTGGTGGACCCCGCCCGGTACCGGACGGAGAAATCGACGCCCGTCTACGCCTGGAACGATACGTCGGCCCCCAAGGTCGCGCTGCTGGATTCCAACGTCACGCTGCCCATCCTGAAGGACAACGGCGAATGGCTCATCGTCAGCCTGCGGGGCGCGACCGGCTGGATCCATGTGCCCGGCCACAAGGCGGCGGGCGCCGCGCCCTCCGCCGCGGCGGAAACGGCGTCCCCCCGGCAGAGCGGCGAGCGCTTCACGGACACCATCGTCATGGAGGGCATGGAGGAGACGGTCCATTACGAGCATGTGGTCAGCGGGAGCATCGGGTTCGAGATGGATTATGACTACGAGACCTTCCTGCGCAAAAGCGAGTCGAACCGGGAAACCTTCATCTCAGCCTGGGACAATCCGCAAAGCCCCGAAAACTATCTTGAGATCAGACGCAGCGCGGAGAGCGTTGACGCCGCTGCCGCAGCCATCTCCGAAGCGCTGTCCAGGGAATACAGCCTCGTCGAGGAGCCCTATGCGCTGGACCATGTGGACGGCTGCATCCGCATCGAGGCGTCTGAATGGAAGGACAGCGGCATGATGGCGGATTCGCTGGAGACGTTCTATATCATACCTGCGCAGGACGGCTGCCGCATCGCCAGAGTTCACGTCTCCATCGAGGGCTCCGAGGGCTTTGGAAGACGCTTTGTCTACATGATGAACACCTTCAGGGTCCTGGACAGGCAGGCGAAATAATCGGCAGGCGATCAAGACAAGGAACGGTGATTGGACGATGCGAGAGATTCCCGTGACCGAGGTCGGCCCGATTCAGATCGGCCAGGTCGAAAACGCCGAGGCCGCCACGGGCTGCACCGTGCTCATCTCGCCGCAAGGGATGCGGGCGGGCCTGGATGTGCGCGGCGGCGGCCCGGCCAGCCGGGAGAGCCAGCTGCTCAACCCGCTGATGGCGGCGCAGCGCATCCACGCGGTGGTCCTGGCCGGGGGCAGCGCTTACGGCCTGGGCGCGGCCGACGGCGTCATGCGGTATCTGGAGGAGAAGGGGATCGGCTACGACACCGGGTACGCGCTGGTCCCGCTGGTCGCCCAGTCCGACCTCTACGATCTGTCCGTGGGGAACGCCTCCGTCCGTCCGGACGCGGCCATGGGCTACGAGACGGCCCGCATCGCGATGGAGGAGCCCAACTACCGGGACGGCAACCATGGCGCGGGCTGCGGCGCCACGGTGGGCAAGCTGGCCGGGATGGCCTGCTGCATGAAGTCCGGCATCGGGAGCTATGCCGTGCAGATCGGCGAGCTGCGGGTCGGCGCGATCGTGGCCGTCAACGCCCTGGGCGACGTCTACGACTGGAAAACCGGTCGGCAGGTCGCGGGCATGCTGGACGAAGCCGGAACCGGTCTTCGCTCCACCGCCGAGTACATGCGCCGGAACCTGTCTGTCGTTGAAAACAAGTTCACGGGCAATACCACCATCGGGATCGTCCTCACCAATGCGCGTTTCGAGAAGGCGCAGCTGTGCAAGATCGCGGGCATGGCCCAGGACGGCTATGCCCGGGCCATCCGTCCCGTCCATACCTCCGCCGACGGGGACAGCGTCTACGCGGTGTCCGTCGGGGAGGTGGCCGCGGATCAGGACCTGGTCGGCACGCTCGCGGCGGAGGTAGTCAGCGAGGCCATACTCCGCGCGGTGGAAAGCGCAGAGGGAGCCTACGGCTATCCGGCGCTGCGCGATCTGCGGAGCCGGAATCCACAGGCGTGATCAGGCGGCGCATCCATGGAACAAAGTAAAACAAAACAAGCAGCGGCCCGGGAACTCCATGGCATGTGGGCAATCCCGGGCGCTGTCATTCTTTCGGTCTCACAGGCATAGGGCATGAATCCCGCTCAAATCAGGGAGGAATCCTGTTGATCATCTATTTTGCCCCGATGGAGGGCATCACGGACGGGGTGCTCCGGCGCGTCCATCAGCAGCTTTTCGGGGGAGTCGACGTCTACTGCCTGCCGTTTCATAAGCTGACGCAGTCCATGTCCCTCCTGACCCGCGAGCGGCGGGATATCTCCCCGGAGGAGAACCGCGGGATGACGGTGCTGCCGCAGGCCCTGACCCGGGATCCCGACCAGCTGACGGCTTGGCTGAAATATGTGAGCGCCCTCGGCTACGATCACGCGGATCTGAACCTCGGCTGTCCGTCGCCCACGGTCACGCGGCGGGGACGGGGCAGCGGGATGCTGCGGGACCTGCCCGCGCTGCGCGCCTTTCTGGACCGGGTATTTGCGGAACCGCTGCCTGTAGCGCTCTCGGTCAAGACGCGCATCGGCTGCGAAAGCCCGGAGGAGTGGCCGGAGATCCTGTCGCTGCTCTCGGACTACCCGTTCGCCCATGTGACGATCCATGTACGAACCACGCGGGAGCAGTACACCGGCGGCATCCACCCGGAGGCCTTTGATCTGGCGCTGCAGGGCGGGCTGCCGCACCCGGTTTACAACGGGGATCTGCGGACGCTGGAGGATGTGCGGGCCCTAGTTACCCGCTGCCCGGGGACCGAGGCGGTCATGATCGGCCGCGGGCTGCTGGCCGACCCGGCCCTGGCGCGCCGGATCCGCGGCGGCGCGGCAGCCAGCGGGGAGGAGCTGAGAGCCTGGTATACGGCCCTCTATGAAGGCTGGCGGGACCGCTTCCACGCGACGATCGCGCTGGGACGGATCAAGAAGCTGATGGAGTGGCCCGTCGGGAGCGATATCAGACGAAAAAGGCTGCTGCGCCGGGCCGAGGACATCGAGAGCTGCATCGAGGCGGCGCTTGGAAGATAAGCCGAGGAAAGGTGAGGTGACAAATCGTGGTGAGCCGTGATGGAAAAGGCAGACGGATCAAGTATATCCTTATGCTCTTGCCGTTCGTTCTGCTTCTGTGCTTTTGCGCCGGAGGCGCCAGAGCGGATGGGACGTATTCGGTTCAGTTCCCAGAGACGGCTGCGGTAGGACTGAAGGAGAATCTGGCAATCTCGTTTTCACACCCCGCGTCTGGTTTCCAGTATCTGATTGCGGTCACTTGCAGCGATCCGGAGGCTATGGACCTGTTCGACCGCAGCATATCTGAGCGCGATGGTATCAGCAGCGGAACATTTTGGATAAGAATGCTGAAAAAAGGGCAGTTTACGATTACGTTTGCGGCTGAAGATCAGTTTGTATATGAGGTTTCAGTCACAGTGGAGGATCAGCCGACAGCCATTTGCGCCGCTGCCGACCGCTTTGTCATGCAGACGGGGGAGACCGTCGATCCCGGCTTTATGATCGAAGGCGGAGCAATGTACCGTCCGTTTTTGATTTCCTGCAGCGATCCCAATGTGGTTCGCTTTGACGAAGCCCGCACCGGGATGACGGCCATTCGGTCTGGGTTTACGGATATCACCCTGTCCTATGGAAACGGTGAGCTTGGTCATTTTAATGTGCTTGTGGTGGATCCGAGCGAGCAGGTTTCTATCTCTGCCGCGCATCCGTGCGGCGCAGTGGGCTTGGCTACGACGCTGCGTGTTGTGGACGGGGCAGGCAAGCAGGTTGTTGCGGAGATCGACCTGGTTGAGGGCATGGATATCGCGGAGATCGTTTACCGTCCCCACTATGCCTATTTGATGCCAACCGCGCCTGGGTGGATTACGGTCACCGCAAAGGGAACGGACGGCAGCAGCGACTCTTTAAGAATGCGGGTTTATGCCGCGGCCGAGAGCATGGAGGTCAGCATGGCCTCCAAACAGCTGCTTGCGGGCAGCCAAATGCAGGTCAGCGCTGTTCTGCCAGAGGGAACTTGGGCACCTGTTACGTTTGAACTGACGGATCACAGTCTGGCCCAAAGCGATCTTTCAGGGCCTGCGGCTGTGATCAGCGAAGATGGCCTGATCACTGGACTGACGCCAGGCACTTGTACGCTGCATGTTGTGGCGGGCACCCTGGCCAAGAGTGTTAGCCTCACTGTTTTGGACAGTGACCGCGCAATCAAGATTATCAAGCCGGAGCCTGCCTTCGATTGGCGCGTCCCCTTCCAGCTCGCCGTCCGGGAGCAGGGCGGGCAGCAAATCGCTGCCGAGTTTTCCATCGCTGACAATGGCACAGTGTTTTCCGTGGACGATCAAGGCATCCTGACTGCCACCCAGGCGGCGACGGGAATGCTGGCAGCGACCCTGGATAACGGCGTAAGGTATACTTTTCGTGTTAAAGCTGTCGAAGCGCCCACATGGCTGGAGCCGGAAGCGGATATCATAACAGTGCCATTGGATTATTCACCCACGATGTGCCAGATTCAGGCGGACGTTCCCATCACCTACGCGTCCGACCTGATTCTGTGCAGTGGTGATGAAACCATCGTGAAGATTGACAATTGGCGTCTTGTGCCCCAGAGGACGGGCAGCACGATCCTGACTGTTTGGAGTCGATACAATGACGTTTGCTGTTATGTGGCAGTGCAGGTTACTGATCCTGTCGGCCTGCTGTATGTCAACGGGGTACAAGGCTACGGTGATATCGGTGTCCCGTATAATGGCGTGGCGAAGCTGCCGGAAGTGACGGACTACGCGGGCAATCCTGTACATGTGACATGGCAGATTACCTATGCCGCCGCGGGCAGCGGCGCGCCGAACGGAAAGTGGATTTCGCTCGTCGAAAACGGATCCGCGCTGAAGGGCACCTGGTTCCAGGGAACCGCGACAGTGACAGGAACGGCGGCGAATGGCCAGACGGTAAAGCTGGACGCCTATCCCTATATCCGCGCAACAAGCTGCTCGCTCTCGGCAAGTTCAAATACAATTCAAGTCGGTTCAAGAACTCAGGTGGATCTTGCTTGGGACACAGGCAGCAACGGTGCGAGACTTCTTCCGGCGGACGTGACGTATACGCTCAGCGGTGACGTAGGGTGCGTTCAGGTTGAATCTCACTTCGAGTATTACACATTTGTCGGAATCAGCGAGGGGACGGTAACGCTTCAGGCGAAGCTGTACAACCAAGAGATCGCAACCGCTGTGATTCATGTTGAGCGCAATCCGAGCTGTGCGGATGGCCATGATCCGATCTGGGAGACACTGATTCATCCGACAGAGAGCTGTAATGGACTTCGCGGGAAACGATGCAGCCGCTGCGGCGTGATCCTGGATGAGCGGGAGATAATTCCGTGTACGGGCGAGCTGAGCTTTGCGCTGAATGAGTACTATGTCCTGCCGAATGGTCCGGGACAGGCAATCGAGCTTGGAACCTCGCTGAGCGGCGATCGGAAGCAGTCCTTCACATGGTTCTCTTCCAACCCGGAAGTTGCGGTTGTTGTAGCCGACACGGTCATCGGTCTGCAACCGGGAACAGCCACCATCACAGTGGTGAAGGACGACTGCATGCCAGCAGAATGTCAGGTTCATGTGCTGACTCCGCGTGTGCTTACACTCCCGGCGGATCTGCAAACCATTGAGGCAGGCGCCTTTGAAGGTACAACGGCCACAACGGTTTTGATTCCTGATCGGGTTACGACCATTGGGAGCCGCGCTTTTGCCAATTGTCCGTATCTGATCGAGGTGGTGATTCCGTCCGGCATAGCATCTGTCGCGGAGGATGCTTTTGCAAACTCTCCATGGGTGATTCTTGTGCCTGATTCGCTCACGGAGTGACAGCGTTTGCTTTAGACCGTTTCTCCGATACCGAGCAAAACGTTCCAAAACCTCTTGCGTTCGATCACCGCGAACAAACCGTGACGCATGCGCGCGTCTGCCGTTCCATGCATTCAGCCGTTTTCAAGCTGCGCTTGAAATCAGACCTTCAAGTTCAATTTGTATCTGCTGGACTTTGCTGCCCGCATGGCCTATCATTTGGCTTGTGAAGAGGAAAAGCGCAATTCCTGCCGCACGGAAGAATGAGGTCGACGCACGGAGAGCAGAGGAGGATATGCATGAATAACAAACTGATCGGAAGCCGGATCAAAGCCGCCAGACAGGCGAAGGGCCTGAGCCAGGAGCAGCTGGGCGGGAAGCTCGGCGTCTCATTTCAGGCGATCAGCAGCTGGGAGACCGGGAAGTTTATCCCGGACTCGGACCATCTGCCGGCCCTGAGCAAGGTGCTGGATCTCTCCCTGGACGCCCTGTTCGCGGAGGAACTGCCCCGCTGGGAGCTGAAGCCCGTCAATTTTAACTACAGCCATATGTTTTCCTTCGTCAAAGGGCGGGCGCAGATGCTGGGCTTTACGCAGACGCTGGCGGTGCTGGACCTCCTCCGGCGGGCCCACGGCGATCAGACCCGGGACAGCAAGAACGGTTTTGAAACCTCCTACATGGTTCATCCGCTGACGATGGCCTGCCACGCGCTGGCCATGGGGCTGAAAAACGACGACATTATCGCCGCCTGCCTCGCGCACGACATGGTGGAGGATTCCGATCTGAAACTGTCCGACCTGCCGGTGGGCGAACAGGTCCGCGAGGTCGTCCGGCTGGTCTCCTACAACACCTACGACGAATCCAGGCCGGATCTGGACGACGTTTACTTCGAGAACATCCGGAAGAATCCCATGGCCTGCCTGATCAAGTGCCTGGATCGGTGCAACAATCTGGCGGGCATGGCCGATTGCTTCACCCGGAAGCGGATGGCGAACTACACCGCGCTGACGGACAAGTACTATCCGGCCATCCTCGAGGTCATCAAGAAGGTGCCCGAATGGAACGACGCCTGGTGGCTGCTCCGCTACCAGCTGATGACGATGACCGAGACCTATAAGCGGCTGCTGTGAGCGGAGCGAGCCTCAGCCTGCCATGGCCGGGCAATCCGGGCATGAACCAGTGAAAGCAAACAAAAAAACAGAGGAGAGCCATGCCGCTGACATCGCGCTCTTCTGTTTTTTGGACTGCCGGAGGCAGCGCTACGTCAGGCCGCGTTGTCCAATTCGATCTCGGCGAGCGTGCGGACGACGACACACAGCTGATGCTCGACTCGATCAATGAGACGGAAGGTCTGACCTATTACACCTTCCGGCAGATCGTGAGCGACGTCATCGTGCAGGGCGCTTCCGTCAAGCTGATCGTGGACGCGGACGGAACGGCCATCTGCGCGGTGGCAAGCCTGAAATCCAGCCTGGATATTCAGCTCCCCGAGAAGCCGGAGCTCACGACGGAGGATGTGGAGCGGATCGTGGATAAGACGGTCGGCAGCTCCGGCTATTCCATCGTCAAGGGCCTGACGCACCAGGCGGTCGTGGAGATCAATCGGACGAACCGGCTGGTGTGGGTGGTCTACACGGACAACCCCCGCGAAGACCAGGATGCGGGCTTTTTCACCTTTTATGTGAACGATCAGGGGAGCTGCTGGACTATGCGCCGATCGTGACGCCCTACTCGACAGACGAGGGCGACCCGCACCGGTTCCATCACCCGGAGTTCGTCTGGGATCAATACTATTTCCCCGCGGTGGAGGGCTACGGCAGCGGGCATGATTATGGCGGCGTGCATATCAACTCCGCCATGCTGAACCGGATCGCCTGGCGGCTCCACGAGGCCGGCATGACGCCGGAGGACGAGTTCTACTATATGATGAACGTGATCATGACCATGACGGGTGGCATCACCTATCCGGACCTGGCGGTCCTGCTGCCCTGGTGCCTGAAGCAGGTGAAGATGGATCAGTATATGGATACGCTGATGCAGGCCATCGAGGAGATCGGCATCGGCAGGACGCTCCCGCAGAGAATCCCGGAGGGCTGCGCGCTGATCATGGCGGACATTCCCGGAGATCCCGCCTGCATCCGCGGCAATCTGCTCATGAGCTTCCTGTGCCTGGACGAGGCGGGGGAGGTCATGAGCGTCGATATCTGGCCGGACGCTCGGCTGAACGCGATCGTGAAGGCCCTGCCGGCGGGCGGCTATGCCGTTCACCTGAGGGAGACCGTGTCGGGACGGGTATGGGTCCTGCGGGATGAGGGGTGGCTGGAGATCACCGGGCTGACGGAGGAGGAGATGCTGGAGCCCCGGATCTACTTCTTTGAAGCCGGCGAGACTTACGGACTGCCCTCCGACGGCCTGACGCAGGCCAACGACACCGGCTGGAAGCTGTTCTGAGGGGTCACTCTTTTCCGAACAGCAGCTCAGCGAGCCCGCTGACGACCTTCTCGGCGGTCTGGCTGCCCGTGCCGAAGCCGTCTCTGAAAACATAATTCATGTCGTCATAGAAAGCTGCCAGGGTCTCTTTCGCAAACGCCGCTTTCAGCTCCTCCCTGCGCCTGTACTGGTCCAGGTGCTTTTCCCTGAAATCCCGAAAGCCGCCGAAGAGCACATCGTGCCAGCCGGGCCCGAGCAGGCTGTCGTTGTATTTCTCGTCGAAGGCGTCGAGCTTCAGGCAGAGATCGAGCGGGATGTCCATGTAGTAATACTTGACGAGGCTTCTGGTCTCCTCGTGATAGCTTCGCAGCCCGGCGATGACGTCGTCGCTCAGGGCGTCGATGTCCGCGAAATACTTTTCATAAAGCCGCATGTACCGGGTGTAGATACTGCGAAGGATCGTTCCCAATTCTTCCTTCTTTGCGGTCTCCTTGTGCAGGATTCGATCGATGACCTCATTTTTCAATTCAACCATGGTGTCCTTCCTCCATGCGATTTGATGTCTCGTCTGAGCGGCCCGAGCGGTCGGGCGGCAAACAGGATCCGCGTTAGGACTTGCCGACATGGCCACGTCAACTCCGCCAGATGAATTATTTCTGCATGGAGAAAAGGATTCCTGCCAGGAAAGCCGGAACGAATATGTTTCAGACTAATCCGATACAATGGCGTTGTATCTTTGCGGGTCGATATGCTATAATACCCTCAGCAACCGTTTCCAAACCGAATCAAACTTGAAGGAGGCAAACAGGATGGATTTCGATCTCAATCAGGTGCAGGGGCTGCTGGACCGGGGCATCGCGGAGGCGCAGAGCGTGATCCAGAACCCTTCCAAGGTAGACGACATTCTGGTCCAGCTGGAGGAGAAGCTGAAGACCGTCCAGACCATCGGCTCCACGCTGTCCAGCGTGCCGCTCATGATCGCGATGGTCAAGGCCTGGGTCAAAAAAGAGTACACCGTGGTCTCACCGAAGGTGATTGCCTGCCTGGTCGGCGCGGCGCTGTATATGCTGAAGAAAAAGGACCTGATTCCGGACTCCATACCGATCATCGGCATGGCGGACGATCTGGCTGTTTTGGGCCTGGCGCTGAAGCTCTCCGAGCCTGAGCTGAAGGCTTTCTCCGAATGGCGCGATAAGCGCAATAACGGCGGCTTGTAATCTCCACAAGCCGCCGTTTGAACGCAAACCGGGTCTGTATCATTCGGAAAAAGCATGCCGGCCTGCTTGTCACAGGGCTGACAGGCCTGTGTTCAGGCTGTCCAGCAGGCGCTGCCATTCGGCGGCATCCAGCCGGAGCTCCATGGGCGGGATGGGCTTCAGCTCGTTCAGGATCTCGTAGGTCTCCGGGTTCCGGCCGTTCTTCATGGTATTGGAATTCCTGCTGTGGGCCCAGAGGACATCATTCAGCAGCTGCCTGGCATCCGAGAAGGCCTTGTCCTGAACCAGATTGCAGTAGTCCGTGATGTACTGCCGGGCCCGGGCGGGATCCTCCATCTCGGCGGCGGTCCGCAGCACGGCGCTCATCCCCTGAATCATGGCGGTCTCGGCCTCGCGCCAGTAGGCCCGGACCGGCGCGCCGTAGACGGGGCAGGCGTCCGGCTCCACGCAGAGGGTGTTCAGCTCCTTGAAGCGGTAATAGGGATAGTTCACCGTGTCAAATCACCTTTAGAACTTTTTGAGATGGATCCCGGAGTGGATTCTTCGACGGCAGACGCAGGAGAACAAAAAACGCATGGATATCATCATCATCGCCGCGTTGGTCCTGGCGATCCTGAATGGAGTTTCCTTCGCCCTCATGGCCTATGACAAGCGCTGCGCCCGCAAGGGCAGCTGGAGAGTCCCGGAGAAGACACTTTTTCTCGCCGCCGCCTGCTTCGGCGGCCTGGGCGGCGTGCTGGGGATGACGCTTTGCCACCACAAGACAAAGCACTGGTATTTCCGGGTGTTCTTCCCGGTCCTGCTGGTCCTGCAGATCGCGCTGCTGGTGTTCGGGTATTGGCAGTTTTTGAAGCCTTGACGCGGATGGAAGAACAGGGGGAATGAGGGATGATCCGGGAGATTGTGCACGATCCGCTTTTTCTGGCCCTGAAGTCCGACCCGGCAACGGCGGCGGATCAGCAGGTGATGACGGACCTGCTGGATACCCTCCGGGCGAATCTGGACCGCTGCGTGGGGATGGCCGCGAACATGATCGGCGTCCGAAAGCGAATCATTGTGTTCTGCAACGGCCCGATGCAGATGGTCATGGTCAATCCGCAGATCACGGCCAAAAGCGACGCATACGAGGCAGAGGAGGGCTGCCTGTCGCTGGCGGGGGTCCGAAAGACCAAACGCTATCGGCGAATCACGGTCCGGTATCAGGATCAGACCTTCAGACCGCGGACGGGTGTCTTTGAGGGCTTTACCGCGCAGATCATTCAGCATGAGCTCGACCACTGCGACGGGATCCTGATCTGACATTGGCTGACAGACCGGAACGAAGAGGCGCGGGGAGAGAAAAAAACGCATGAAGAGAACGATTGAGGAATTGCTTCAAACGCCGTACTGGATCATTGATATCCTGCCGGCGCAGGTGCCGAAGGACAGCCCCGGGCAGTATTTCAGGAATATCGCCTATTTCCTCCAGGAAAAGCAGCTGGTGGAGATCAAGCGGAAGCATATCCATCTGATCCTGAAGCTGAACTGCTACCGGGATATCGCCATCGACGAGGAGGAGACGGTCAATCCCTCGCCGGAGCGCGTCGCGGAGGAAATGCGGAGCAGGTTCCTGTATA
Organism: uncultured Clostridia bacterium; assembly: GCA_947165425.1. Taxonomy (GTDB): domain Bacteria; phylum Bacillota; class Clostridia; order Christensenellales; family Aristaeellaceae; genus RUG11272. Next base: position 29,937 of record CAMVAJ010000009.1, read on the forward strand.
TCATGACCGGCGAGTCGATGATCCTCTCGGAGCCGGACGATACCCACATGACCGTCTTCAATCCGGATCCCGAGCTGCTGGAATTGATCAGGGCGATTGCCGCCGGCGAGGGGCTCTTTGTATGGAGACCGCCTGAAAGCACAGTCTGACCAGCTGGACGGACCTTACATCCTTACATCTTCGGATCGATCAGCTCCATCCTCGAGAGCGCTTCCGCGTTTTTCTTGAAGCGGATGAGCAGCATGATCTGGAGAACGAACATGACAATGGTTCCGAGGATGCCGATGATGCCGCCGATGGTGAGCAAATCCTCGTTTTCGGAGAACAGGTAGGCGTTGGTTCCCGTACATGCGTCATAGATTGTGTGCATCGCGATGGGAATGAGGAAAGCCAGAACATAGCTCTTGGCAGGCGAGTCCTCGCCGGTCCGTTTTTGATACTTCGCCCGGCCGAGGTAATAGGCCATGATCATGCTGAACAGCATGTGAAGCGTAATCAGCAGGAGCCGGAAGATCATGCTTGCCAGGGTGGAGCCATAGAGATACTCTTCAAAGATCGTAAAGCCGAAGCCGACGGCCGCTCCCATCAGAACGTATTCATAGACGTTCTTGACCTTGGAGCGGAAGATGGCCAGGCCGATGAGGATCATCAGGAACTTGCTCAGCTCCTCCGGCAGGCCCGCGCCCACAAAGGCGCTGACGAGGGACCGCAGCCACAGGGGATGCGCCTCGCGGACATAACCAAGCGTGGAGAGGAGATACGCGCTGCCCAGCGTGAGCGGGAGAGACAGCAGGACCGAAACCATGCCCAGCACGATCGGGACGAATACCTGCGCCCCCGAGATCGGTTCGGGCACCTCCCTCGCGATCATCCGCTTGTACAGGATACCCAGAACAACCAGGGCCACGACCATCGAAAGAATCTCCATAAGCTGCCTCCTGTCTCATGCCGCCGCAATCGTCTGATTGCGAGCCGTTTTTGTTATACAAGTAAACTTCATACAGCCGCGGCGGGAGCCGCGGCGCGGGGATTGCTACCTTCATGGATCACATCATATCACAGGGCAGCGAGAAACACAACGCAAGGTTTTGGCCGCCTCACGGCTTGGGTTGCCGACTGGCGAAGGCAACCTCAGCCCAAAAAGAAAAAACAGGACGAAAAGGCGGAATGATCGGAAGCCGGCCTGCGGAAAACGAACCAAAACCCGTCATGCGGCAGCCCTGCGCGGCTGCATGACGGGTTTTGATTATCGGTGCCAGTAGTCGTTGAGGAACCAGATCCTGCGCTCAAGCCAATGGGCGAGCTGCTCGGCCGACTCGGCCTCTGACCGGCACGCGAAGGCCTCCCGGTTCAGCTCATAATCCAGCGGCGATTTGTCCGCCATATTGCTCCAGCGCTGATAGTTGCGCGTGAAAGCCGCCTCATAGGTTCTGCTGTCCGCGCGGATCATCTCCACGGTGCCGAGGAGCGCGCCGCTGTCGTAGAGCGCCGTCCATTTTTCGGCGATCATGTCTCTGAACCAGTCCTGCCGCATCAGCACGGCGAGCCACGGATTAATCGCCTTGTACACGTGATCCACATCGTCCACCACGTTCGCCGCGTGAAAGCCCTTTGCGTTTTCGCAGACATAGCGGTTCCCCATGGAGGAGTCAAAGTCCCAGGGGGCTTCAAAGCGGAGCTTTCGGCTGCCGTTCGCGCTCAGATCCACGCTGATGAAGAAACTGGACCAGTAGATATCCGGGTCGCACGTGATCTCGCTGAGGATGTACATCCCGGCCAGGGAGTCCACATCCACCACCGCCTCCACAGCCTCCCGGGAGGTCTTCTCAGACGGCACGATGCCGCGCCAGTCCGCGGTCATCTCCATGGCTTCCTCCCGGTAGGAGGCGGCATACATGATGCGGTAGGCGTTGGACACAAAGTCGTGGATGGCGTTGCGCTGCTCCTCGGACCGGACGCTGCTCTTGATCGTGAAGCCCACGTCTTTGCTGCCGGACGGCGCGGTGGAGAGCGGCTTGAAGGACCTTGCCGGCGCGCTGCCGTTAAAGGGGATCAGCGGCGCGTAATCGGCGTAATTGACGGTGAAGGAACAGAGCGGATCCTCCAGGAAATAGTACCCGTCGAACTCTAAAAAGTACCCGACATCAGTCTGGGTCTCGTCCTTTTTGGGCTCGGGCACGTTCACCCGGCCCTCAGCGCACTCCTGCTGTTCGGCCAGAAGGTAGACACCCCAGTACTCGCCGTTGATTTCCACCTCCACCAGCGCGCAGTCAGAGCAATACAGGTCTTCGCCCAGAATCTTGTGCGCCAGGTCAAAACCAGCCTTGTTCCGCAGCATGGACAGATCCTTGTACTCCGCGAGCAGGACCCAGTTCTTGAAGGCTCTGCCCCCGTTGAGGCCGCAGAGAGACTGCTTCTCTGCGAACTTGATCCGCAGTGGTTTCTTCTCGTAGCTGGTGGTCCAGTTGCCCCGGACCTTGACCTGCGCCTCCGCGCTGTCGGGGAACGCGTCCCCGTTTACTCCGGTGCAGGTTACGGTGCAGTCGACATAATACGGCTCGGGCGGGATCACATAGCCGGGTGTCCACGAGGCGATGGACTTGGCGACATAGGCCTTCACAGGCTCGGTCGCAAAGGCGGTGCCCGCCTCCGGGTCAGCTGTGCGGATGGAGATCAACGGCAGCAGCCGCGCCGCTTCGCTTCCCTCCGACCGGGCGGCGGAGCAGCACGCGGCCATCAGCACTGCGAGAAACAGCAAGCAAATGCGCTTCATGGAATCACCTCTGTTATTCGCGTTTATCGCGATGGATCATGATTCAACGTATAATATCTGAAAGCATCCCCATTATAGCCATTTTCATACAGGCGCGCAAGAAAAACAAAGCCTCGGTCGTGACTGTCTCCGTGTCATTCGCCGAGAAGGTAGTAGCCTGAAGGAGGGAAATACAAATCCGGAATCAACGAAGCGGCAGGAGAAACCATATTCGCGGCGAAATATCCTGTACAATGGCGTCTGTTCAGGTGACCTTTTTTCAAACTGGGAAATCCTTTTGCGGGGGTGAAAGCGATGGATGAGCGTATGGCCGCGCGCCCTACCTGTCTTTTTGTCGTTTTTCTCCTGCTGGCGGGCGTCATGAATTTGCTGGCCCGCTCCAAACTTGCGGTGCTGGAGGCGCTGTGCACCGGCTGCAACTATCTGATCTACGTGGGGCTGCTGCTCGAATGGCTGCTGTCCGTCCGGGCGAGGCTCCTGCCCTCGCGGACAAAAAACTGGATGGTCGGCGCGGCGATGCTGCTGCTCCTCTACCAGCTGCTGCGGGTTTTTATCTACCGCTTCGCGACGGAACCGGCGGCAATACGTTACCTGATCTACCTGTATTTCGCGCCCATGACCCTGATTCCCACGCTGTTCCTGATGACCTGCCTGCGCATTCACCGGGGGAGGCGCGGGGGCCGATGGGACGAGACGCTGCTGCTGATCCCGCCGGCCCTGCTCTCCCTCCTCGCGCTGACCAACGATCTGCATTTCCTGGTGTATCAGCCGAAGATCGACCTGGCCTCCTTCGCTGTCGATACCGGCACCTATACCCACGGGCCGGTTTTCTTCGCGCTCTACGCCTGGATGATCCTCAGCCTCGCCGCGGGGCTGTGGCTGCTGTTCCGGGAGACGAGACGGCAGGCCCGGAGGGCGCTGCCGTACCTGGCCGCCGTGGTGGGCCTGTGGTTCGTCTTGCTCGCGCTTTTCATCTGGCTGTTTGACGGCACCAAGCTTCCGCGCATGTATAACAACCCGGACATCAACATGTTCGGCATGCTGGGCGTGCTGGAGGTCTGCATCCGGTATCACCTGATCCCGCACAACACGGGCTATGCGGAGATTTTCGCCGCGCTCCGGACGCCGGCGCTGGTGACGGACGAGGCGCTGCAGCCTGTCTGCCGCTCCGACTGCGAGCTCGCGGCGGGGGAGGAGCAGCTCCGGGCGGCCCTCGCCTCCCCGGTCTGGCTGACGCCGGATCTGAAGTTCTCCGGCCGGGCGGTCCGGGGCGGCTGCGCCTTCTGGACGGAGGACGAGCACGAGGTCCACCAGGCCCAGGGCCGGCTGGCGGACGCCAACGAGCTCATCGAGTCGGAGAACAGCCTGATCCAGGCGGAGACGGAGCAGCGGGAGAAGGACGCCTGGCTGCAGTCCAGGCATCGCATCTATCACGAGATCGCGGAGATCCTCTATCCCTGCCAGCAGCGCATCGAGCGGATGCTGGGGGAGATGCAGCCGGACACGCCGGCCTTCCGGGGGCAGCTGGCCCGGGTGTCGGTGCTGAACGCATATGTCAAGCGGAAGTCGAATCTGCTCCTGCTCGCGGCGGAGCGGGACAGCCTGACCACCCATACCCTGTTCCTGGCGCTGCGGGAGTCCGCGGACTATCTGACCCTGGCCGGGCTGCAGACCAACGTGTGGCCGCCGGAGGAGGAGCGGACCCTGCCCGCCGCCACGGCGATCGCCCTCTACGACGCCTTTGAGGCGGTGGCCGAGCAGCTGATGGACGAGACCTCCGCCCTGATGGTCTCCTGTCGGGACGGCGGCCTCGTGCTGGCCGCGGAGACGCCGCACGCGCCGGACCTGAGCGGCCTCCCCGTCGCCGCCCGGCTCCGGGAGGAGGAGGGAATCCTGTATCTGGATCTGTTCGCCGAACTTCGGGCAAGGAAGGGCGGTGAGCAGGCATGACGATCAAAGAAGCGATGCTCTCCGCCGCGAGGATGCCCGTGCTGGGCGTGCTGTTCCTGCTGATCGCCGGCCAGATGATGATGCTGATCTCCGCCATCCAGGACGGGCGGAGCCGCCGGGCGCGGGGCGCGCTGCTGGCGCCGCTGCTGCTCAGCGCGGTGATTTTCTGGTTCTGCCTGTGCGTGATCAGCTGGCGAAACAACTATCCGGACTGGATCCCGGAGCCGCCGGCCTGGCTGGCGTCGGTCTGCGCCTGCCCGGTCTGGGCGGCGTGGGCGTTCGAGGGCGTCATCGCCGTGGCGCTGTCCCTCTCCGTCCGGAACACCTTGCGCTACCGGAGACACCATGTCACGCCGGACAGCGTCAAGCAGGCCATGGACCTGCTGCCGGTGGGCGTCGCCTTCGGCGAGCCGGACGGGACGGTGATCTTCCGCAATCTGGCGATGGAGCACCTCTCTGAGGCGCTGACCGGAAAGCTCCTCACCGACTGGAAAGCGCTTCTGGCGGCGGCGGGCGGGGACCAGGTCTCCGCGGAGGGCAGGGTCTGGCAGCTCCGCAGCCAGGACACGCCGGGCACCGACCTGACGCAGCTGACCGCCACGGACATCACGGAGCAGGCCGGGATCCTCGCCGGGTTGGAGGCTAAAAATCAAAAGCTGAAGGACATTCACCTGCGCCTGGAGATCTATCACCGCCAGGCGGAGCGCATCATCATCGCCCAGGAGCTGCTGAACGCGCGGATGACGGTGCACGACCAGCTGGGCCACATCCTGCTGGAGAGCCGGTACTACCTGAAAAACCCCGGGATTTTCAACGAAACGCTGTTCCTGAAGCTGCTCAAGAGTACCAACACTTACCTGCTTCGGGAGTACGAGCAGGACGACACCGCCCGCGACGCGCTGGCCGACGCCATCGATGTGGCGGAGGCCATCGGCGTGGAGGTCACGATCGCGGGCTGCGTCCCGCAGGAGGAGACCGTCCGGAGCCTGCTGGCCGCCGCCGTCCAGGAGTGCGCCGCCAACGCCGTGAAGCACGCGGGCGGCGACGCCCTGACGCTGCGGATTCGGCCGGAGGAAGGCGGGACGCGGTTTACCCTGGAAACCAATGGCCAGCCGCCCACCGGGCCGATCCGGGAGGCCGGCGGGCTTCTGTCCCTGCGGTCGCTGACGGAGCACCTGGGAGGACGCATGGAGGTGACGAGCGCCCCCGGCTTCCGCCTGGACATTGATCTGCCGTGACCGCGGCGACGGATCAAGGCATTTGGTTTATTCCGCCCGGATCAGGCCTTCAATGGTCTCGCAGAATGAGGGCATTTCACGTTTCATCCGCACGAAGCGGCCCTCCCGGTTGAGAAAGACGTGTTCGGAGCGGGCGGTGAAGACCGTATCGTCCTGCTGGTTCCGCATCTCGTAGCCGATGGTCATCACAACGCCATTGAAGGCCTCGATGGAGACCGCGATGCTGATCTCGTCCTCGAAGGTGCTGGTATGCTTATATTCGCAGGACAGCGCCTTGACGGGGGAGAGCACGCCGGCGGCCTCCATTTTCGAGTAGGGGAAGCCGATCTGCTCCAAAAAATCGATGCGGGCCTCCTCCATCCAGCGGATATAGTTGGCGTGGTGCGTGATGCCCATCATATCCGTCTCGTAATACTGCACGCTGTGCCGATAGGGCTTCAGCGACTTTTCGCTCATGGCGTTGCCCTCCTGCCGCGATCCGATGGCTTTCTAGAACCTGAAAGATTCTTTTGAAAGAGCTGCCGTCTCAGCCTTGAACGTTTATGTCCCTCCGCTGAGCCTTGCGCCTAGCTGGAACGCTTTTTCCAGATCCAGAGGGAACTGCTTTTCCCGCTCGGCCTTTTTGTGCTCCTCGCTGAAGCTGGCCATGTTATACTTGCTGTAATCCGCGACCTGGAGGGTATCGCAGCAGGCATGTATTCGGTTTCAGCCCCGACGGATTCCGCGCCCTTTTGCGCTTCCTTCAGCAGCAGGGCGGTATTCCAGTTCTTTCTGGGGCTGCCATTCAGGAGAATGGTTCTCATGTGCCTTTCTCCATTCTGATGACGCGGGTGATGCCGCCTACGTGCTGCTCATCACCCGATTGTTGTTTATTTGAGAATATAGGCGTCAACGATCTCCCCGACGTACATGGTGTGGCAGTCCCTGTTCGCCATGGGGTAGGTGCCTTCCACGTCCTGGGGATACATCCGGCTCCGGATGTCCTCCGGGATCCGGGAGAGATCCTGATCCTGGGCGTAGAGCACCTTGCATTCGATGGTCAGCGGATACTGCCGGATGCCGGGCGTATGGATGACCTCCGCGTCCTCCAGCTCCAGGCCCGCCTCCTTCACCTTGTCGATGCTGCGCCCGGACTGCCAGCCGCAGATTTTGTTGATGGTCGCGTCCGGCTGACCCAGCGGCACGCTGATCGTGAACTCGCCGGTCTTGTCCAGCTGGCTCTTGGTGTACCGGCTCTGGCGAACGTACACATGGAAGGTGGGTCTGCTCCACAGCGTACCGATATGCCCCCAGCCGATGACCATGGCGTTGAACTTGTCGCCGTTGGTGTTCAGCAGGATGCCCCTGGGCAGCGCCTTGGTGATCAGGTTTGCGTAATCGGTGACGTTGATCTTTTCTTTCATGCCGTAATCCCTCCTGTGATTGATGCTGCTTGCGCCGAAGGTATTCTATCAAAAGGATTATAACTCATATTCCATTTGTTTTTGCTGTTTCAACAAGAAAAATACAAGCATGGCCGAATTTCTTTGCCTTTCCTGCTTATTTGTGCTATGATACTTTCACAGTGAAAATGCAATGCTGTCCTTGCCACGCGCAGAATCAGGCTGCGATACATGGGGCAAGGGCAAAAACGAAGCCAAAAGCTTTACAAAAAGTGAAGAGGACAGATGCAATCCAAAGAGAACAGCATAAGTCGAAAGGAGCGAGAAGGATGCAGCGTTATTCTCTGCCGGACACCCGGTTTTTCACCATCGGGCGGCATGACCCCTGTGAAAAAGAGCAGAACCTCTGGTGGAGCGGTTCGGGGGTGCGGGTGAAGCTCGCCTGCAGGCGGCTGGATGTGGAGGCCACCTCGACGGCGGCGGATCATGCCCAGTGGCTGGGCGTGCTGGTGGACGGCGCGCCGATCACCCGCCTGCCCATGGTGCAGGGGACCCATGTCTATCCGCTGCTGGCCGGCCTGGACGATCAGTTCCCCCACGAGATCACCATCCTGCGCGACACCCAGCCCAGCTACGACGAGACGGGCGCGGTGGTGCTGAACGCGGTTTATACCGACGGGACGCCCGAGGCGCCGGATGCCCGCTCCCTGATGCTCGAATTCATCGGCGACAGCCTGACTGTGGGCGAGGGCACCATGGGGCCCTATGGCGAGGGGCAGGAGTGGCGGATGCTGTTCATCTCCCATATGCCCGCGTTCCCCACGCTGGTGGCGGAGGAGATGATGGCCGACAAGCGCGTGATCGCCCTGGGCGGCTGGGGTGCCGCCCGCAGCTGGGACAATCAGCAGGACAGCCGCATCGGGCGCATTTACGGCCAGCTCTGCGGCGTCACGCCCGGCGGCCAGGTGCCCGCGCCCGCCGACGAGCGCCCCGCCGACGCGGTGGTAATCAACCTGGGCACCAACGACGGCTCCGCCCTCGCGGGCCTCAAGGCGGACGAGCTGCCCGCGGCACGGGCTGAGCTGCGCGCCCGCGCGGTGGAACTGCTGGAGGCGGTGCGCGCCAGGCAGCCCAAAGCGGTCATCGTGTGGGCTTACGGCCTGTGCGGCCACGCCGTGGAAGAAATCCTCCGGAGCGCCGTGGAGGACGTGCGGGCGAGGGGAGATCTGAACGCGCACTATCTCAGCCTCTCCGACGCCGAAACCCTCGGCTCACGGATGCACCCAAGCCGCGACGCGCACCGCAGGGCGGCCGCCGAGATCGCGGACACGCTGAAAAAGCTGCTCAAAGAGGGATGACCGATGTGCATTTTCTTCAAACGCAAAAAACCAGGCGATCCGCGGCCGGCGGCGGCCGGCTCTGACTGGGATTCCGGATTCAGAGCGGGCTATCCGCTGTGGCAGCGCGGGGAGGAACAGCGAAAGGCCGGCCGGTATGAGGCGGCGCTGGCGCTGTATGATCAGGCGCGGAAGAACGGCTACGTTTCTCCCGCCCTCTATCAGTCATACGCCATGACCTTCCGGAAGCTGAACCGTAGAGACGCGGAAGCCGCGATCCTGACAGAAGGGATCCAGCGGCTGCGGGAGCTCAACGGGAAGATCGGCAGCTTTGACGCAGACATCCGCGATCTGACGGAACAGCTCAAAAGGGCCAGCGGGGCCTGATGAGGGAAGCCGGAAAAGCCGAGGACAAGGATTGGAGACTCCCTCTCTGAACTGCGCTGTGCTGCACGATTGATTGGGACTGCAATCATCAGAAAAGGGGCTGCTGCAGGAGTGTCAAAACCTGCAGCAGCCCCTTCGTATGACGGATTGTTCTATTCAGCCGTGTCTCCGATCAGTCGCCCGCCTCGTCCGGCTCCAGCCCAGGGATGCCCCAGCCCGTGGCCCAGTTCCACGCGTAGCTGCCCCGGGGCGTCACGACGACGGCGTCGCCGCAGTCGTAGACATTTTCGTCATCGATGTAGGTCACGCTGGCCGGGATCACCACCCGCTGCAGGTTGGGGCAGTAGATGATGGAGACGTCGCCCAGGCTCTCCAGGCCCTCCAGCAGGACGAGGGTTTCCAGCCGCTCGCACGAGCTGAAGGCGCTCCGCCCGATGGACCTGACCCCGGAAGGCAGAACCAGCGACCGCAGGCCGCATTTGTTGAAGGCGCTGAGGCCGATCTCCGTGATGGTATCCGGCAGCACAACGCTGGCGAGGGAGCTGCAATCATAGAATGTATTGGTCGGCAGAAGGGTGATCGGCGCCAAGATCCTCTGGGTTGTCGCGCTGTTTGCATTATAACAGAAATTCTTCTTACTTGGAACAGATGCGCAATCAAAAAACAGAAATTGCCAAGCTTCCAGATTATCAGACGCAGGGAGCACTTGAGCATGATTCTGATTGACATTGCAGGGCTTCCAGTGTAAATTAAGGCATAACAATACCGGGGCAGGGACCGCGAGACGATTGCGATGATGACCGTAAGAAAGAAGACGGATGTTAATGAAACAGATTATCATCCATGTGGATATGGATGCCTTCTATGCCTCGGTGGAGATGCGGGACGATCCGTCCCTCAAGGGGAAGCCGCTGATCATCGGCTCCCTTCCGCAGGAGCGCGGGGTGGTGGCAACCTGCAGCTATGAGGCCCGCAAATACGGCGTTCACTCCGCCATGAACATCAAGGAGGCCTACCGGCTGTGTCCCGGCGGGGTCTACATGCACCCGAATTTTGAGAAGTATCGGGCTGTCTCCAACCAGCTGCACCGGATATGTAATACCTACGCCACCGCGGCCGAGACCATCGCCCTCGACGAAGCCTATCTGGATGTGACGGAGAAGGCGGGCAACTGGGAGGTTGCCTGCGAAATGGCGCGGACCATCAAACGCCGCACGAAGGACGAACTGGGACTCACCTGTTCCATTGGGGTGGCCTACTCCAAAACAGCGGCAAAAACCGCGAGCGAGGAAAAGAAACCGGACGGCTATTTTGAGATACCGACGCCGGAGGCGTTTGTCCGGCTGATCATCGACCGGGATGTGCGCGTGCTCTACACCGTCGGCTCGAAGACGGCGGAGCGGCTTTACAGCGCCGGGATTCACACGGTGCGGGATATCCATGAGCGGCCGGACGAGGTGATCCGCCTGCTGGGGAAGCCGGGGGAGTGGATCACCCGGATCGCCCGTGGCGAGGATGACCGCAGGGTGACGCCCTATAGGCCGGAGGAGGCCAAATCCGTCAGCCGGGAGCTCACCTTCCAGGCCGACGTGGAGGATGAGGCGTTCCTGCGGGACGTGCTGCTTCTGCTCTCCCTGAGCGTCGAGCAGCTGGCTGCGCGGGTGGGATTATACGGCGAGGGCGTCGCCCTGAAGCTGACTTATGCCAACATGAAAAGCATCTCGCGCTCGAAGCTGATGCCCTCCACACGCTCCGCGATCCGGATTTACCACGAGGCTGTCTCGCTGCTGGCGCAGACTGCCCGGCAGCCTGTCCGGCTGATTGGCGTGGGTATCTATCATCTGAGCGGCGAATACAGCCTGCAGCTGCGCTTTGACGACCTGATGCCGGAGGTGGAGACACGGCAGGCCGCCGAGATCCAGGAGAGACTGGCGGAGCTTCATGGCCGTTACGGCCTCGATTTCGCCGGAAACCTGGACAAGATCTTCCACGGAGAAACCCTCTACAGGACGGTGGAGTATATGAGAAGGCACAGGCCGGTTCAGGCTCCCGGCTGATCCTGCACGCAGAAATCAAAGACCTTGGGCCGCTCCGGCAAATTAACGCATGGAGCAGCCCAAGGCCTTTTGATTGTGTTTTCATTCCACGGGCACGAACACGCAATTCCCGTGGCTCAGGCAGTAGGCCTCCGCGGCGCTGCCGGCCGTGCCATACACAAACACCGTGCCGCAGCCGGAGAACACATCCGCGCCCAGCGTGCAGCCGTCCGGAATGAGGATCTGCGTGAGGCACAGGCAGCCGCTGAAGGCGGAATCACCGATGCGCTCGCAGCCGTCGGGGATTGACACCGCGGTCATGGCCGCGCCCTCAAAGGCGTTGGCTTCGATCACGGTGATGTCCTTCGGCAGAGTGAAGTCCGGCGTGCCGAAGGGCGGGATCTCCAGCCACTGCGCTGTCAGGGTGATGTCCTCCGTGACAGGGTTCGCAAAGTCGTAAGCTGTGCCGTTCAGCTGCCAGCCCCGGAAAGCGTAGCCATCCCGCACGGGGCTTTCCGGCTCCTCCATCGCCGTTCCGTTGGCGACCATCAGCCGCTCGGTATGACCGCTGCCGTCGTTCAGGTCGAGCATCACGGTGCGCGCTGCGCCCAGATATACCTCGCCGTCGGCATTCAGCGCCGAGGCATAGCCGTTTTTCACCGATGGGAAATTGGCAAGCACGCCGCTGCCACGGAGGCCGCTGGTCAGCACGGCGCTGTTCTTTGCGGCGCTGTTCGAGCAGGTCAGACCGATCCGCGCGCTTTGATCCAGCGCGCCCGCAACGGTGATGACGGCGTTGGCGACATACGCCTCGCCGATGTCGGGGCTGCCGGAGACAGACATGCCCACGCCATTCAGATACACGTCCTGTCCCAGCGCCGCGCCGTTGTTCCGGATGCGGCCGCCGGCGATATGCACCGTGGATCGTTCGCCGACCCACAGGCCGCCGCCGTTGCTCTCCGCGCGATTGATCAGGATTTCGCCGCCGTTCATGAGGAAGGTGCCGCCCTGGACATACACGCCGCCGCCGTGCGTGTCCGCGCTGTTATCGCTGATTCTGCCGCCATTCATGACGAAGGTGCCGTTGGTCACCGCCACAGCGCCGCCGCCATTCCCGGCGTTATGGTTGGAGACGGTGCCGCCGTTCAGGGTCAGCTTGCCGCCGCCCTGCACGATGAAGGCGCCGCCCACCGAGCTTGCGGCATGACCGCCCGTGATGGCGCCGCTGCCCTCGATTGTCAGCTCGCCGCCGCCCACGGTGAAGACGCGCATGTCGCTCTCCCCGGCGTCGATGGTGTGACCGTTCAGGTTGAGAATCACCTTCTGCCCGCTGACGAGCTTCAAAGGCACATCGCCCTTCACGCCCGTGTAATCCTGCGTCAGGGTGATGGGTTCTCCCGCGGAAGCAGCATCGATCAGCTTCTGGAGCTCCTGCCATTCGGTGGGGATCTTCTCAAATGTGGCGGTCACCGCGACAGCCTGGGCCGGCATGACAAAGGCATAGACGCCTGTCTCCTCGTCGAAGGTCAGCTCCAGCGCCAGGCCGCCCGCCGTACAGGTCAGGGCCTGCAGCCTGTAGCCCGGATCCGGCGTGACCGTCAGAGTCATAGTTTCGCCCTCGGCGGCAGTCTGCTTGCCGGCGGTCACCGTGCCGTTCTCGCTCTGCGCGACGGTCACGGGCTGCGCGGGGAAGAGGGTCAGCGTCGTCAGATCGCCGGAGACGGCGCTGCCGGTCAGCGAATAGCCCGCGGGCAGGTCGCTGGCCTCAATCGTCCAGGTGTAGGCAGCCAGCTCGCCGCTGTGATCCAGGGGCAGGCCGGTCTGGGTGGCAGTCCACCTGGCCGCGGCGGTCAGCTCCACGGAGGAGACAGGCTCCTCCAGATCCAGCAGGGTCACATTCACGGAATCGGGCCGGCTGCCGTTTGCGTCGCCGTCGTCGTTTCAGACCAGCTGTACCGCGGCGCTGGTCTTGTCCTGGATAAAGCTCGCGCTCACCGTCACGTTCGCGGCGGGCATGATAAAGCGGTACGCGCCAGTCTCCGCGTCGGGCAGGAGCGTCTCCGCTTTGCCGCCGTCAGGGGTCACGGTCAGGCTGGCCAGAATGTAGTTTTCTTCCGCCTCCGCCGTTAGGGTGACGGGGTCGCCGGCGTTGCAGGACGCCGGATTGGTCGTGACCGTCCCGTGCTCGATGCCCTCCGGAACCGTGACGGTATACACAGCCGCGACAGCCAGATACAGCTTGCCGTTTTCATAGGTCACCGTGTACGCGTTGACATCGCTTGCGATCTGGGGAAGCTCGCCGGTGACGCCCGAGATGATGACCACGGGGGTGCCGGCCGTAGGCGCGACCGAGCAGGAGACGCCGATCCGGCTGTCCTCCGTCAGGTCCTCGGCTATGATGGTCGGAAGCTTATTGCTGTCTTTGTTGATATACAGATTGTTTGCGCCGGTCTTCGTGCTGGTGTTGCCCGTGATCACAGGGGAGCCGTCGAGGCGCAGCGTGCTTTCTCCTCGGGCATAGATTCCGCCACCCTTGTCGTTCGCCGTGTTGCCCGTGACAGAACCGCCGCTCAGGTTCAGCGTGCCGTTGCTCCAGATGCCGCCGCCGTTCTGTCCGCTGGTGTTGCCCGAGATCGTGCCGCCGCTCAGGTTCATGGTGCCGTAGTTCACCACCGCGCCACCGCCGCCGCCTCCGCAGGTGTTGCCGCTGATGGAGCCGCCGGTCATGGTGAAGGTGGCGCCGGCCGCGTTGCGCACCCCGCCGGCGCTGCTGGCCGCCCGGTTGCCGGAGATGGTTCCGCTGTCCAGGATCAGGATGCCGCTGTTGGTGATCCCGCCGCCGTCGATGCCGCCGGCGTTGAATCCGCCCGTGATGACGCCGCCGCCGACGCTGTCCATGATGGCCAAGGTGCCGTAGTTCGCGATCACCTGGCCGTAGGCCGTGCCCGTGGTGAGCCCGCGGTTCAGCTCGCAGCCGTTCAGATCCAGGACGATGGATTGACCGGCAGGAATGTGCAGGGCGCTGTCGTAAACGCTGGCGACCGTATCGCCGGCGAGCTGAATGACCGTGCCGCTGTCCGCCGCGTTGACCGCGGCCTGCAGGTCCGACCAGTTGTTGCGCCAGGTGGCGGTGAGGGTGGTCTCCGCGTCAAAGCGCTGCTCTCCTCCGGCAGGCAGGATGGTCTCCGTCTCGCCCAGTCTCCAGCCCGCAAACTCGTAGCCGGCATATTCAAACAGGCAGTCCGCCGGCACATAAGCGCCGTTGGGGACGCAGGTTTCATCGGACATGGCCCCGGTGGCATGATCGCTTCCGGGGAGATAGTGGATCGTCACCATGGCGCCCGCGTAGCCGCAAATGGTGCAGGTTCCGTCGTGATAGGCGTGGCCTTCCGCCTCCATCGGAGCGTTGCAGTAAACGCATCTGGCGGCGTGGGTGTCTTTTGTGATCACGAAGGTCGCGGAGGCTTCGTGCTCTGCGCAGGCTTCGATCCGGGCGTAGCGGCTGCGGCAAGCTTGGACGCGCTTGCCCGCCTCCCGGAGCGTCGCGCTGGAACCCGAGGAATTGCCGCCGGCCGTCACCCGCATGGCATCCCCTAACCTGAGGGTGCCCTCATCGTCGCCGTCGTCTCCATGGCCGATCCCCTGCGCGCCGGATTCGGCCGAGACAATGACCGTGCCGCCGGTGATCTCAATGGTGCCATTGCACTCACCGCCGCCCCCGGCAACCGCCTCACACCCTGCGCCGATACCGGCACCCCCATCTTTGGAGCTGGCAGTGACAAGCCCACCGTTGATCCTGATGGTGCCGTCGCAGTTATCCTCAAATCCAGAGCCGATCCCCGCGCCTTTGTCTGCGCTGGCGGCCACTGTACCGCCGGAGATGGTGATGACGCCCTTGAACGCCGCGAGTTCGCCGGAGCCGATCCCCGCGCCTCTTTTTCCCACAGCCAGCACATCCCCGCCGGTAACGGTAATGCTGCCGGAGCAATCGCGCTTGTATCCGCTGCCGATCGCGGCTCCGTTTTCCTGGGCATAGGCTTTGACCACGCCGCCGGAGATGACAATGCTGTCCACGTCGGCGTCATAGCCGCCGCCAATGGCGGCCCCGTAGGTGATGGATTCGCCGGCGTAGGCTGTGACGACACCGCCGCCAATGCTGATCTTTCCGGAGAATCCATTGACGCCGCCGCCAATGCCCGCGCTGTATTCGCCGCCATGCGCAGTCACACGCCCGCCGGAGATGGTGACCGTGCCGCCGCCGCGTTTGTACCCGCCGCCGATGCCTGCGGCAGCGAACCCGCCCGTGCTGTTCACGGTACCGCCATAGACGGTGATCGCACCGCCGGTGCCCTCGGTGCCGCCGCCGATGCCCGCGCCTTTTTCACCGCCGGTGGCGGTCACCGTGCCGCCGTGGATCGTGATGGCGCCGCCGTCCCGGTCCTCACCGCCGCCGATGCCGGCGGCATTGCCGCCGCCGGTGGCGGTGACCGTGCCGCCATAGATCTCGATCCGGCCGCAGTCGCCGGGGCTGTTCTGCTGGCCCTTGCCGATGCCCGCACCGCTGGAGCCGCCCTGAGCGGTGACGTTGCCGTCATAGATCACGATGTTCTCGTAGCCGCTTGAATGGTTGCCGCCGCCGATGCCCGCGGCATTCGTGCCGCCCTTGGCGTCGATGACGCCGCCGTGAATGTAGAGGCTTCCGGCGACCGTGTCCGCCATGCCGCCGATACCGGGGCCGCTGCTCGGCTTGGCGATCAGTTTGCCCGTGCCCTTGCTTTGGCCGTAGATGGACAGACTGCTGCCCTTCTTGATATAGACCCCGTCCCCCGCGGTCAGCTTCGCGCCGTCGCAGAGGATCAGGTGCACATCGCCGGTGATCCGGAGCGTGGTCTTTTTGCTGAGCGTCACATTGCCGCGCGCGATATACCAGCCGGAGCTGAGGTCATACCAGGTGGCGCTGCTGTTTGTGAGCAGCTGATAGTCTGTGCGGGTCAGTTCGCCCTGGGAGACACCGCTGCTGTTATAGCTGAGATAGGGGACCTCGGGATGACCGGCGTACACATTCACGTGGATCTGTTCCGCGGGCATGGCGAAGCTGCCGGTGGCCACACCGTTCTCATCCACGGTGAAATCGAAGTCCGTCACTGCGCTGGACATGGTATTGTAGTACATCCGCATGACGTCATATCCGTTTTCGGGCACGGCGGTCACGGTCACCGTCTCGCCGGCCATGGCCTCCACCTCCAGGCCGCTCTGCCCGCCGGCTGTTTGAAGCGTGAAACTCCGGCAGTTGGTCTTGAACAGGCTGGCGGTCAGCGGGTAGTAGATGTCGCCCTCCTGCCGCATGATGATCGTGAGATGCACGTCCGCCGCCGGCATGGGGAAGCCGCACATGGTGGTGGTGTTCCCGACGTCCAGCACAAATTCCTCCGCATAGGGTTCGCCGTCGAGCGTATAGGTGCACTCGACCCTGGACACCACGTAGCCCGTCAGCGGCGCCACTTCGAGCGTGACATTGGTCCCCGCCTCCACGCCGTAGAGGTTCCCCGTGGTGTCATAGTGCGTGGTACTGGCCGCCACGGTGACCGCCGTGCACGTTCCTTCCGGGAACATCGTGGTGATGTTGTACTGATCCGCCATCGCCCCCGCGCACAGCAGCAAGGCGAAGAGGCACAGGGTCAGGGCAAGCCAGAGCTTCAGACGCGTTTTCATGGATGGAATCCCCTTCCACTCATCATACCGGGCAACAATAACAACCCCAAATATTATACCAGTTTTCAGGACGGACGACAAGCTGTCCCGCGTGAAAGACGGGCTTTGTCTTTGTTTGTGTTTTGTGCGTTGACATTTTTCATACGTCGCGCTGGGGAGAGAGGTGGCAGCAGAAACACGAAAATTTCATACTTTTCATCAATTTGTCATCAAAAATAGTCCGAGTGGACTATAGACAGCCTCTATTATTTTGTTATCATTTAGATGGATGAGTATGGAAATCGGGCGCGCTGTCTTTTTGTTGCGCAGCGGCCGTTTTCCCGGAAAAATAAATTCGTATCATTTGAAAGCGGGTGATGTGTTTGGGGGCGCGCGTCCGGGTCGTCGTGGTGGACGACCAATATCTGGCCCGTGGATTCTTTGAGAACACCGTGCACATGGCGGATGGGTACGAGCTGGCGGCGTCCTTCTCCGGTGCGGAGCAGGCCATCGTCTTCTGCGACGAGCATCCGGTGGACCTGGTGATCATGGACGTGCTGATGCGGCACGGGCTGGACGGCCTCACCTGCGCCCGAAGCATCAAGGCCAGCCACCCGGAGATCAGGATCATCCTCACCACCTCCACGGCGGAGGCCGAGTGGATCGGCAAGTCCAAGAAGGCCGGGATCGACAGCTTCTGGTTCAAGGAGTACTCCAAGGACTCCCTGAACAACGTCATGGACCGCACGGTGCGGGGCGAATCGGTCTATCCGGACAGCCCGCCCAACCCGGAGTTCGGCGACGCCTGGAAAGAGGATCTGACCGATCGGGAGCTGGAGGTGCTCCGGGAGCTGACCCGCAACTACACCAACGATGAGATCGCCCAGCGGCTGCACATTTCCGTCAACACCGTGCGCAATCATGTGCAGAACATGCTGGAAAAAACAGGCTTCCGAAGCCGGATCGACCTGGCGGTGAACGCCAAGGTCCTGGGCCTGGTCGTGCATGAGGAAGACCGCACCGAGAACAGACCACCCAAAGGAGGAGACAGAACATGAAGCGGAGACTATGGATCATCCTGGCCTGGCGGCGCTGATCGCGGCGCTGTGGTGCGGGTCGGCCTCGGCGGTTGTCGTCAGTGGGCCATGCGGCGGGATAAAAACTGGTGCGTTTATGGGCTGTGGTTTGAGCAACGCCACCATCTGGAATCCTGACTTAAGTTACAGCGCCGCCGTATTCGACAGCTGCGACCCCGCCATGACGCTCCGCAGCTGGGCTGGCTCCACAACGGAGGTCTACGCCTCGGGCACCTTCAACTTCGAGCCACTGGCCCTCGCGCCGGACTTCATCCTGCCCTCCGCGCTGACCTCCATCGAGATGGAAGCCTTCGTGGGCATCTCCGCCAAGGCCATGCTGATCCCGAGGGGAATCTCGTCCATCACCGGCAACCCCTTCGCGGGCAGCAGCGTGGAGTACATCTACGGCTTCCCCGGCACCATGGCGGAGAACCTGGTGAATCAGTATCATTCCCAGTTCTAGTTCATCCCCCTGACGAATGCCTGGTACAGCAGGCTGACCCATTGATTCGCTTTGAACCCAAAAAAGAATGGGCCGGAGCCCGGCCCTTCCGGCGACGCCCTCCCCGGTTTGCCGGGGAGGGTTTGGTTTATGTGAAGGCATTGCGGGCAGCGGACCTCATCCACCGCTGCGGCGGTCCCCCTTCCCCTAAAGGGGAAGGTTGGGCTTTGCACCGTTGCTCAGTGGATAGATTCCATCAATGAAGACCCTGCGATTGCTTCCAAAAGGCGCAGTAATCAAAAACCTTCCCCTTCAGGGGAAGGGGGACCATCGCCCTCCGCGGGGCGATGGTGGATGAGGTTCCTGCACCCGATCAGTTGGCAGGATTGGAAAAGCAAGCTTGTGCTTACGCCAACGGGAAACCTCTCTGTCGCTGCGGCGACATCTCCCCTTTCAGGGGAGACAAAGGAAAGAGATTACTAAAAACCTTCCCCTTCAGGGGAAGAGGGACCATCGCCCTCCGTGGGTGATGGTGGATGAGGTTCTGCACCCGAGCAGCCGGCAAGGATCGGGAAAACGAGAAAACCGCTGGGAGGGTTTTCCCAGCGGCCTCGTGTTGAATGCGAGAAGAGAGAGACGCATCAGGCGTTCTTGCTGCTCTTCTTGCGATAGTTCAGATAGATCATCGCAGCGCCGGCCAGAATGGCGGCCACGATCAGGGCATCCACAGCATAGAAGATGGTTTTCCAGGGCGCGGGATCACCGTTTTTGTGCTCCTCGTCGTAAGCCCAGCTGTTGGAGGTCGTATAGAGGATATTCTTGGTGGCCGCGCGCATATACTGCACATTGGAGGCAGTTGTCTTGTCGGTGACCTGGTTGGGGCCGCCGGCGTAGGTGGACAGCATGGCATCCACACCGTCCTGCAATTTAACCCATGAGGACGCGGATCGGGTTTTCATGTTCGTGATCCACGGCCTGTACTATGTCAATCGCTCCATGAAATGGGAGAAAAACGATGACTGGTACCGGATGCAGTACCTGGTCAATCAGCTTTTTTTCTCAGGCCTGGAGGGGCTTCGGGCGCTGCCGGAAGAGTACAGGAAGTCCTGACCGAGGCGAAGCTCAGGCTTAAGCCGACTCTGAAATCGCAGAATCTGAATACATGTGGAAATGACACGGATTTGTGATATGACCTGGTTGACAGACGAAAAAAGTGCTATATAATGAATAACAAAATGAACGCCTGAAAGGAAATGTTCGATGAAACCATGGAATGAGTATACAGACTTTATCATCGCTCAGACAGAAGCCCTCTTGAAGATCGATTCGCCTACTGGCTATACCGATCACGCCGCGGCCTGGGTTAAAGCAGCGTTTGAGCAATTGGGCTTTGAGGCTGCCCTTACACATAAAGGCGGCGTCCTCGTTTCCCTCGGCGGGGAGGACAGGGATAACGGACTTCTTCTGGAGGCCCATGCCGATACGCTCGGCGGCATGGTGGCGGAGGTTAAATCAAACGGCCGACTTCGCCTGACCAACCTCGGCGGCATGAATCCCAATAATGCCGAGACGGAAAATGTGCGCGTCGTCACCAAATTCAACGGCATCTATGAGGGCACCTTCCAGCTGTGCAATGCCTCCGTCCATGTCAACGGAGAGTACAATGATACAAAGCGCACCTGGGATTCCTGCGAAGTGGTCCTGGATGAGGATGTGAAGTCCAAAGAAGACACGGAAAAGCTCGGCATTTCCGTGGGCGACATCGTCTGCTTTGAGCCCAATGTGCGCGTGACGAAGACAGGCTACATCAAGTCCCGCTTTCTGGATGACAAGCTCAGCGTTGGCATCCTGCTGGGTTTAGCAAAGTATATCCGTGATGAACAGATAACGCCGAGGCGCGCGCTCTATGCGCACATCACGGTCTACGAGGAAGTCGGGCACGGCGGTTCCGGAAACGTCCCAGCGGGGTGCACCGAAGCCATCTCCGTCGATATGGGCTGCGTTGGCACCGGCCTGACATGCACCGAAAAGCAGGTCTCCATCTGCGCCAAGGACAGCGGCGGACCCTACAGCTATGCCATCGTCAAAGGCCTGATCGA
Organism: uncultured Clostridia bacterium; assembly: GCA_947165425.1. Classification (GTDB taxonomy): domain Bacteria; phylum Bacillota; class Clostridia; order Christensenellales; family Aristaeellaceae; genus RUG11272. The sequence continues at coordinate 50,348 of CAMVAJ010000009.1, forward strand.
GGCGGCGAAGGAAAGCGGAGCCGACTATGCCGTTGATATCTACCCGCACTATGGCAGCGATGTCGAGGCCACGCTCCGCTCCGGCAACGATCTCCGCCATGGACTCATCGGCGCTGGCGTGTACGCCTCCCATGGCTACGAGCGCAGCCACAGAGACGGCGCGGAGAACGTCCTGAAGCTGCTCTCCGTGTATTCGCTGAGATGAATGAAGCTGTGGCCTGACCATAGCAGAAGATGGGGCCTGTCAGGGTATTAGCCTGAAGCCCAGTTTGCCCTTGTGTGATTCCCATCCTGTGCCCAAAAGTTGAGTTATTACAGCGCTGAACCATATTATATATTGACACGATGTCAGTAATGTGCTATGATTGCCATGATGACACTGTGTCAGTTTTGATGTTGGGAGGGATATCCCATGTCCAGAGGTTCACCGGAGTTGACGGCAGCTCGCAAAGAGGAGATCATTGCGGCTTGCGCGAAGCTGAATGAGACCATGAGCTTCAAAGAGATTACGATCAAGGAAATCGGCGCGGCCACCAGCTTCACCCGTACATCCATCTATAACTATTTCGAGACCAAAGAAGAGATCTTCCTGGCCCTGCTGCAGAAGGAATACGAGCTTTGGGTGGAGGCCATGGACACGGTGATGGCCGATCAAGTCGCCATGACGCGTGACGAGCTGGCTCAGACCATCGCCCGCACGCTCACGGACCGGCCAAGGCTGCTTCGCCTGCTGTCCATGAACCTGTACGATATGGAGGCCAATTCCCGCCCGGAGCGGCTGGCGGAGTTCAAGGTTGCCTATGGGGCCTCCCTGAATGCCGTGAGCCGCATGGTGGATAAGTATGCGCCGGAGATGGATGAGGCCGCGAGGCAGCAATTCCTTTATGCCTTTTTCCCATTCATTTATGGCATCTATCCCTATACCAGCGTGACCGAAAAGCAGAAGACCGCCATGGAGCAGGCCGGCATCCCGTATGTGTATCAGTCGGCTTATGACCTGACCTACACCTGCCTGAAAAAAATGCTGAATGCAAAGGAGGCATAAACCATGAAATACACGAAGCTGGGCATATCCGATCTGACCGTCTCCCGCATCTGCATGGGCTGCATGGGCTTCGGCGACGCCGGCCAGGGGCAGCACGCCTGGACGCTGGATGAGGAACACTCCCGGGAGATCATCCGCCACGGGCTGGAGATGGGCGTCAACTTCTATGACACGGCCATCGCCTACCAGAGCGGCACCAGCGAGCAGTATGTGGGCCGCGCCCTGCGGGATTTCGCGAAGCGGGACGAGGTGGTGGTGGCCACCAAGTTTCTGCCCCGCACGCAGGAGGAGATTGAAGCCGGCGTTACCGGACAGCAGCACATCGAGCGCATGATCAACAAGAGCCTGCAGAACCTCGGCATGGACTATGTGGATCTGTACATCTACCACATGTGGGACTGGCAGACGCCCATCGAGGACATTCTGGACGGTCTGAACCAGGCGGTGCGGGCCGGCAAGGCGCGGTACATCGGCATCTCCAACTGCTCTGCCTGGCAGCTGGCGAAAGCCAACGCCATCGCGGAGCGCGAGGGCTGGGCGAAATTCATCTCCGTGCAGGGCCACTATAACCTGATCTTCCGGGAGGAGGAGCGGGAGATGGTGCCCTACTGTCAGGAGGAGGGCATCGCCCTGACCCCCTACAGCGCCTTGGCGTCGGGCCGGCTCTCCCGCAAGCCCGGCGAGACCTCCGAGCGGCTGGAGAAGGACGCCTACGCCAGATTCAAGTACGACGCCACCGCCCAGCAGGACAGCCTCATCATCGACCGCGTGGCGGAGCTGGCGGAAAAGCGCAGCGTGACCATGACGGAGATCTCCCTGGCCTGGCTGCTGACCAAGGTCGCCTCCCCGGTGGTGGGCGCGACCAAATTCCACCACGTGGACGGCGCGGCCAGGGCGACCGACCTGGAGCTGACGGAGGACGAGATCGCATACCTGGAAGCGCCCTATGTGCCGCACGCGCTGGCGGGCGTCATGGCCCAGAACAAGCCGGCGAATGATAAAGAGAAACATGTCTGGTCTACAGGTACAACACTGTCCTGATGGAGGCGCAGCGGGATCAGCACGAGCAGGCGCGTCCGGCGATCACCAATCCGCCCCCGGCCTCTCCGTTCACTATTCCGGCGGATCAGGCATGCCGAACGATGTACGGTCATGGCTGAAATCCCAGGGCGTTTCGACCAATCAATGAACAGAGATCCGCTTCAGGCGCTGATATACGAATCTTGATGGGGGAGAAGAAAACATGCGGTACTATCTTTTAAAAGAGACCATACAGCCTTGCGCAAAGCCGGAACTTCCCGGGAATAAGACTGCGCAGTTCGTCGCCGTGCTGACAACGCCTGAATGGGAGAAGGAGCGGGAAAGCTTCGATATGGGGATCGATCTGGATCTGGATACCCGGGATATCCATAACACCAAAGCGGAGGTCAACTATGACT
>CAMVAJ010000010.1 GCA_947165425.1 uncultured Clostridia bacterium
CGCGCCGCCGTCCAGCGCGAGGCGCGGGTCGTGCATCACCTCCGGCTGGAGATGATCGCACTCGCCGGAGGGGATGTAGGGCGGGTTGGAGAGGATCAGGGCAAAACGGCTGCCGTCCCGCCGGAAGGCCTCCAGCATATCGGAGCGCACGGTCCGGACGGACGCGCCGAGGCGCTGCGCGTTGCGGCGCGTGAGGTCGAGCGCGGGCTCGCTGATGTCACTGGCGGTCACGGCGAAGCCGGTGTCGAGGGCGAGGGTCACGGCGATGCAGCCGCTTCCGCAGCACAGATCCAGGGCCTCGCCGCCGACCTGCTCCCGCAGCGCCGACTCCAGGGCGCGGGCGCGCCGGAGCAGCAGCTCCGTCTCCGGGCGCGGGATCAGCGCCTCCGGTCCGGTCTGGAAGGGACGGCCGCAGAACCAGGCTTCGCCCGTCAGGTGCTGCAGGGGCACACGGTCGGCACGCCGCCGGCAGAGCGCCTGGTACGCCCCGGTCACTTCATCGGACAGGGGCGTCTCGTCGTCCAGACGGAGCTCGAGGGCGGGACGGCCCGTGAGATGGGCGAGAAGCGCCGAGGCGTCGAAGGCGGGGTCTGGAACGCCCTTCTCGCGGAAGAGCGCGGCGGCCTGCAGGATGAGCCGTCTTGGCGTCATGCCTCGGTCTCCGGCGGCTGATAGGCGGGATCGGACTCCTCGTAGCTCTTCAGGATGGCCCAGCCCTCGGGGGTGCGTTTGGCGTGCTTGGGCAGCCCGTGGAGGGCGGCGTTCATCGCGCAGATGGCGCACTCCAGCATGCCGTCGTCCGGCTTGCGGGTGGTCAGACGCTGCAGCTGCAGGCCCGGCCAGCGGAGAATCTTCGAAATCTTGCTCTCGGAGTGGGCGAGGCCCTTGAGCACCTCATAGCTGATGCCCGCCACCACGGGCAGCATCAGCAGATGCATCAGCAGGCGCAGGAAATAGTTGCTGATCGGGAAGACCACGTTCAGCACCAGGAAGAGCAGGATCGAGATCATGAAAACGATCAGCAGAAAGGCCGTGCCGCAGCGCGGATGCAGGCGGGAGAAGCCTTGCGCGTTGGCGGGGGTCAGGGGGAGATTGGCCTCGTGGCAGTAGACGGTCTTGTGCTCCGCGCCGTGATACTGGAAGGTGCGGCGGATGTCGGGCATCAGGGAGACCAGCGACATATAGCCCACCAGCAGCGCGATCTTGAGCAGGCCGCCCAGCAGCGTGTAGCCCAGGGGCGGCATGCCCGCGGCGCGCAGGATGCTCTCCAGCCCGGCGGGCAGGGCCATGAACAGGCCGATGGAGAGAACGACGGCCAGCACGATGGCGACGCCCATGACGATCTTGTCCACGCCCTTGCCGGTCTTCTCGGCCAGCCACTTTTCAAACTTGGTGGGCTCCTCGTCCAGGATGCCGAGCATCCGGGTGGAGTCGGAGAGGGTGGTCATGCCGGAGGACAGCATGGTGACGAGGTTCACGGCACCCCGGATGAAGGGCTTGCCCATCCAGGGGTGCTTCTTTGAGAGGGGCTCGAAGGGCTTGCACTGTACGACGATGGACTTGTCCGGACGGCGCACCGCGATGGCGATCGCGTTCGGGCTGCGCATCATGACGCCCTCCATGACGGCCTGGCCGCCGATATCCACGCGGGGACAGGCGCTCTGGGATTGAAGCTGATTCATGGCGTTTACCTCATATCATTTGGAGCCGCTCCACTGGCTCGGCCGCGACGGAGCGCGCGGTGGAGGAGCGGGGGAAAGAAAAAATATATGCTGCCGCCGCCCGGCCGGGACGGCGGGGATGAATGTAAAAAACAGGATTCGCAACCAGGCGAACCCTGTCATCGGCTCATTCCATGCCAAACCGCTTTTTAAAGCGATCGACGCGTCCGCCGGTATCCACCAGCTTCTGCTTGCCGGTGTAGAAGGGATGGCATTTGGAACAAATATCGACCTTCATCTCTTTCTTGGTCGATCCGGTCTCGAACGTCTCACCGCATACGCAGCGAACGATGCATTTGCCGTACTTGGGATGGATCTTTTCCTTCATTGCGCTCTCACCTCTTTCGCGTATGCAATGATCGGCATTGCCGCAAGCGTCATTGTAACACAAGTTTACAGGTTATGCAAGCGGATTTTCACTTTTTTGTCAAAAATGGGGACGCACATTCGAGGACACGCGGAAAAACCAGCTATCGAAACGAAGATTTGCATGAAAGAAGGCAGATGTGCTATACTGCACCCGGATTCAGAAACCGCGCGGAGAGGGGGTGTGCGCTTGGAGAAGCTGGAAGGAAACATCGGCGGGACCATCTTCCGCAACGAGGAGAACGGCTACACGGTGCTGACCGTGATCGACGGCCGGCGGGAGGTGGTGGCCGTGGGCACGCTCCCGGTGCTGTACCCCGGCGAGCAGGCGGTTTTCGAGGGCGAGTGGGTGGAGCACAGCAGCTATGGCAAGCAGTTCAAGTGCGTCAGCTGCACCCCCGTCAAGCCGACGACGGCCCTGGGCATCGAGCGCTATCTCAAATCTGGCGCGGTGCCCGGGATCGGTGCGAAGACCGCGAAGGCCATCGTCGCCGCCTTCGGGGACGAGACCCTGCGGATCCTCGAGGAGGAGCCGGAGCGGCTGCAGGAAGTGCCGGGCATGGGCCGCAAGCGATGGAAGGCGATCGCGCTGGCGTTCCGCGAGGCCTCGGCCGAGCGGGAGGCCCTGGCGTTTCTCCAGTCCTACGGCATCCCGGCGAACCTCGCGTACAAGATCAGCATGCGGTACGGCGACCAGGCGCAGGACGTGATCCGCGCCAACCCCTACCGCCTCTGCGAGGAGCTGGAGGGCGTCGGCTTTGTCACGGCGGACCGCATCGCCTCCGCCCTCGGCGTGGCCCCGGACAACCCGGAGCGCCTCCGCGCGGCGATGAGGTTTTTCCTCCAGGAGGCCGCCGTCGGCGCGGGGCACGTCTTTCTCTGGCGCGAGGAGCTCATGCGGCGGGCCGCCTCGCTCCATGTGGCGGAGGAGCTGCTCGAGGACACGGTGCGGGACATGGCGCTGCACCGGGAGCTGGCGCTGCGCCGGACGGAGGACGGGGAGGACGGGCGGATCCAGGTCTGGCTCCCGGGCTTCGAGCGCGCCGAGCGCGAGGTGGCCCAGCGGCTGTGCGAGCTGATGGCCTCCCGGACGGGCGGCGCGCCGGACGGGGCGGAGAGGATGATCGACCGCTACGAGCAGCGCCACGGCATGACCTTCAGCCTCTCCCAGCGCAGCGCCATCGAGCAGGCCATCAGCCACGGCGTGTTTGTGATCACCGGCGGCCCGGGCACCGGGAAAACCACCATTATCAACTGCATTATCCAGCTGCTTGCCGGGGAGGGCCGGATCGAGCTGTGCGCCCCCACCGGCCGGGCCGCGAAGCGGATGAGCGAGGCGACGGGCCTGGAGAGCCGCACGATCCACCGCATGCTGGAATTTGGCGGCGAGGAGGGCTCCTTCGTGCGCAACGAGGAGAACCCGCTGGAAGCTGCCTGCGTAATTGTGGACGAGGCCTCGATGATCGACCTGATGCTGATGCGCTCGCTCCTGCGGGCGATCGAGCCCGGGACGCGGCTGCTGATCGTCGGCGACAGCGATCAGCTGCCCAGCGTGGGAGCCGGCAACGTCCTGGGCGATATTTTGGCCAGCGGCGTCATCCCGGCGGCCCGGCTGACGGAGATCTACCGGCAGGCGCAGACCAGCCAGATCGTCTCGAATGCCCACCGGATCAACCGGGGCGAGATGCCGGTCCTCAACGGCGCGGACACAGACTTTTTCTTTGAGCGCACAGACGGGCCGGCCGCCACGGCGCGGACGGTGGTGCAGCTGGCGGCCAGCCGGCTGCCGAAATATCTGCGCCTGTCCGACGAGGCGCGGATCCGGGGCATCCAGGTGCTCGCACCGGCGCGCAGGGGGGAGTGCGGCGTGCAGGCGCTGAATCAGCTGCTGCAGGCGGCGCTCAACCCCGCGGAGCCCGGCAAGCCGGAGCTCAAGCACGGCGAGAGCCTCTACCGCCTGGGCGACAAGGTGATGCAGAACCGGAACGATTACGACATCAGCTGGACGCGCCCTTCGGCCACGGGCTACAAGCAGGGGCGGGGTGTGTTCAACGGCGACGTGGGCTTCGTGACCGACGTGGACCCGGAGGCCAACACCGTGGAGGTCACCTTCGAGGATGACCGCGTGGCGGTTTACGGCCGCGCGGAGCAGGAGAGCCTGGAGCTTGCCTACTGCATCTCCGTCCACAAAAGCCAGGGGAGCGAGTTCACCTGCGTGGTGATGCCCGTGTTCAGCGGGCCGGCGATGCTGCTGACAAGGAACCTCTTCTATACCGCGCTGACGCGGGCAAAGAAGCTGGTGGTGCTGGTGGGCCGCGAGGAGACGATTGCGCAGATGGTGGAGAACAACTATATTCTCCACCGCAATACGTCGCTGGCCGAGCGGCTCCGGGCGGCGGAGGCGCTGATCCACGCATGAAGATCTTACGATGGATGGACCAGAAGGCCCTCGACCTTCTCTACCCGGACGGCGCGGTCTGCCTGATCTGCGGCCGGGTGAGCGGCGGGGAGGCGCTGTGCCCCGACTGCGCGGAGGAGCTGCGGCGCGATCAGCTGGACACGGAGGGGCAAACGGACCGACGGCGGTCTGTATGGCCCTATGACAGCATCGCCGGGCAGCTGGTGAGGCTGCTGAAGGAGCAGGCGGTGGAGGGCGCGGCACGGGTGCTTGCCGCAGGGATTGCCGGGACGGCCCGGGAGATGGCGCTGCCGGAGGACACCGTGGTCACCAGCGTGCCGATGCCGCGGCGGCGCTATCTCGAGCGGGCGATCGACCACGGGCGGACCCTGGCCGCCTGCGCGGCGGAGGAGCTGGGTCTGCGCCACGCGCCGCTCCTGCGGCGGAGGAAGGGCTCGACCATGCGGACCCAGCGGGGGCTCAGCCAGGCGGAGCGGTTGGCGAACGTCCGGGACGCCTTCGAGCCCGCGGTTCCGGCCATGCCGAGACACGTCCTGCTGGTGGACGACGTCTCGACCACCGGCGCGACGGGAGAGGCCTGCGAGCGCAGCCTGCTGTCGGGCGGCGCGGAGCGGGTCTGGATCATCACAGCGACCAAGGCCTGACAGGACAGGCGCACGACGGATATAGAGAAGGAACGAACGGATGATGCGAAAGATCATGGCGGGGCTGTGCCTGATGCTGGCGCTGTGCGGCGCGCTGATGCTGGGCGCGTCCGCGGAGGCGGCGCGGGACGTGACCAAGGACTGTCAGATCAAAATCAAGGGCGGCGGGCGCAAAGCCCTGAAGGCGATGACCGACCGGAATTACCTCACCTACGCGAACCTGCCGAAGGACGCGGTCATCGAGATCACCCCGGGCAGGCAGGCGCCGGGGAGCATCCTCGTGCAGTTTTACGACCGCGCGACCAGGGTGGAGATCTGGGCGCAGGTGGACGGCGAGTGGTCGCTGGTGGCGGAGCGCGGCGCGTATCTGAGCGACTGGGTCGTCCTGCCGGAGGGCGCGACGGCGGCCCGGGTGACCGCGGCGGACAAATCCCGGCTGTTCTTGGCGGAGCTCACGGTCTACGGCCGGGGGGACAGGCCGGATTCCAGCCCGGAGTGGGTGGAGCTGGACAAGGCGGACCTGATGCTGGTGGCCTGCCACCCGGACGACGAGCTGCTCTGGTTCGGGGGCATGCTCCCGACCTACGCCGGCGAGCGGGGCCTGCGGGTGCAGGTGGTCTACGGCGTCCCCTCCACTCCCCAGCGGCGGCTGGAGCTGCTGGACGGACTCTGGCACTGCGGCGTGAAGGCCTATCCGGAATTCCTAGGCCTGCCCGACCGCTTCGCCAAGACCCTCAAGCAGGCCTACACGCGCTGGAACCGGGGCAGGATCCAGGAGAAGCTGACAGGGCTGATCCGGCGCTACCGGCCGGAGGTGGTGGCGACCCACGATTTCAAGGGCGAGTACGGCCACGGCGGGCACGAGGCCATCGCGGACAGCGTGACCAAGAGCGTGGGCTACGCGGCGGACGGGCAGAAGTATCCCGCCTCCGGGGAGGCATACGGCGTCTGGCAGGTGAAGAAGCTCTATATCCATCTCTGGAAGGAGAACCAGCTGCGCCTGGACTGGCACCGGCCGCTGGACGCCTTTGGCGGCAGGGACGGGCTCACCGTGGCCACGGAGGCGCTGGCCATGCACCACAGCCAGACGGCGCGGGGCTGGGAGATGGAGGACGGCGGGGCCTGTGACAACCGCCTGTTCGGCCTCTACATGACGCAGGTCGGCCCGGACGAGGCGGGCAACGACCTCTTTGAGCATATCGGCCCGGAAGAGTCTGCACCGGAGGAATCGGCGGAACGGATCGAGTCGGTCGATCTGGACGAGGAGGAGGCCGGGGAGACCGAGGAGCGCGGCCCCGAAATCTGACGAACAAACGTTTGCACGCCTTGCACCGCAGGCGAAATTATGCTACAATATCTTGTGGCCGCGGCCGGGCGTGGGTGTCCGGCTGCGCGGGCAAAAAAGCCAACAGGAGTGAAGCACTTGGCACAACAGAAATACGACGCCGGGAATATCGAGGTGCTCGAAGGGCTCGAGGCCGTCCGGATGCGCCCGGGCATGTATATCGGCACCACCTCCTCCCGGGGCATGCATCACCTGCTCTGGGAGATCGTGGACAACGCCATCGACGAGGCCAGCAACGGCTTTGCGGACACGGTGACCGTGACGCTGCACGCCGACGGCTCCGCCAGCGTGTTCGACAACGGGCGCGGCGTGCCGGTGGACGAGCACCCGACGCTGCACATCTCCGGCGTCGAGGTCATCTATACCCGCCTGCACGCGGGCGGCAAGTTCAACAACAGCAACTACGCCTACTCCGGCGGCCTGCACGGCGTGGGCGCCTCGGTCGTCAACGCGCTCTCGCGCTGGCTGACGGTGGATTCCTACCGGGACTGGGGCCACTACCGGATGCGCTTTACCTCTGAGCTGAATCCCAGGACCGGCAAGATCGAGGCCGGCAAGCCCGACGGGCCGCTGGAGAAGGTGAGCAACACCCGCCGGCGGGGGACGCTGGTGCGCTTCCTCCCGGACGACCGCATTTTCGAGGATGTGCGGTGGAACAGCCAGCAGGTGGCGCGGCGGCTGCAGGAGCTGGCCTACCTGAACAAGGGCCTGATCATCAACTTTGTCGACGAGAAAGCCCAGGAGGAGGACAAACGCGAGCAGACCTTCTGCTTCGAGGGCGGGATCGTGGACTATGTGCGGTATCTGAACGCGGGCCGCACGCCGATCGGCGAGGACGTCATCTACCTGGAGGGCCAGCGGGAGGGCACCATCTGCCGCCTGGCGATCCAGTACACGACGGACTACTCCGAGAACGTCTTCTCCTACGTCAACAATATCCCGACGCCGGAGGGCGGCTCGCACGAGACGGGCTTTAAGACCGCCTTCACCAAGGCCTTCAACGACTACGCCCGGAAGAACGGCATCCTGAAGGAGAAGGACGCGAACCTCTCGGGGGAGGATTTCCGCGAGGGGCTGACCTGCGTGCTGACCACGATGGTCAAGAACCCGCAGTTCGAGGGCCAGACCAAGGGCCGCCTGGGCAACAGCGAGGTCAGGCCGGTCATCGAGGCCATCGTGACCGAGAAGCTGATGGACTGGCTGGACAACCTGAAAAACCAGGAGCTGGCGCAGCACATCGTGGGCAAGGCGGTCAAGGCCGCGCAGGCGCGGGAGGCGGCCCGGAAGGCCCGGGACACCATCCGCTCCTCCAAGGCGCTGGAGGCCCAGCCCCTGGTGGGCAAGCTCTCCGCCGCGCGGGGACACAAGCCGGAGGACAACGAGCTGTTCATCGTGGAGGGCGACTCCGCCGGCGGCAGCGCCAAGCAGGGCCGGGACAGCCGCTTCCAGGCCATCCTGCCCCTGCGGGGCAAGCCGCTCAACGTCGAGAAGAAGAACATTGATCAGGTGCTCTCCAACGAGGAGTTCCGCTCGCTGATCACCGCCCTGGGCACAGGGATCGGCGACACCTTCAGCCTGAGCGGGCTGCGGTATCACAAGGTGATCATCCTCTCCGACGCGGACCAGGACGGCGCGCATATCCGCGCGATCCTGCTGACCTTCTTCTTCCGGTATATGAAGGAGCTGATCATGGCGGGGCACGTCTACATCGGCATGCCGCCGCTGTACCGTGTTGCGAAGGGGAACCAGATCATCTACTGCTACGACGACAAGGAGCTGGAGAAGGTCACCAAACAGGTGAGCAAGGGCTACACCCTGCAGCGCTACAAGGGCCTGGGCGAGATGAACCCGGAGCAGCTCTGGGACACCACCATGGACCCGGGTCAGCGCAAGCTCATGCAGGTCTCCATCGACGACGCGGCCGAGGCGGACCGTCTCGTGACCATCCTCATGGGGGACAAGGTGGAGCCGCGCCGGGACTATATCAGCGAGTTCGCGGACTTCAACCGCCAGGACAATTTCGAGATGCCGGAGGGGCAGATGAACCCGATGGCGAAGACACATTAAGGAGCAACAGCCTATGCCCAAGAAGAAAGCACCGGAAAAACCGATCGCGAAGGACGATCCCTCCCGGATCATGCCCACCTCCATGGAGGATGTGATGCACAACTCCATGATCCCCTATGCGGAGCATGTCATCCTGGAGCGGGCGCTCCCCCGCGTGGAGGACGGTCTCAAGCCGGTGCAGCGGCGTATCCTCTACACCATGATGGAGCTGGGAACCACGCCGGACAAGCCGCACCGCAAATGCGCCCGCATCGTGGGCGACTGCCTGGGCAAATACCATCCCCACGGCGATTCCTCCGTCTACGACGCGCTGGTGCGCATGGCGCAGGATTTCTCGATGCGGGGCCCGATGGTGGACGGCCACGGCAACTTCGGCTCCATTGACGGCGACAGCGCCGCCGCCATGCGCTATACCGAGGCGCGCATGGCCCCGCTGGCGATGCTGATGCTGCAGGACATCGAGAAGGACACCGTGCCCTTCCGGCTGAATTTCGACGATACGCTCAAGGAGCCGGACATGCTGCCGGCCCGGTTCCCGAATCTGCTGGTCAACGGCGCCAGCGGCATCGCGGTCGGTCTGGCGACGAACATCCCGCCCCACAATCTGGGCGAGGCGATCCGCGCCGCCATCGCGGTGATCGAGAACCCGGAGATCTCCCTGGACGAGCTGATGCAGATCATCCCCGGCCCCGACTTCCCCACGGGCGGGATCCTGGTGCAGAACGAGGAGATCCGGCAGGGCTACCTCACCGGGCGCTCGAAGCTGTCCGTCCGGGCGCGGGTCCACGTGGAGGACGGCGCGTCGGGCCGCAAGCTCCTCGTGATCTCCGAGATCCCCTATGGCGTGAACAAGGCCGGCATGCTGGAGAAGATCCAGAAGCTGACCGACGAGAAGAAGGCGGCCCTCAGCGGCGTGTACGACATCCGCGACGAGAGCGACCGGGAGGGCATGCGGGGTGTCATCGAGCTCAAGCGGGACGCGGACCCGAAGAAGGTGCTGGCCTACCTGTACAAGTACAGCGATCTGCAGGTGACCTTCGGCGTCAACATGGTGGCCATCGCGGGCGGAAAGCCGGTCCAGATGGGCCTGAAGGCGATGCTGGGCTACTTCATCGCCCACCAGAAGAACGTGATCACCCGCCGGACCCAGTACGACCTGAAGCAGGCGGAGGCCCGCGCCCATATCCTGGAAGGCCTGATGATCGCGGTGGACAACCTGGACGAGGTGATCCGCCTGATCCGGGCGAGCAAGACGCCCAAGGAGGCCCGGGTCGCCCTGATGGAGGCCTTCAGCCTCGACGAGATCCAGGCCCAGGCGATCCTGGACATGCGCCTGCAGCGGCTGACCAACCTCGAGATCCTGGCCCTGCGCAAGGAGTTCGAGGAGCTGCAGAAGCTCATTAAGCGGCTGAAGGGGATTCTTAGCAGCGAGAAAAAGCTGCTGGCGGTGATCGTGGACGAGCTGCATCAGATCGAGCAGCAGTACGCCGATCCCCGGCGGACGACCATCGAGCAGGTGGCGGAGGTCCGGGTGGAGAAGGAGGACGCGGTCCGCGCGCCGGACGAGGCGGTGGTCGCCTTCACTTACTCCGGCCAGGTGAAGCGGATGAATCCCGCCCAGCTGAAAAAGACGCCGATGCCCACCGCAGCGGAGGACCCGAGGGAGGCGGCCCGCTTCCTCTTCCAGACGAAAACGGACGAGACCCTCTACCTCTTCACCAACCGGGGCAACTGCTATCCGGTGCCGGTCGGCTCGCTGACCGAGGTGAAGCCCAAGGAGCGGGGACAGCTGCTCTCCGGCTTCCTGCCGAAGCTGGAGGAGGGCGAGGAGGCGGTCTGGATGGACTGCCGCCCGGCCGGAAGGATCGCCGAGCTGCCGCCGCTGATCCTGGTCACGGCGCAGGGGATGGCGAAGCGGCTCGCGTGCAGTGAGCTGGACATCCGCTCCAAGCGGTTCACGGTGATGGGCCTCAAGGGCGACGACCGGCTGGCCTTCGTCTGCGCGGCGGAGACCGGGGACGATCTGCTGATGATCTCCCGCCAGGGCATGGGCATCCGCTTCGCGCTGGACACCGTGCCCGAGCAGGGCAGGACCTCCGCGGGCGTGCGCTGCATGGCGCTGGCGGCGGGGGACAGCGTAGTCCTGGCGGGCCAGCTGCGCAAGAGCGACGAGCTCCTGCTGATCTCGGACCGCGGCAACGGCAAGCGCGTCCCGGCGATGGGCTTTGAGCGGCAGAACCGGAACGGCAAGGGCGTGCGCGCCTTCCCCTTCGCAAAGAGCGGCGCGAACGGCGCCGTGATCGCAGGCGCTATCCAGCTGCGGGAGCCGGCGGGGGAGGTCCTGATCCTGCAGGCCCAGAGCGCGCCCACCCGGGTCGCGGTGAGCGACTTCCCGCTGCAGAGCGCGGCGGGCAAGGGCATGCCGCTGGTGATGGCCGTGCTGGCGGACGTGGTGACGGACGCCGTGCTCCTCTGAGAATCTCCTGAAAAAAAGTATAGTTTCGCGGCTTTTCCGCGGAACAAAAACCGGCTGCGCCTCGTCTATACAGACATCAGCCCGGCGAGCAGGCTGAGGGAAAGGACGGATGAACCATGAAGCGGTTTGGCTGGACAGTGTGGATCCTTCTGGCGCTGGTCTTCGCGCTCGGCACCGCGTGGGCGGACACGCCCTACGACGTGGAGGGGAGCGCCGGCGCGGCGTTGACCTTCTACGTGGAGAGCCAGGGCTCCGCCAGCGTGACGCTCACCCAATCCTCGGGGACCTACGCGCGCACGAACACCTCGGTGGCGGCGTCGGGCTATTCCAGCTACCACGTGGACTGCACGGTGAACGGCGCCAGCACGCGCGTGGACTGGACGGCCGGCTCCGCGACGCTCTCCCTGCCGGTGACGGGCCTGTACACCATCCGCGTGACTCCCTTCACGGCGCAGGAGATGCAGGCGAGATACATCGGCTTCAGCCACTGGATGTCCATGCCGACCTGGTCCGTGACGGGCGCGAACCGCGCCACCGTCAGCCTCGGCGGGACGCAGACGCTGACGCCGGCCTACCAGAAGATGGTCACGGTTGAGTACCGCGACACCTACGGCGCGCTTCTGCAGAGCACGCAGACCGCCTGCTCGGTGGGCTCGAACCAGGTGACGGCCCCCTATACGCTGGAGAATGGCGCGTTCCGGCGGATCTCCGCAGCCTCCCAGACCGTGACGCTCTCGGGCGACGGCGTGCTGTCGACCGCGACGGTCACCTTCTTCTACACGCCGGTGCAGACCGCGGCCGCGACGCCCCAGCCCTCGGCGGTCTGCGCGGTCTACTACCGGGACGTCTACGGCGCGCTGATTCAGCAGCGGAACGTGACCTGCCAGGTCGGCAACAACACGATCACGGCGCCGACCTCCCTGACGGGGGGCTATGTCCTCTCCACGCCCGCGCAGCAGACGGTGACCCTCTCGGCGCAGGGCCAGCTCTCCACGTCCAGCGTGACCTTCTACTATACGCTGCGCCACGAGCCCGTCGTGACGGCGACGCCCAAGGTCCGGGCCACGGCGATCACCGCGACGATCCAGATCTTCTACCGCGACAACGCCGGGAACCTGATCCAGCAGCGGAGCGTCACCGTGACGCCCGGCACCAACATCATCACCGCGCCGGACACCCTGCAGGGCGGCGCCTACATCCGCACCTCCGCCAACCGGCAGACGGTGACCCTCAGCAGCAGCGGCCAGCTCTCCGCCGGCTCCGTCACCTTCTACTACAACCCGAAGCAGAAGGTCACCGCGAATGTGACGGTCCGGCAGATCGACGTGGATTCGCTGCAGGTGCTCGCCAGCTGGACCCAGACGCTGGAGGTGGGCACCCACACGATCTATGCCGGCACGACGCCCTACGGCTACCACGCCTACTCGGAGACCTACGCGACGGTGAACGTCCGCTCGGACGGGATCGTCAGCCCCTCCTCCGTGATCTACTTCGAGTATAAGCGGAACGCGAGCTATCCCACCGCCACGCCCAAGCCGGTCGTGCCGACGGCGCAGCCGGAGCCGGCCTACGGACAGGTCTACCCCCTCTGGTACGACACCCAGTTCAAGGAGGGCTCCAAGAATCCGCGGGCGATCAACACACTGCCCAACGCCTTTGACGGGAACTACAACACCTCCTTCTACTACACCTACTGGCTCAGCGAGCGCTCGGACGACATCCCGGAGATCTCCGTCGGCTTCGACGGCCAGGACACGATCAGCCGGATCGGCATCACCCCGGGCTCGAACCGCAGCTATGACAGCTATGTGGACAAGGCCAAGCCGCGGATCATCCGCGCGGTGATCTATTCGGACGAGGGCGTGCACGAGGTGTCCATCAGCCTGAAGAACGGCTATCAGCGGGGCATTCAGGTCTTCTCCCTGGGGGCCTCCTTCCATCACGTGACCCAGATCGACCTGTTCATCACGAACATCTACTCCGGACAGGCCAACCAGAACGAGGTCAACGTGGCGGAGCTCAAGTTCTACCAGTAAACATCGAAACCACAGCAAAAAGCCGGACGTCATGTCCGGCTTTTTGCTGCGGCGGGATCAGTTCTCAGCGCGACGCTCCGCCGCGTCGGCGGCCTCGGCCTCGTCGGGCTGGAGCGGCAGGCCGAGGCCGCGGCGCAGCTCGCGCAGATAGCGGCGGGCGATGCCGGAGAGGATGCTGTCCCTGCGGGTCAGATAGCCGATCTCCATGTTGCTGTCCGGGTTCGGCGTCTCCTCCCGGTAGGGGACAGCAATGTAGTCCGGGCCGTTGAGCTCCTCGCAGATGATGCCGGAGCAGAGTGTGTAGCCCATGACGCCCACCATCAGGTTCAGGGCGGTGGCCCGGTCGCAGACCTTGATGATGCGGGGGTAGTTGTAGGAGGAGAGGATCTCCTCGGAGAGGTGGAGCCCGCTGTGCTCGCCCTGCTCGAAGGAGAGACAGGGGTAGGGGAGCAGATCCTGGAAGGAGATGGCCTCCCGCTGCGCCAGCGGATGGCCGCGCCAGAGATAGACGTAGGCCTGGCAGGTGATCAGCGGGTGGAAGACCAGGTTTTCCGTGGCGAGAAGCTTCAGGATCGAGCGCCGGTTGAAATCATTCAGATACAGGATGCCGATCTCGCTCCGGGCGGAGGAGACGTCTTCGATCACGTTCCGGGTCCGGGTCTCACGGATGGCGAAATCGTACTCGGCGACGTCGAAGGCGCGGGTCAGCTCCACAAACGCCTTGACGGCGAAGGAATAGTGCTGCGTGGAGACGGCGAACTGCTGGCGGCGGACGCCCTGCTCGCCGTAGACGTCCTGCAGGCGCTGATAGGCCTCCAGCACCGAGCGGGCGTAGGGCAGAAAGCGCATGCCGTCGGCGGTCAGGGTGACCCCCTTCCGGGTGCGGTTGAAGATGGTGATGCCGATCTCCCGCTCCAGCTCGTGCACGGAGCTGGTCAGGGAGGGCTGGGAGAGCATGAGCTTCTCCGCGGCGCGGCTGAAGCCGCCGCATTCGGTGATGGCGGTCACGTGGATCAGCTGTTGAAGGGTCACGGTCCTCACCTCGGTTCAGATGATAAGCGAATGGTAGCGGAGAAGGAGCCGTTTGTCAATGCCGGGAGAGCAAAAGACTTGAAGCGATCCCGCATGTGTGGTAGAATAGTCTGTCGAAACAGGGAGGTGGGACGCTTGCGCCGCAGCGAGGAGCTGGAGCTGAAAATCGCGATGCTGCCGGAGAGCCCGGGCTGCTATCTGATGAAGGATCAGCAGGGCGAGATCATCTATGTCGGCAAGGCGATCAACCTGAAGAACCGCGTCCGCTCCTATTTCAGGGGACAGGATCACACACCCAAGGTGGCGGCGATGATCGCCCATATCGCGGACTTCGAGATCCTGCTGTGCGAGAGCAACCTGGAGGCGCTGTGCCTGGAGTGCAACCTCATCAAGGAGCACAAGCCCTACTACAATATCCTGCTCAAGGACGACAAGCACTACCCCTACCTCCGGCTCGACCTGAAGGAGCCGTTCCCGCGCCTGACGCTGGCCCGGCGCATGAACCGGGACGGGGCGAAGTACTTCGGCCCCTATATCGGCGCGACGGCGGTGAAGCAGATCATCGACGCGGTCCGGGACGTGTTCCCGATCCGCACCTGCCGCATGGCGCTGCCGCCCAAGAAGCCGATCCGCCCCTGCATGAACTATGACATCGGGAAGTGCCTCGCGCCCTGCGCCAACCGCTGCACGGAGGCGGAGTACTGGGACATGATGGACGGCGTGCTCTCCTTCCTGGGCGGCGACTACGGCCTGGTGCTGGACAAGCTGACGGCGCAGATGAACAAGGCCGCCGAGAAGATGGAGTACGAGAAGGCGGCGGTGATCCGGGACAAGATCCGGGACGTCAAAGGCCTGATGGAGCGGCAGATCGCCATCAAGACCGACCTGCGGGAGCAGGACATCATCGCCCTGACCCAGGACGGCGTGGACGCGATGGCGCAGATCCTCTATGTCCGGGGCGGCCGGATGCTGGGCGGCGACCATTTCCTGCTGGAGCGGGAGGGCGCGGAGGAGCCCGGCGAGGTGCTGATGGGCTTCATCACGCAGTACTATACGGCGGACACGCTGATCCCGCGCCACGTGCTGGTGCAGACCCTGCCGGAGGGCGCCCAGGAGCAGGTGGAGCAGTGGCTGCGACGGCAGAAGGGGCAGCCGGTGACCCTCGCCCTGCCCAAGCGCGGCGAGAAGCACGACCTGATCCTGCTGGCGGAGAAGAACGCGAAGGACGCCCTGGCCAAGCGCAACGCCCGCGCGGCGGTGCGGCAGGAGCGCACCAGCGGGGCCGCCGCCAACCTGGGCCGGATCCTGGGGATGGACCGCTATCCCCGCCGGATCGAGGGCTATGATATCTCCAACACCCAGGGTGTCCACTCCGTCGGCTCCATGGTGGTGTTTATCGACGGCGTTCCCGCCAAGAAGGAATACCGGAAATTCCGCATCAAGACCGTGGAGGGTGCGAACGACTTCGCCTCCCTCAACGAGGTGCTGGGCCGGCGCTTCGCCCACGGCCTGAAGGAGCGGGCGGAGCGGGAGGCCGAGGGCCTGCCCGCCGCGGGCGGGAAGTTCTCGGATCTGCCCGACCTGGTGCTGATCGACGGCGGCCCGCAGCAGGTCCGCTTTGCGCGGCAGGCGCTGCTGGACATGGGCGCGGACGTGGCCATGTTCGGCCTGGCCGAGCGGCTGGAGGAGATCTGGCTCCCGGACCGGGAGGAGCCGATCGTGCTGGACCACGCAACCCCCGAGCTGCAGCTGGTCCAGCGGGTCCGGGACGAGGCGCACCGCTGCGCCATCACCCACCACCGGGCCCTGCGCGACGCGGCGTTCACCCACTCGGCGCTGGACGACATCGAGGGGATCGGCCCGAGACGGCGCAAGGCGCTGCTGAAGCGCTTCGGCTCCCTGAAGGCGATCCGGCAGGCGACAGTCGACGAGCTGGCCGCGGTGGAGGGCATGAACCGCCCGGCCGCCGAGGCGGTGGCCGCCTGGGCAAGCGCGGGCCCGAAACCGCGCCCGGAGAATTGACTTGCGGTCCGCAGGCAAATCGGGTAAAATAGAGAGGCTTTCCAAGGGCAGCGAAAGGAGACGGTCATATATGCCGCCGCTGATCAAGAAGATCGTTATCACCGGAGGCCCCTGTGCGGGCAAGACCACGGCGCTCAGCTGGATCCAGAACGCGTTTTCCCAGCGCGGCTGGCGGGTGCTGATCGTGCCGGAGACGGCGACGGAGCTGATCTCGGGCGGCGTCGCGCCCTGGACCTGCGGCACCAACCGGGATTACCAGTACGGCCACGTCCAGCTGCAGAAGGTCAAGGAGGACATTTTCTACCGGGCGGCGCTGACGATGCCGGTGGAGAGGGTGCTCCTGGTCTACGACCGGGGCGAACTGGACAACAAGGCGTATATGACGCCGGAGGAGTTCCGGGACATCCTCGCCCAGCTGGGCCTGGACGAGATGGAGCTGCGCGACAGCTACGACGCGGTCTTCCATCTGGAGACCGCGGCCAAGGGCGCGGAGGACGCCTACACCCTGGCGAACAACCAGGCGAGATACGAGACCGCGCAGGAGGCCTGCGCGCTGGACGACCGCATCATCGCGGCCTGGACCGGCCATCCCCATCTGCGCGTGATCGGGAACGAGACGGACTTCGACGTGAAGCTGAGACGGCTGATGGCGGAGATCTCCTCCGCGATCGGCGAGGAGGAGCACTACGAGATCGAGCGGAAGTTCCTGATCGCCTTCCCGGATATCGCCTGGCTGGAGTCGCAGCCCAACTGCCACCGGGTGGAGATCATCCAGACCTACCTGCGCACGGAGGAGGGGATCGAGTCCCGGGTCCGGCAGCGCGGGGAGAACGGCCGTTTCCTGTACTACGAGACGACCAAGAAGCCCATCAGCGGGATGAAGCGGGTGGAGACCGAGCGCCGCCTGACGGAGAAGGAGTATCTCTCCCTCCTGATGAACGCGGACACGCGGCGGCGGCAGCTGCGCAAGACCCGCTTCTGCTACACCTACGGCAAGCAGAGCTTCGAGATCGATGTCTACCCCTTCTGGCAGAAGCAGGCGATCGTGGAGATCGAGCTCCATTCGGAGGACGATCCGATCTTCTTCCCGCCGGAGCTGCGGGTGATCCGGGAGGTCACGGACGATCCGGCCTACAAAAACGCCGCCCTGGCGACGCACATCCCCGAGGAGGAGACGCCGCAGGACGGCTGAACCGCGATTTGTTGTCTTACAGATGCTCCAGCACCGGCTTCAGCCGGCCGGCGAGCAGCGCGGCGAGGGCGATCTTCACCGCGTCGAAGGGCAGGAAGGGCAGCACGCAGACCGAGAGCGCGGACATAAGCGCGACCTGCCGCGAGACCATGAACCACACCGTGCCGAGGGCGTAGCAGGCGAGGACGCCCAGCGCCATGGCCAGGCAGCGCAGCGCATAGCCATCCCGGCGGCGCAGGAGCAGCCCGATCACGGCGGCGCAGGGGAGATACCCGATGATATAGCCGCCGGTGGGCCCAAGGAGCTTCCCGAAGCCGCCGCTCAGCCCCGAGAAGACCGGCAGCCCGAGGGCGCCGAGCAGCAGATAGGCCGCCATCGACAGGAGCGCGTCCGGCAGCGGCAGCAGCGCCGCGCAGAGCAGCACCGGCAGGAGCGAGAGCGAGATCGGGACCGCGCCGATGGGGATGGTGATCTGGGCACAGACAGCTGTCAGCGCCACGAACAGGGCGCACAGGGTCAGGCGGCGGGTGTTGAAACGGCGCTGATGCTGAGATGACATAACGAACCTCCGAATTGCGTAAACTTTAGAGACGAGATGCGTTTACGCATTATAGACAAAAATGGGTGCTTGTCAAGCGCTGCCGGCGAGGGAGGCGTGAACAGGGCGTTGAGCACACGCAAAAACACGGCGTACAACATCGCGTACCGCGTTTTCTCGGTTTTTCTGCCGCTGGTCACGGCGCCCTATCTGTCGCGGGTGGCCGGGCAGACCGGCGTGGGCCTGTACAGCTACGCCTGGAACATCAGCTATTTCTGCTGCCTGATCGCGATGCTGGGCCTGGAGAACTACGGCACCCGGGCGATCGTGGCGGCCCGGGACGATCCGGGGGAGCTGAACCGTGTCTTCTCCCAGATCTGGCGGATGCAGCGGGCGGTGGCGGCCGCGATGCTTGCGGTCTGGATCGGCTATCTGCTGCTGGTGGCGGACCAGGAGCGCGTGATTGCCCTGGCGCTCACGCCCATGTCTATCTCCTGCCTGTTCAACCTGGACTGGGCGCTGATGGGGCTGGATCAGTTCCGGCCCATCGCCCTGCGCAACACCGCGGTCAAGCTGGCCGCGGCGGCGAGCGTGTTTATCTTCATCCACGCGCCGGAGGATATCTGGATCTACGGCCTGGTCTGGTCGCTGGCGACCTGCGCAGGCTGCGCGATGAGCGCCGCGGCCCTGCGGGGCAGGGTTCGCCCTGTCCGGGTCGGCCGGCGGGAGGCCTTCGCTCACCTCGCCCCCTGCGCGCTGCTCTTCACGTCGGTGCTGGCGGTCAGCGTCTACCGGGTGATGGACAAGGTGATGGTGGGCGCCATCGCCTCCATGGCGCAGAACGGCCTGTACGAGAACGCGGAGAAGATCGTCTACTGCCTCTCGGGCTTCATCTCCGCGGTCGGCACGGTGATGCTGTCGAAGGTCTCCGCGATGCAGCAGCACGGCGAGACGGAGGCCATCAAGCGCCACCTGGACGCGACGATGCAGGCGATCCTCTGCATGACCAGCGCCATGGCCTTCGGCGTGGCGGCGGTGGCGGACCGGCTCTGCCTGCTCTTCTACGGCGAGGACTTTACCGGCTCCGCGCCGCTGATGGCGCCGCTGGCCTTCACGCTGATCATGATCGGCTTTGCGAACGTGATCCGGACCCAGTGGATCCTGCCGCAGAAGCGGGACCGGATCGTGGTGAGAAGCGTCTGTGCCGGCGCGGCGGTCAACCTGATCGCGAACCTCCTGCTGATCCCCAGGATGCAGGCCATGGGCGCGGTGATCGGAACGCTGCTGGCGGAGCTGACCGTCCCGGTGATGCAGTGGGTCCAGATCCGGGGCGAGCTGGACTACCGGCGGCTGATGCGGCACACGGCCGTCTATCTGGCGGTGGGCGGCGGGATGCTGCTGATCGTCCGGGCCTTCGGAAGACTGGTGCCGGTGACCTGGGCCGGGCTGCTGGCCCAGATGGCGGTCGGAGCGCTCTGCTACAGCGCGGCCTGTCTGGGCCTCTGGCGGGCGACGAAGAGCCCGCTTGAGCGCCTGTTACCCTGGCGCCATCGAGACAAACGGAGGGAACAACCATGAGGAAATGGATTATCGCGGCCTTGCTGGCGGCCATTCTGACGCTGACGGCCTCTCTCGCGCTGGCGGACAAGGTGGTCACGATCACCTTTACCGGCGACTGCACGCTGGGCTCGGAGGAACGGCTCCGCAGCACAGAGACCTCCTTTGACTCCGTGGCCGCGCGGGAGGGCTACGACTATTTCTTCGAGGACTTCCGGGAGCTTTTCGCGTCGGACGACTATACGCTGGTGAACCTCGAGGGCGTGCTCTCCGACTCCGGCGCCCAGGAGAACAGGACCAAGACCTACCGCTTCCGCGGGCCGACCAGCTTTGTCAACATCCTGAAGTCCGTCTCCATCGAGGGCGTGACGCTGGCGAACAACCACGTCGCCGACTATGGCAACCAGGGCCTCGAGAGCACCAAGAAGACGCTGGACGAGGCGGGGATCGAGTGGGGCCGGCTGCAGAAGGTCCTCTTCGTGGAGAAGGAGGGCGTGCGGGTGGCGCTGATCTGCATGGATCGGACGACCCTCGGCGCGGACTACAAGGGGCCGATGAAGAACTATAACTGGCTCAACGAGGAGATCCCGCGCCTCAAGCGGGAGGGCGAGGCGGACGCGGTGGTGGTCATCTTCCACGGCGGCGTGGAGTACCGCGCCAACCACGACGAGACCCAGCAGCGCTACGCGAAGATGTGGATCGGCCTGGGGGCGGATCTGGTGATCATGCACCATCCGCACGTCGTCGAGGGCATCGACGTGATCAACAACCGGGCGGCGTGCTACTCGCTGGGGAACTTCTGCTTCGGCGGCAACGCGGAGGTCCGGGAGGAGATCCGGCGGATCGGCCGCAGCGTGACCGCGCTCTACTCCATCGTCGTGCAGGCGGACCTGCACTTTGACGACAACGGCCGGTACATCGGGCAGCAGCTGCGGCTCTACCCGGCCTATATCTCCCGCACCACGCCGGTGAACGACTATCACCCCGTGCTGGTGAAGGGCAGCGACGCGGCCCTGGTCATGGACGCCGTGCAGTATGACACGCAGATCGATCTGCCGCTGTTCGACGAGGCGGCCGGCTGCGTGACGCTGCCCTACTACGAGGCGAAGGCGGACGCGAGCGCGGTCGACCTGGGAACCCCGCAGAAGCGGACGACGGGCACGGGCACCGACCTGGGCCCGCAGGCTACGAAGGCGTCGGAGGCGCGCGCGACCCCGAAGCTGACGGGCCAGACGATCGTGCTGACCCCCAGGCCCAGACCGAGTGAGGCCCCGGCCGCGACGCCCGCGCCTGAGACGGACGAGGACGAGGAGACCATGGCGACGCTGGCTCCCATCGAATAAACCGCGCTTGAAACTTGCGTATTCGGCGCTGCGGAGGCAACGATGCTGCTGGAGAATGTGCGAACCCCGAAGGATATCAAAGCGCTCTCGCTGGAGGAGACGGCGGACCTGGCACAGCAGATCCGGGATAAGCTGATCACCACGGTGGCGGAGCGCGGCGGACATCTGGCTTCCAATCTGGGCGTGGTGGAGCTGACCCTGGCGCTCCACCGCGTTTTCGACATGCCCTGGGATCGCCTGGTTTTCGACGTGGGCCATCAGTCCTATGTGCACAAGCTCCTCACCGGACGGTACTGGAAGTTTCACACGCTGCGCAGCTTCGGCGGCCTCTCGGGCTTCCCGAAGCGGGCGGAGAGCGAGTACGACGTCTTTGAGACGGGCCACGCCTCCACGGCGATCTCCGCGGCGCTGGGGCTGGCCCGGGCGCGTGACCTGCTGGGGGAGGACCGGCAGGTGGTCTGTCTGGTGGGGGACGGGGCGCTGACGGGCGGCATGTGCTACGAGGCGCTCAACGACGCGGGGTCGAGCGGGATCCCGCTGATCGTGATCCTCAACGACAACGAGATGTCCATCGCCCCGAACGTGGGTGCGCTCTCGACCCATCTGACCAACCTGCGGGTTTCCAACGGCTGGCTGAGCTCCAAGCGGAAGGTCAAGACGAACCTGCAGCGGATCCCGGGCGTCGGGAAAAAGCTGTACCGCCTCGTCCACGCGACCAAGAGCTGGCTGAAATCGCTGTTTGTCCAGGAGGGCTTTTTCACCTCCCTGGGCTTCAAGTACTACGGCCCGATCGACGGGCACGACCTGAAGCAGCTGGAGCACACCCTCCGCCAGGCCCGGGAGATCAAGGACGGGCCAGTGGTGATCCACGTGTTGACTCAGAAGGGCCACGGCTACGACAAGGCGGAGCAGCAGCCCGAGCGCTTCCACGGCGTCCCGCCTTTCTATGTGGAAACCGGGGACGCGCGGGAGAGCAAAAAGCTCCCGCCCTTCGGAAAGGTGATGGCGGAGGAGCTGGCGGAGGCGGCGAAGGCGGAGCCGCGCATCACGGCGATCACGGCGGCCATGCCGGGCGGCACCGGCCTGGATTCATTCGCGGCGAAGTTCCCCTCCCGCTTCTTTGACGTGGGCATCGCGGAGGAGCACGCGGTGACGATGGCGGCGGGGCTGGCCGCGGGCGGGCTGCGCCCCTACGTGGCCATCTACGCGACCTTCTTCCAGCGGGCCTTCGACCAGCTGATCCACGACGTGGCGATGCAGCGGCTGCCGGTGGTTTTCCTGCTGGACCGGGCGGGCCTGGTGGGCGAGGACGGGGCGACGCACCACGGCGTCTTCGACCTGGCCCAGACCCTGCCCGTGCCGGGCCTGACCGTGCTTGCGCCCCGCGACCTGGGCGAGCTGCGGCTGATGATGCGCTGGACGCCGCAGGCGGAGGGGCCAGTGGTGATCCGCTATGGACGCCGGAGCGTGGACATGTCCGAGCGATACCCGGCGCGGAGCTTCCGCCCAGGGCACTGGGAGATCCTGGAGGCGGGCGTGGACTGCGCGATCTTTGCGGTGGGCTCCATGGTGCAGGAGGCGGTGACGGTCCACGACCTGCTGGCGGCGGAGGGCATCCGGGCGGCGGTGGTCAACTGCTCCACCGTGAAGCCCATGGACGCGGAGCTGCTGCGCGCCTTCGCGGACCGGCCGGTGTTCACGATGGAGGAGCATGTGCTGACCGGCGGCTTCGGGGCCGAGGTGACCGGCTTTATGGTGGAGGAGGAGCTGCCGCCGCCGGTGATCTCCTTCGGCCTTCCGGATACCTTTGTGCAGCACGGCTCCCGGGGCCAGCTGCTGCGCTATCTCGGCCTGATGCCGGAGCAGATGGTGCGCAGGATTATGGCGCAGATGCGGCAGCTGATGAAACCAGAGACAGAGGCGGACAGATGACGGACAAGAAGAGGGCGGACGTGGCGCTGGTGGCGCTCGGCCTGTGCGAGAGCCGGGAGAAGGCCCAGGCCGCGATTATGGCCGGGCAGGTGTATCTCGGCGAGCGGCGGATCAACAAAGCCTCCGAGCCGGTGGAGGAGGGCAGCCAGCTGGAGCTGCGGGCTCCGGCGCATCCCTGGGTGGGGCGCGGCGGCCTGAAGCTGGAGAAGGCGATCCGTTCGTTTGAGGCGGATCTGACGGGCAAGGTGTGCATGGATATCGGCTGCGCGACGGGCGGGTTTACGGACGTCTGCCTGCAGAACGGCGCGGCACACGTCTACGCCATCGACGTGGGCTACGGACAGTTCGACTGGAAGCTCCGCCAGGATCCCCGCGTGACGCTCATGGAGCGGACCAACGCCCGGGGTCTGACGCCGGAGATGGTTCCTCTGCACCCCACCGTGACGGTGATGGACGTGAGCTTTATCTCCATCCGGCTGATCCTGCCGGTGGCGGCGTCGATCATGGGCGGGGAGGGCGTGTTTTACACGCTGATCAAGCCCCAGTTCGAGGCCGGGCGCGGGAAGGTCGGGAAGAACGGCGTGGTCCGGGACCCGGAGGTGCACCGCGAGGTGCTGCGGGAGATCCGGGACTTTTGCCCGACCATCGGCTGGCAGGTCCGCCGGCTCGACTATTCGCCCATCACGGGCCCCAAGGGCAACATGGAGTTCCTGGCTGAGATCCGCAAGGCCGAGGAGGCGAGGCCGGAGCTCACGGACGAGGAGATCAGAGCCCTGGTGGCCCAGGCCCATGAGGCGCTGAAATAAAGCATTCCAATCTGGAGGAGGGCTGACAGGTGCTGAGCGTGCCCTATCTGGCGCTTTATCTGGCCTGCGGAATCCTCGCGATCCGCTGGCTTCTCCCGCGGCAAACCCCGCTGGCACGGCTCTGGCTCGGCTGCACGGCGGGTCTTTTGCTGATGATGTGGCTGCCCGCGCTGTGCGCCTTCCTCCTGCGGTTTACCCTCGCGGCGCATCTGGCGGCGCTGGCGCCGCTGGCGCTCCTCACGGGACTGGCTTACTGGACGCGGGACCGGCGGGAACAAAGGCGCTGGGACGCGGAGGAGACGGCCTTCGGCTGGCGGGCGCTGGCGGTGTCGCTGCCGCTGACGGTGCTTTTCGCCTATCTGCAGTATACGCATGTCTTTCGGGTGGACGGATATGGAGCCTGGAACGTCGGGCAGTCCACCTACGGGGATCTGCCGATGCACACGGCCTTTATCGCGGCCATGCGGAACGCGGCCTTTCCGCCGGAGTACCCCATGTTCCCGGGGCACCGGCTGACCTACCCCTTCCTGACGGACAGCCTCTCAACCTCCTTCATGCTGCTGGGCTGCCCGCTCCAGGCGGCGGTCATCCTGCCGGCGGTTTTGATGTTCGCCCTCTCCTGCCTGGGGGTGATGTGCCTCTGCCGGACCCTCAGCGCCGGGCGGAAGGCCATGGTGCTGGCGGCGCTGCTGTTCTTTCTCAACGGCGGGCTGGGCTTCCTGTATGATTTCGATCAGGCGGGCGGTTTTCGGGCCGGCTCCCTGTCGGAGAGCCTGGCCCAGGGCGACCTCACGCCGCAGTTCTTCGACCGGATCCAGGATATCCTGACGGGCTACTACAAGACGCCCACCAACCAGCCGGAGCCGAACAATCTCCGCTGGAGCAACGTGATCGCGGACATGTTTGTGCCGCAGCGCACCTTCATGGGCGGCGTGTGCATGTCGCTGCCGTGCTTCTATCTGCTGATCTGCGTCTTCGACCCCCGGCGGAGGGAGGCCTTCGGCGGGACGCGCACCCTGGCGCTGCTGGGGATCTGGGTAGGGCTTTTGCCGCTGATCCATACCCACTCCTTCCTGGCGCTCGGCCTCTGCTCGGCGGGGATGATGGGCTATGATCTGGTTGTGGAGAAGCGGAAGAAGCCGTGCCTGCTGAAATACCTGGCCTACGCCGGTGTCACGCTGGCGCTGGCCGCGCCGCAGCTGCTGGGCTTCACCTTCTACCAGGCGCTGGGCCTGCAGCCGGACACGCTGCCCTCCGGCGGCTTCCTGCGCTTCCAGTTCAACTGGGTGAACAATCCCGACGGCCGGGGCATGCGGGACTTCTTCCTCTGGTTCTATCTGAAGAACATCGGTCTGCCCTTCGCGGTGCTGCTGCTGGCGCTGCTGGAGCGCAAACCCGGGCATCGGCGTCTCCTCTGCGGCGCGGGGATGATCTGGCTCGCGGCGGAGCTGATCCGCTTCCAGCCCAATGAGTATGACAACAACAAGCTCTTTTATCTGGCGTGGCTCCTGCTCTGCCCGGTGGTGGCGGATACATCTGCGGATATATGGCGGCGGCTGAAGGGCCTGCGCGCGCGGCCCGTGATCGCCCTCGCGGCGGCGGTGGTCACCTTCCTCTCCGCCGGGCTGACCCTCTGGCGGGAGGCGGTCTCGGACTACCAGGCCTTCGACGCCCGGACCGTGGCGGCGGCGGCCTTCGTGGAGCGGGAGACGGCGGAGGACGCGGTCTTCCTGACCGGGACGGAGCACCTGAACCCGGTGGTCTCCATCGCGGGGCGGCGGATCGTCTGCGGCCCGGATCTGTGGCTGTATTACCACGGCTTCAACACCCGGGAGCGGCAGGCGGAGCTGCGCCGGTTCTACGCGGATCCCAGCTCGCACCTGGACATCCTGGAGAAATACGGCGTGGATTACATTTTCGTCAGCGACTATGAGCGGAGCGATTACACGGTGGACGAGGACGCTCTGGAGGACCTGTTCGAGCTGGTCTACCGCGAAGGCGACATCCGGATCTACCGCCGGCAGGAGGGGTGAGGGCGTTATGGCTGATCCGCTGATGACGCGCTTTTTCCGCTACTCGATGGAGCGGGACCGCGCGATCCGGCTGATCCTGATGGAGAACGGCAGGATCGCCCAGGTCAGCGCTGTGGTGCTCCGCTTTGACGAGCAGAAGATCTCCCTCTACATCCTCCGCCCGCCCCGCAATGTGACGCTGCCACTGACGGACGTGCTCTCCGCCTCCTACGTGCCGAAGGACGAGGGCTGAGGGAAAAGGGAGCGTTCCCCTTCTCAAGCGAACGGTCGTGTGGTACAATATCCGGGAAGAAACGAGAAGGAGCGGTCAGATGATCGTATTGGGGATCGATCCGGGCTATGCCCTGATGGGCTGGGGCGTGGTGGAGAGCAAGGGAAACCGGATGCGGCTGATCAATTACGGCTGCGTGGAGACCTACGCGCACACGCCCATGCAGCACCGGCTGCGCTCGCTGTATCAGGGTGTGCGCGATCTGGTGAACATCTACCAGCCGGACGACGTGGCCTTCGAGGAGCTGTTCTTCGCCCACAACGTCACCACGGCGCTGATGGTCGGCGCGGCCCGCGGGGCGGCGATCATCGCCGCGACGGAGTACACGGAGAACCTCTACGAATACACGCCGGGGCAGATCAAGCAGGCGGTCACCGGCTCGGGCCGGGCGGACAAAAAGCAGGTCCAGCAGATGGTGAAGATGCTCCTGGGGATGGACGAGATTCCCAAGCCCGACGACGCCGCGGACGCCATCGCCTGCGCGATGACTCACTGCCAGGCGGGCATCGCCAAGGAGCAGTTCCGCATGAAATAAGCCGATGAAGGAGCCGGAATCATGTACGCGTTTATCGAGGGAAAAGTCTGCGAGAAGGGGGCGGGCAGCCTCATCCTCCAGGCCGGGGGCGTGGGGTATCTGCTCTTCTGCTCCCTGAGCACCATCCAGGCGGCCCCGGCCGTGGGGGAGACCATGCGGTGCCTGACCTATTTCAGCGTTCGCGAGGACGCGATGGAGCTGTACGGCTTCGCCACCCAGGAGGAGAAGGATCTCTTTGTCCGGCTGATCGGCGTCAGCGGCGTCGGGCCGAAGATGGCGCTCTCGCTCCTCGGCTCCATGCCGGTTCACGACCTGCATGTGGCGATCCTGATGGAGGATATCACCGCGATCACCCGCGCGCCGGGGATCGGCAAGAAGATGGCTCAGCGCATCGCCATGGAGCTGCGGGACAAGGTCAGCCAGGCGGAGGTCTCCCTCTCCGCGGGGAGCGCACCCGGCGCGGCCCCGGCGGCGGGCCCGGATCCCCTCGGTGAGGCGATGGAGGCCCTGATGGCGCTGGGCTACTCGGCGATCGAGGCCAGGCAGGCGCTGCAGCAGGTCAAGGACAAGAGCCAGCGCACGGATGAGCTGGTGACGCTGGCCCTGCGGGCGATGGCGACCCTTTGACACCGGATAGGGATGGAGGAATACACGGAACATGGACGACCGATTTGTCTCAGGAATGGCCCAGGACGAGGACACGGGGCTGGAGCTCTCCCTGCGCCCCCACACCCTGCGCGAGTATGTGGGCCAGCGCGAGGTCAAGGACAGCCTGAGCATCTATATCCAGGCGGCGCTGCAGCGGCACGAGCCGCTGGACCATATCCTGCTCTACGGCCCGCCCGGCCTGGGCAAGACCACGCTGGCTTCCATCGTGGCGGCGGAGATGGGGCAGAACATCCGCATCACCTCCGGCCCGGCGATTGAGAAGCCGGGCGACCTGGCAGCCATGCTCTCCAACCTCTCCGAGGGGGACGTGCTCTTCATCGACGAGATCCACCGTCTCTCCCGGGCGGTGGAGGAGGTGCTGTACCCGGCGATGGAGGACTTCGCCATCGACATCATGATCGGCAAGGGGCCGACCGCCCGCTCCCTGCGGGTGCCGGTGCCGCGCTTCACGCTGATCGGAGCGACGACCCGATTCGGCATGCTCTCCGCGCCGCTGCGGGACCGCTTCGGCATCATCTACCGGCTGGAGCTGTATACGCCGGAGGAGCTGGCCAGCATCGTCCGGCGCTCCAGCGACCTGCTGAAGGTCAAGAAGGCGGAGCCGGAGGGCCTGCTGGAGATCGCCAAGCGGAGCCGCGGCACGCCGCGCATCGCGAACCGGATGCTGCGCCGCGCTCGGGACTACGCCGACGTGCGCAACGAGGGCGTGCTCAGCGCCCAGATGGCGGACGAGGCCCTGGTGATGAACGGCGTGGACAGCCTCGGCCTGGACAAGACGGACCGGGCGATGCTGGCCGCGATGATGGACAAATTCGGCGGCGGGCCGGTGGGCCTGGACACGCTGGCGGCCTCCACCGGCGAGGACGCGGGCACCATCGAGAGCGTCTACGAGCCCTATCTGATGCAGCTGGGCTTCATCATGCGGACGCCCCGGGGCCGGATCTGCACCCCGGCCGCCTGGCAGTATATGAAGCGGGAGATGCCCGGCGCCGAGCTGGAGGGCGACGGGACCGAGCAGACCCGGATGGAGATCTGATCAGAAAAACAGCATGCAAAATCCCCCGGAGCAAGGCTCCGGGGGACCGCTTGTTTTTGGAAATTGGATTACTTCTTGGGGCCGTAGACGAAGGTGACCTCGATGGTCTCGACATGGGACATCACGGCGTCGTTGCGGTTGAGCACCTGGGCGGAGATGCCGATGTTCGGGCCGTAGAGCACGCGGGCGGAGGCCACGGACATGGGATCGGTGACCCACTCGTTGAAGAGGTTCATGCGGGTGCACTTGCCGTCGTCGGAGGTGGTGTAGGGGCGGCCGGAGAGCTTGTAGGGCTCGCCGTTGATCTTAACTTCAGTAATATGCATTGCCCAACCGGGATGTAAAAGCTCACCGTTTGTAATACCAACAGCAGAGAAAGCAACGTTGTTTGAGAAACCAGCAGCAGTACCAGTGAAATCCAATCCCACCGTGTAGGTGCCTTCGCCTTCAATCAGTGCATCTTTGGTGACAAGACCGGGGGTGATGGAATCTGCATTGTAGGTATCGCCCACGGAGTAGGTGATGCTGTAGTCTCCGGCATTCCACATGATCCATGCCAAGCAGGTATCGTCAGTGACTGCCACTGCGTCTGTGCGGAAAGTGGTCGGAGCGGCCGCAACGTCGGTTTCCATAGAGGCTTTGGCGGCGGCTTTTACGGCTTCGAGATCCCCTTCATTTGCCTGACGGCGGGTGTCATAGAGCGCGGCCATATCAGGGTTGGTGATCGCTAAACTCTTGCGGATATAGAAGCCGGAGCAATCCCATAGAACAGGGCAGTAGTCGTAGTAGTCGCACAGATCAAGGAAATAGCGGTGATATGCAACCGCATTATCCTTCATAATGCCGTCTGCGCCGGGAAGTGCGCCGTATTCGCCGATGATGACGCCATAGCCCTGAGCTACAAACTTAGTCATCATCTTCATTTCTTTCTCCAGGGATTCATAGTCGCCCGAGGTGCCCCATGGAGATGCCGCACTGGCGGAAGAGGAGAGACAGTATGATGTGGGGCTGTAGCAGTGCACGGAGATCAGGAGCTTGTCCTTGGCGGTGTCGGTGGGCATCTTGAAGCGCGGATCGCAGGTCTGTGCGATGTTGGTGCCGTAGCCCGGGATCAGCAGGAAGCGCTCGGCGTTGTGGCCGCCGGCGGCGCGGATCGTGTCCACGAAGGCCTGGTTGACCTGGTTGGCCAGCTCATAGCGCTGGTTGTCGTTCAGATAGGACACGACGGAGTCCTGGCAGTAGAGAGGGGAGTCCTCGTCGAAGCGCGCGCCGATCTCCTCGTTCGCGCCCTCGAAGATCAGGTGGGCGTCGTACTTGGCGAAGCGCTCCGCGATCTGGGACCACATACCCTTGTAGGCCTCCATGGCCAGGTTCCGGGTCTCCTTGCTCTCGGAGCCGAACATGCCGTACCAGCCGCCGTCCCAGTGGTCGTTGAGGACGACGTACATGCCCTCGTCGAGGGCCCAGGAGACGACCTCCTCGACGCGGTCCAGATAGAAGGCGCCGATGGTATAGTCGCCGGTGTTCAGATGGGTCGCGTTGGTCATCCAGGCGACCGGAATGCGGATGGAGTCAAAGCCCGCCTCCTTCATGCCGTGGATCATCTCGCGGGTGGTGACCGGCTGGCCCCACATGGTCTCATAGAAGGTGGCGTCCTCGGTGGTGCAGCCGCCGAGCTTGCCGTTGTTGCAGGCCTCGAAGGTGTTGCCCAGATTGACGCCGTTGCCCATCAGCCGGGTGATCTCCAGGGCGGTCGGCTCGGCGGCGTCCTCGGCCAGCGCCGTGCAGGCGAGGCTCAGGACGGTCAGACACACAAGGGCGAGCATCAGCTTCTTCATGCGGTGGATTTCCTCCTTTGCGGCTTGGCTTGAAAGGAGCCCTCCCACCCGGTGGGGAGGGAGGGCGTTGGGTGAAAACGGGATGGATTACTCGCCGACGATCGCGGCCTGAGCCTGCTGGGCGGCCCAGCACAGCGCGGCCTGCTCCTCGCACCACTTGACGCAGTCGGCATAGCCGTAGGAGTTGGCCTGCTGGATCATCTGCTTGATCATGCCCTCGAAGGCGCCCTCGTTCTCGGCGTAGATGGCGCGCCAGGACCAGGTCTTGACCGCGGTCTGGATCTGGCTCCACTTCTTGTCCAGGTCGCCGTCGCGGGTGGCCGGGGCGTAGGTGCCCTTGTCGAGCATGACCTTGTAGGGATGGTTCTCAAGATACTGCTGGGTGTCCGCCGCGCCGGACCACTCGCACCAGGCCTTCTGGATGGGCATCAGGTCGGCGCTGAGCACGCTGACCCAGCCCGCCTTGTCCAGGGTCTCCTGGAGCTTGCTGTCGGGGTTGAGCTGGCTGGAGGTCAGGGTGGTGTTGTTGATCTGGAGCGCGCCGTCGTTGTAGGTGCCGCTCTGGGGATACTCCTTGCCGGTGCGGGGGCCGATCAGGGTGGTGCCGCTCATGTCGTAGGAGGGATCCACGCTGGTCTTGAGGCCCAGCTCGGTGAAGTACGCGCCGCCCTCCTCGTTGTAGTCCCAGGTCAGGCCCTTGGGGCCGTACCACATGACGAGGCTGCCCTCCGGGCTGGCCAGATAGTCAATCACGGCCAGGCAGAGCTCGGGGTACTCGGCGTCCGCGCCGATGGACCAGATGCGGTTGCCGCCGGTCATGGACAGGCCGTAGGCGATGGGCGTGGCCTCCTCCGGCACGAAGGTGTACATATACTTGCCCTGCTCCAGGTGCTCCTTGGTGTTGAAGATGGAGGAGCCGGCATAGTTGAAGATGGACCAGAAGGTGCCGCCGGCCTTGACCTTCTCACCCATGGTGGAGTATGTCTGGCTCGCGGAGTTGGGATCCAGCAGGCCCATGCGGTAGAGCTTGTTGAAGAAGCGCAGCATCTCGATGTACATGCCGTCTTCCTGCAGGCAGCCCTGGAACTCGCCGGTCTCGGTGCTGATCAGGCCCAGCTCAAACTCGTCCCAGCCATAGTAGGCGGTGGCCAGGGCCTTGACATACATGACCATGTTGCCGTCCCAGTCGGGCCAGACGGAGACCGCGTAGGTGTCGTTGCCGTTCTCGTCCTTGGGGCAGATCTCCTTCATCTTGGCGAACAGATCCGCCAGATCGTCGAGATTCTTGACCTCGGGGCGGCCCAACTGGTCGTACAGATCCCAGCGGATGTCCCAGGTGTAGAAGAAGTTCTCATGGCTGCCGGCCTTCAGCGCCACGTTGTGGCCGAAGCCGTGGATTTTGCCGTCGGAGTTCTTGGCGCGGTTGGCCTCCAGGGCCATCTGATAGTTCTGCCAGACATAGGGGGCGTACTCCTCGCAGAGGCCGTCCTCCTCCCAGTCCAGCAGCAGGCCGTTGTTCACGGCGGACTGATACTGGTCGCCGTCGGAACCCCAGACCACGATGTCGCCCAGGTTGCCGCTCTCCATGCGGGTGGCGTAGGTGCCGTCGGAGTCGGGGATGATGTTGATGCGGACGTTGAACTTATCCAGCAGCAGATCGGCGCTCCAGTGGCCCTGGATACCAGAGTAGTTGGCCAGCTGGCTGTAGACGTTCAGGGTGATGGGCTCGCCGTCATAGACGCCGATCTCCTCGAGCTTGGCGACGATGTCGTCCTCGCCCTCGGCGGCCGCGGCGGTGAAGCCGGCGAAGGTGGTCATGAGCAGGGCCAGTGAGAGCAGAAGCGCCCACAGTTTTTTCATGCGTTTGTCCTCCTTTTGCGTCACGATGGGAAAACGATACTCATCAACCCTTCACCGCGCCAAGCATGATGCCCTTGACGAAGAAGCGCTGCATGAAGGGATAGACCAACAGAATCGGGATGATGCTGACCATGGAGACCGTGTACTGGATGACCCGCTGGTTCAGCATGCTGGCCGCCGCCTGCTCGCTCACCGTGCCGCCCTGGCTCATCATCGCGCCCAGGTTGGAGGAGGAGTTCAGGTAGATGTACAGGCGGTGCTGCAGAGTGTACAGCTCGGGGGAGTTGTTCATCAGCAGCAGGGAGTCCTGGAAGGAGTTCCAGTTGCCCACCGCGCCGAAGATGGCGATGGTGGCGAGAATCGGCACGGACAGGGGCAGAATGATCTTCAGCCAGACCTTTGTGGTGCCGGCGCCGTCGATGATGGCGCTCTCCTCCAGGGAGGCGGGGATGGACTCAATGTAGGTTTTGACCAGAATGATGTTGTAGGGGGCCACCATGCCGGGGATGATGTAGGCCAGGAAGTTGTCCGTCAAGCCCATCATCAGCATGTTCATGTACCACGGCACCAGGCCGGCGTTGAAGTACATGGTGATGACCAGGAAACGGTACCAGAAGGAGCGCTTCCACATCTTCTGCTTCGTGACCAGGTAGCCGGCCCAGGCGGAGGTGATTACCATCAGGGCCGTGCCGATGATCGTGCGGGCGACGGTGACCAGCACCGAGGAGCCCAGATCCTGCACGTTCCGCAGGGCGAGGTAGTTGTTGATCTGAACGCCGAAGACGCCGTCGCCGGCCGCGTTTTTCAGCAGCGGGATAAAGTTGACCTTGCCGCTGGTCACCAGGTCGTTGTCGGAGATGGTGTTGATCAGCAGATAGTAGAAGGGGAAGATGCAGATGAAGGTGAAAACGGAGAAGAGGATGATGACCGCGATGTCGAAGATCCAGTCTCCGGCGCTGCGCTTGATATGCATGGTCGCCGCAATATCTTTTTTGCTCATGTGCTGCGCCTCCCATCATATGATGCTCTCGCCGCGAATGGCCTTGGAGATGCCGTTCGCCGCGAAGAGCAGCGTCACGCCGATCAGGGACTTGGAGATGCCGACCACGGTGGAGAGCGGGATCTGGTTCTGGCCGATACCGATGTGGTATACGTAGAGGTCCAGCACCTCGATGACGTCCTTGTTCATCGCGTTCTCGAAGACCAGGTACTGCTCCATGCCGTTGGAGAGGATGCCCGCGACGCTCATCAGGAGCATGACCATGTAGGTGGGCATCAGGCCGGGGATGGTGATGTGCCAGATGCAGCGGAAGCGGTTCGCGCCGTCCACGCGGGCGGCCTCGTAGAGCTGCTGGTCAATGCCGGCGATGCCCGCGATGTAGACGATGGCGCTCCAGCCCACGCCCTTCCAGGTGCCCCAGAGGAGCATCTTGAGCCAGGTGTGGTCCGCGATCTGCAGGTAGTTGGTGTTCGCACCCTCCACATGCATGACGTTCGTCAGGAAGCTGTTGATGAAGCCGTCCGTGGAGAAAATGCAGATGGCGATGGCGTACACCAGAACCCAGGAGATGAAGTTCGGGATCGTGGTGAGGGTCTGCACGACGCGCTGGAACTTGGTGGAGCGGATCTCTGCCAGCAGCACGGCGAAGGCGATCGGCAGCCAGGAGGTCGCGATGCCCAGGCCGGACATGATCAGCGTGTTCCGCAGCACGCGCACCAGGTCGCGCACAGTGGCCGGATCGTTGAACAGCGAGCCGAACCACTTGAAGCCCACGAAGTTGTCCGGGCCGATGGTGCCGCCGGGCTTGTAGTCAAAGAAGGCGAAGCGCCAGCCCCAGATGGGGAGGTAGGCGAAGATGAAGGAGAGGAGGATGACCGGCAGCATCATCAGGAAGAGCCGGTACTTCTCGTCCATGTTCATCTTCTCGTCGTCCGCCTGCACCCGCGTGGACAGGAAGGCGATCAGCGCGGTGCAGAAGAGCAGCGCCGCGAAGATGACGAACACGGTAAAGCCGGTGGGCAGGATGGGCAGCACGGTGCTGGCCTTGCCGACTTCCTCCGCGTGGGCGGCGATGCTCGTGTACACCCGATAGATCATGAAGAGGCCGACGCCCATGACCGGGGCGCCCACGAGGGGCAGCAGCATGCCTGTCCGGCGCATGCGGCGGTTGCCCAGGCTCATGCAGGCGCCTGCGGCGCAGAACAGGACGCCCAGCATCAGAATGACGCAGGACACCATCAGCAGGGTGATGTCCTTGTCCTGAATCCACTGGGAGCGCAGGATGCGGCCCATGCTGTTGGTGATGGTGGAGTAGCTGATGCCGGTCGTGAACAGACTGGCGGCGGAATTGATTTTCTCGCTGACGCGGCCCGGGTTGACCGGCGGGAAGAAGAGCGCCATGCCAGCCACCAGCGCGACGATGCGATAGATCCAGAGCGGGATGCGCTGCGCAACGCTCTGCGGCTCCTCTGCCATGCGGACAGGCTTAGCGGAAGCCTGCATAGAATCACTCCTAACAAAAATCGGTCCACAGCACGGCGGCCACCATCCGTCCGGAGGCCAGCCTGAACTGGAAGAGCGGCGGCGTCGGTTCGCATGGAGCTGACGCCGCCGCAAAAACAGAGAATGTGGATTTTTATTCGGGCATGCCCGCCACGGTGAAGGTGATGGCAATGGACTGGCCGGCGCCGGGCACGGTGTAGCCGAACTCGGCTTCGCCAATGTTATATGTGTCGATCAGGGAGATCTGCACATAGTCGCCGGAGGTGTTGACGTGGGTCAGCTCCTTGGTGGCGGCGTCGCCGACCTTCACGCGGACGTTGTCAATGGTCAGGAAGCCGTCCTTGACCAGCTTGGAGGGGATGTTGGTGGAGACGAAGAGGAGGTTGAAGGCCTGGGTGGAGCCGAAGCCCATCTCACCGGTGGTCAGGCTGACGGTGTAGTCGCCGTTGGCCTTGATCTCAGCATCCTCGAAGGTGCCGCCGTAGTCTACCGCGTTGTTGTCGGCATCCCAGCCGGTCAGGCGGTAGAAGTAGGGGTGCTCCTCGTCGTTCATGCCGTAGTTGTCGTTCCAGGCATTGCGGAAGACATAGGTGTCTTTGCCCTGGACGCCGATGTAGGCGTTGAAGCCGTTGGCCATGAGCTCCTTGGCCTCGTCCTCGGTCAGGGGCGCGTCCTCGTTCTTCTCGGGGGCCTTGCCATAGATGTAGTTGAAGGTGACCTCGACGGTGGAGACGGAGGCGAAGGCTTCCTTATCCACGACGATGGGGGCAGCGCCCTCGAGGTCGCCGTCGGCGCGGCGGGCGTCCTTGGGCAGCTCGGCGACCCACTCGTTGTAGAGGTTCTCGCGGGTGCAGATCTGATCGTCGGAGGAGGTGTAGCCCTTGCCGACCGCGATGGACTCGCCGTTGACCTTGACATCGGTCACGTCGATGAAGTAGCCGCCGAAGGTCTTCTCGCCGTTGACGATGCCGACCGCCATGAAGGCCAGGCCCTCAGCGGGGGTGTCGAAGGCCAGACCCACGGTGTAGGTGCCGGGGCCGTCGACGGTGGCGTTGGTCGGGGTCACGCCCTCGGCGTCCGCGAACCAGTACTGCTTGACCCAGCCGGCGTCGGCGTACATGATGTAGGCGGTGTCGGTCACGGGCATGAGGCTGAAGTCAACCTCCACGGAGGTGACGGAGGCGAAGTCGTCCTTGCTGACGATGATGGGGGAGGCGCCCTCCACGGTGCCGTCGAAGGAGTGCGCGTCCTCGGGCAGGTCGGTGACCCACTCGTTGTAGATGTTCATGCGGGTGCAGATCTGGTCGTCGGAGGAGGTGTAGCCCTTGGTGAAGGCCACGTCCGCGCCGTTGACCCGGATCGCGTTGATCTTCAGATAGGCGCCGGGATAGGTCTTCTCACCGGTGGTCAGGCCCAGCGCGGCGAAGGCCAGACCCTCGGCGGGGGTGGCGAACTCAAGGCCGACGGAGTAGTCGCCGAAGCCCTCGACCACCGCGTTCTTGGCGGTCACGCCCTCGGGCGCGTCGCCGCCCCAGTACTGGTTGGCCCAGGCGCTGTCGGCATACATGAGGTAGGCGACGTCCTGCGCGTACTGATGGAGCACGAAGTCGATCTCGACGGTCTCCACGGAGGCGAAGTCGTCCTTGTTGACGGCGATGGGGGCGGCGCCCTCCAGGCTTCCGTCAAAGGAGCGGGCGTCGGCGGGCAGCTCGGTCACCCACTCGTTGTAGAGGTTCATGCGGGTGACGACGCCGTCGTCGGAGGAAGTATAGCCCTTGGTGAAGGCGACGTCCGCGCCGTTGACACGGATGGCCTTGACCTCGATGGTGTAGTTCGGCAGCGCGGTCTCGCCGTCCTGGATGCCCAGGGCCGCGAAGGCCAGGCCTTCCGCCGCGCCGTCAAAGGTCAGGCCGACGGTATACTCGCCCGCGCCGGTGACCGCCGCGTTGGAGGCGGTGACGCCCTCAGCGTCGGTGCCCCAGTACTGCTTGGCCCAGGCGGCGTCCGCATACATAATGTAGGCGAAGGGGCCAGCGGCTTCCTCTGTCGCAGCCTCGGCGGCACCCTCCTCGGCGCCCTCCTCAGCGGGGGCCTCAGCCGGGATGCGGGTGACCTTCCGGACTTTGACTTCGGAAGAGGCGAAGGCCATGCTGAAAAGCATGGACAGCGCGAGTACCAGCGCGACCAGCGCAGTAAACTTGCGATTCATGCAGAATTCCTCCTTTTATAGTATCCCGTTTATGGATAGATCGGACAGAAGCTGTCCGCTCGTGTGATACAAAGTATAAGGCATTTTGTATCTTTTGGCAATAGACTGGAGGATTTTTTCATCAAGTTATCACAAAGTAACACAATCTCTTAACAACTCTCGAATGGACGAATATGAACAAAACGGATATTATGCTGGACAAAGACAAACTCCGCCGCCCGCCTGCGCCCGCGGGAAAAACTCATTCTTGCCTAAACGCGCCAAAAGCGGTACAATGAGACATCGGTTTTCGATCCAACCCGAGACAAAGGAGGCTGACAGCAATGACTGTAAAAGAAATCATGGATACCGCCAAGGATAAGATGGGCAAGTCGGTCGGCGTCTACGAGCGCGACATGCAGGCCCTGCGCGCCGGGCGCGCCAATCCGCAGGTGCTGGACCGGATTACGGTGGACTACTACGGCTCCCCGACCCCGATCACCCAGGTGGGCGGCGTCTCGTCCCCCGAGCCGCGCCTCTTGGTGATCAGCCCCTGGGACAGCAGCCTGCTCAAGCCCATTGAAAAGGCGATCCAGGCCAGCGAGCTGGGCATCAACCCCACCGACGACGGCAAGGTGATCCGGCTGGTTTTCCCGGTGCCGAGTGAGGAGCGCAGAAAGGACCTGGTCAAGCAGGCCCGCAAGGAGGCGGAGGACGCCAAGGTGGCGGTCCGCTCCATCCGCCGCGACGCCATCGAGCAGATCAAGAAGCTGAAGAAGGCCAGCGAGATCACCGAGGACGACCAGCGCAAGGCCGAGGAAGACATGCAGAAGCTGACGGACAAGGCCATCAAGGACGTGGACTCGGTCTGCGCGGCGAAGGAAAAGGAGATCATGGAGGTTTGAACCCAGCGCTTCTTTTGGGCATGCCGCTGCATGAGGCGGAGCGGATCTGGCGGGCGCAGGGCGGCGAGGTGCCACCGGTGCGCGTGACGCACGATCCCCGCGGCGAGCGCGCGGAGGGGACGCTGCGGCTGGTCCGCGTGAGGGACGACGAGTGGACGGCCGCGCGTTTTCTGGACGGCGCGCCCCGAAACCCGACAGAGGAGGCCGAGCGTGGAGAGAAGTGATTTCGCGCGCCTGCCGCGCCATGTGGGCATCATCATGGACGGCAACGGCCGCTGGGCCAAGGCGCACAAGCTGGCGGTCGCCCTCGGGCACCGACAGGGGACGGAGAACCTCCGGGAGATCATCCGGCACACGGACGACCTGAAGATCGAGGCGCTCTCGCTCTACGCCTTCTCCACGGAGAACTGGCGCAGATCGCCGGATGAGGTGGCGGCCCTGATGCAGCTGATCCTGGACTATTTCGCGTCCGAGATCGACGAGCTGGACGAGAAGCACGTGCGCATCACGATCCTGGGCGACAAGTCCGGCCTGCCGGAGAAGCAGCGCGCCACGCTGTTGAATGCGGAGGACCGCACCCGCCATAACGACGGCCTGCGCCTGAACATCGCGATCAACTACGGCGGCCGGGCCGAGCTGGTCCGGGCGGCCCGCGCCCTGGCGCAGCGCGCCGCGGCCGGGGAGCTCCGCCCGGAGGAGATCGACGAGGACCGCCTGGCCGCGGAGCTGTGGACGGCGGGCCAGCCGGACGTGGATCTGCTGATCCGCACCAGCGGGGAGATGCGGCTGTCGAACTTCCTGCTGTGGCAGTGCGCCTACGCGGAATTCGTGTTCCCGGAGGAGCTGTGGCCGGACTTTTCGGTGGCCAGCTACGACCGGGCGCTGCAGGTCTACGCGGCGCGGGATCGGCGCTTCGGCGGCCGGAACGCGCAGGCGTAAACTGCCTGACATGATACAAATGAAACGATGAACCCATTCCGGGCTCGGGACAAAGGAGGAGGAGCGGTTGTCGCAGCGGATCATCACAGGGGTGGTGCTGGGCCTCGCGGCGTGCCTGCTGATCTATTTCGGCGGCACGGTTTTCGCGGTGAGCGCCATCATTGTTTTCTGCATATCGCTCCACGAGGAGTATCAGGCCCTCGACCGGGCCGGGCACCGGGCGGTCTCGTGGCCCACGTGGCTCGCAATGATCGCCAGCATCCCGCTGGCGCTGCTTTTCGGGGCCAGCGTGGTGGTGCCGATCCTGATCGGCGCGAGCATCATCACGGTGGCCTGCGTGATCTTCCGGGACGAGCCCCGGCTGGAGGACGCGCTGATGAGCCTCCTGCCGCTGTACTGGGTCGTGCTCCCGGGCCTCGCGGTCATCTCGCTGTCGCTGGTCTCGCCGCTGTCCGTGCAGCGGACGCTGATCGCGCTGCTGATCACCGTGCCGGTGCTGGGGGATACCTTCGCCTATTTCGTCGGGAGCTTCGTGGGCGGGCGCAAGTTCTGCCCGGCGGTCAGCCCGAACAAGACCTGGTCCGGCGCCATCGGCGGCATGATCGGCTCGATCCTCGCGGCAGTGATCGTGCGGATGGTCGCGGGCTGGATCTGCGCGCCTACCACCACGCTGCCCGGCTGGATCGACTGCATCGTGCTCGGCATCGTCGGCGGGGCGGCCTCCCAGATCGGCGATCTGATGGCCTCGCTGGTCAAGCGCCACTGCGGCATCAAGGATTTCTCCAATCTGTTCCCCGGCCACGGCGGCATGCTGGACCGGCTCGACTCGATCCTGCTGATGGCGCTGGTGCTTTTCTCCTACCGGCTGATCTTCTTCAGCTGAAACCCCAGACAACGGAGGGATGAAAATGACCCTGATGGAGCTGATGAGCGCACGCTATTCCGCCCGCGATTTCCTGCCGGACCCCGTGGAGGAGGAGAAGCTCGCGCGCATTCTCGAGGCGGGCCGGATCGCCCCCACCGCCAAGAACCAGCAGCCCTGGCACGGCTATGTGCTCCAGAGCGAGGAGGCCCTGGCGAAAATCCGGGATCTGACGCGCTGCGCCTTCAACGCGCCGGTGGTGCTGATGATCACGGTCAACCACGCCGAGGAGTGGACCAACGCCTTTGAGCCGGACGTCCGGCTGGGCGAGGTGGACTGCGCGATCGCCGCGACGCACATGATGCTGATGGCGACGGAGCTCGGGCTGGGCACCTGCTGGGTGGGGTACTATCCGCCCACGAAGGTCAAGGAGGCCTTTGGGCTGCCCGAGGAGGAGTTCCCGGTGCTGCTGATGCCGCTGGGCTATCCGTCCCCGGAGAAGGGCGGCCCCTCCCCGAGGCATACGCAGCGCAAATCCATCGACGAACTCTATACAAGGCTTTGAGGAGGGTGCGCATGTCGGAGCGAGTTGAACAGATCCGCGCCCACCTGGTCGGCGATCTGATTCCCTTCTGGAAATCCCTGCGGGACGACGAGCGGGGCGGATATATCGGCTATGTGGGCTATGATTTGAAGCGCGACGCGGCGGCGGAGCGCGGCTGCATCCTCAACAGCCGCATCCTCTGGTTTTTCTCCTCCGCGTATCTCGCGCTGGGGGACGCCTCCCTGCTGGCGGAGGCCAGGCACGCCTACGAGGCGCTGCTGACCATGCTCGACCCGGCCAACGGCGGCGTCTACTGGTCGATGAACGCGGACGGCACCGTCTTTGACGGCACGAAGCACACCTACAACCAGGCCTTCGCGGTGTACGCGCTCTCGGCCTACCATCGGGCCAGCGGAAGCGCGGCCGCGCTGGAGAAGGCCTACGGCCTGATGGAGGTCATCGAGACCAAATGCCGCGACGCGGGCGGCTATCTCGAGGCGCAGACCGCCGACTGGAAGCCCATGAGCAACGAAAAGCTCTCCGAGAACGGCGTCATGGCCTCCCGGACCATGAATACGCTCCTGCATGTGATGGAGGGCTATACCGGCCTGTACGAGGCGGGGCACGACCCGCGGGTGCGCGCCAGGCTCTATGAGATCATGGAGACCCTCGAGACGAAGATCTGGAACCCAGAGAAGCGGCGGCAGGAGGTTTTCTTCGACGCGGACTGGCATACGCTGATCGATCTGCACTCCTTCGGCCACGATATCGAGACCTCCTGGCTGGCGGATCACACGCTGGACGTCCTGGGCGACGAGGCGCTGACGGCCCGGATCCGGCCGCTGCTGCTGGCAATGGCGGCCGAGACGCTGAAGCTGGCCTACACCCCCGGCAACGGCTTCTCAGCCGAGATGGAGCGGGGGAAAATTGACACCACCCGCGTCTGGTGGGTGCAGGCGGAGGCGCTGCTGGGCTTCCAGAACGCCTACGCCCACACCGGCGAGCAGGCCTATCTGGACGCGGCCCGCAGCCAGTGGGACTACATCCGCGACCGCCTGATCGACCGGCGCTGCGGAGAGTGGCACTGGTCTCTGAGAGAGGACGGCACGCCGACCGGAAAGCCGGTCGTCGAGCCCTGGAAATGCCCCTACCATAACGGACGGATGTGCTTTGAGGTCATCCGGCGGAACCTGCTGTAAAACCCGGCGATAAAGAAAAACAGGAGAAAAAAGATGAAAAGAATCATTGCTCTGATCGCGGCGCTGGCCCTGCTGATGGCTTCGACTGCCTTTGCGGAGGTTCAGGAGATCACCTTTGGCCCCTTCACGCTGACCATCGATGAGAATATGCCTGGAGAGGCTGGAGAGTTTGCGTCCGGCGCGGTCTTCATGACGCTCTACCCCGCCTATCTGGTGGATGAGGATCAGTCGACCAACATGAAATTTGTCTGGGTCGACCAGGTGATGGGACTTGGGACTACCACGGACGCGGAGGTGGAGAGCTACGCGCTCACCTATGCGGCCGGCATCGTGAGCGGCATGAAGGAGCAAGGGCTCACGGCCACGGAGCCGACGATCCTGGATGCCCACAAGACGGAGCTGGACGGAAAGCCGGCGATGTCCATGACCTACAGCTATACGCTGGATTATTCGGGGCTCGGGGAGGAGTATGAAGGGCTCGTCCTGGAGCTGACCCAGTGGCAGTTGTTCGTGGAGACGGAGACCGGCACCTACATCATCACCTCCACCGTCACCACGGCGGACAAGCTGCAGGTCTGCGAGGAGGTCCTGAACACCCTGCGCTGGACGCAGATGACCGAGGACGCCGAGACCTCCGAGGCTGCCGAGGCCACCGAGGAAACTGAGACCACCGATGCCACCGAGGGAGAGTAAGCTGAAATGCGCACATTCGCTGAGCTGACAGGCGCCTATGAGGCGCTGATCCATCGCCCGAACCGGGTGGACGACAGCCGGTACAACGGCATCTATGACCGCTATGTCTACCCGGTGCTGACCCGGGAGCATATCCCGCCCTTCTGGATGTACGACCCGAACCCGGCGACGAACCCCTACATGATGCAGCGCCTGGGCGTCAACGCGGTCTTCAACTCCGGGGCCCTGCTGCTGGACGGGAAATACACTCTGGTCGCCCGGGTGGAGGGCTATGACCGGAAGAGCTTCTTCGCCGTCGCCCAGTCGGACTCGCCGACGGAGGGCTTCCGCTTCTGGAATGAGCCGGTGCTGCTGCCGGACACCTGCCCGGAGGAGACCAACGTCTACGACATGCGCCTCACGCAGCACGAGGACGGCTGGATCTATGGCGTCTTCTGCTCGGAGAGTAAGGACACCACCACAGGCGACCTCTCCGCGGCGGTGGCGGCGGCCGGCATCGTCCGCACGAAGGATCTGAAAACCTGGGAGCGGCTGCCCAACCTGAAGACCCTGCGGTCCCCGCAGCAGCGCAACGTTTGCCTGCTGCCCGCCTTTGTGGACGGCCAGTACGCGTTCTACACCCGCCCGATGGACGACTT
Organism: uncultured Clostridia bacterium; assembly: GCA_947165425.1. Taxonomy (GTDB): domain Bacteria; phylum Bacillota; class Clostridia; order Christensenellales; family Aristaeellaceae; genus RUG11272. The sequence goes on from CAMVAJ010000010.1 coordinate 42,210, forward strand.
TATCGAGACGGGCTCGGGCGGCGGCATCGGCTTCGGCCTCTGCCGGGACATCACCCACGCCGTGATCGACGAGGAGCGGATGACGAGCCTGCGCAGGTACCACACGATCACGGAGTCCAAAAACGGCGCGGGCGCGGTGCCGATCCGCACCGACAAGGGCTGGATCCATATCGCCCACGGCGTGCGGAACACCGCGGCGGGGCTGCGCTATGTCGTCTACGCCTTCGCGACCGCGCTGGACGATCCGGCCAGGGTGATCGCCCAGCCGGGCGGGTTCCTGATCGCGCCCTACGGCGGCGAGCGGGTCGGGGACGTCAGCAACGTGGTCTTTACAAACGGCGCGATCGTGGACGGGGACGGCAAGGTGTATATCTACTACGCCTCCTCCGACACCCGGCTCCACGTGGCGGCGACGGACCTCGATCGCCTGACGGACTATGTTTTCCACACGCCTGAGGATCCCCTGCGCTCGGTGGACTGCGTGCGCCAGCGCACGGACTTCATCCGGGAGAATCTGCGGTATCTGAAAGCGACGGGAGTGTGACGGGCGTGGTCAAGGGCAGGATTTGGCGTGCCGCGCTGGCGCTGGCGCTGTGCCTCGCGCTGCTCCCGGCGGGGGCCGGCGCGGAGGCGCGGGACTTCAGCTATGTGAAGGCGCAAGAGGCGACCATGGAGATCAACGTCGACGAGGAGCGCGGCCTCGCGTTTATCGAGAGCCGCCTGGATGTGGCGGATCTGGCCTTCTCGCATCCCAACGAGCTGGCGGACTATTACTCCTATACCTATTTCGACATCATCGCCAACAGCAGGCAGGAGGACGAGCGCTATACGCTGCTGCGGCTGTGGATCACCTACAGCGGACCAAAGTACCAGAACATCCGGGGCGTATCCTTCCGGATCCAGGACGGCAGCGCGGTGAACACCTATGAATTCAGCCTGACCGACCAGGACGCCACCCGGGAGACGCTGGAGGGCGGGGTCTATGAGGAGGTGCTGATCCGCTTCGGCAAGAACAGCCTCCCGTTCCTGGCGCAGCTGGAGCGCATCGCGAAGGAGGCCGGCACCTTCACGGCGCTGGATGAGGTTCATATCAGCATGACGCTGTACGGCGAGGAGGAGGCCATTGAGGTCTCGCTCCCGGGCGCGTTCATGATGGACTTTGCCCTGGTCAAGGATGCTTTTGTGGAGATCGGCGGGCTGGAGGATCTCGAGAAGGTCCACGAGACGGAGATGACCGAGTCGCTCGCCATCTCCTGACGCCGCCGTCGTACCGCCAAGAGAAGAAGCAATGGAGTGAATCAGAATGAGCTATCAACAGGAGTATCAGCGCTGGCTGGCGCGGGCGGACGCGTCCCTTCAGGGCGAGCTGCAGGCCATGGCCGGGAACGAGGCGGCCATCGAGGACGCCTTCTATCGGGATCTGGCCTTCGGCACCGGCGGCCTGCGGGGCGTGATCGGCGCGGGCACCAACCGGATGAACCTGCACACGGTCGGGAAGGCGTCCCAGGGCCTGGCGAACTATGTCTGCGGGCATTTCCCGCCGGATAAGCGCCGGATCGCGGTCAGCTATGACAGCCGGATCAATTCGGATCTCTTCTCCAAGACCGCCGCGGCGATCTTCGCGGCCAACGGGATCGAGGTCTGGATCTATCCGCAGCTCATGCCGACGCCCTGCCTCTCCTGGGCGGTGCGGGCGCTGAACTGCGCGGCGGGCATCATGGTGACCGCCTCCCACAATCCGTCCAAGTACAACGGCTACAAGGTCTACGGGGCGGATGGCTGCCAGATCACCACGGAGGCCGCGGCGGTCATCCTCGCCGAGATCGAGCGGCTCGACCTCTTTGAGGATGTGAAGGCCGGGGACTTCGACCAGGGCTTAGCCTCCGGCGCGATCCGCTGGATCGGCGAGGAGGTCTATACCTCCTTCGTGGAGGAGGTCAAGAAGCAGAGCATGCTGGCGCCGGGCGAGCAGCTCGACCGGGACGTCGCCATCGTCTACACGCCGCTGAACGGCACCGGACTCAAGCCGGTGCTGCGCACGCTCCGGGAGAGCGGCTTCACGAACGTGACGGTGGTCCGGGAGCAGGAGCAGCCGGACGGCCACTTCCCGACCTGCCCCTATCCGAACCCGGAGATCCGCGAGGCCATGGCCCTGGGGATGGAGTACGCGCGGAAGGAGCAGGCGGATCTGCTCCTCGCCACCGACCCGGACTGCGACCGCTGCGGCATCGCGGTGAAGGACGAGCGGGGCGAGTACGTGCTGCTCAGCGGCAACGAGACAGGCATGCTCCTGTTGGACTATATCTGCGCCCGCCGCACCGCGAACGGCACCATGCCCGCGCACCCTGTGGCGGTCAAGACCATCGTGACCATCGACATGGCCGAGCGCATTGCCGCCAAGTACGGCGTGAAGATGGTGAACGTGCTCACGGGCTTCAAGTTCATCGGCGAGCAGATCGGCCTGCTGGAGAAGCAGGGCCGCGAGGGGGACTATATCTTCGGCTTCGAGGAGAGCTACGGCTATCTGAGCGGCGGCTATGTTCGGGACAAGGACGCCGTGGACGCGGCCTTCCTGATCTGCGAGATGTTCGCCTGGTACCGCCAGCGCGGGATCAGCCTCAAGCAGCGGCTGGAGGAGCTCTACGCCGAGTTCGGCTACTGCCTCAACACGCTTTACTCCTTTGAGTTCGAGGGGAGCGCCGGCTTTGAGAAGATGCAGCGCCTGATGGCCTCCTTCCGCAGCGGAACAGCGGCCTTCGCGGGCCGCCGGGTGGAGCGCGCGCTGGACTACAGCCAGGGGCTGGACGGCCTGCCCAAGAGCGATGTGCTGAAGTATCACCTCGAGGGCAACTGCTCCGTGGTGATCCGGCCCTCCGGGACGGAGCCGAAGCTGAAGACCTATCTCTCGGTCAGCGCGCCGACCCGCGAGCAGGCGGCCGCCATCGAGCGGGAGCTGGCGGCGGATATCCGGGCGAGAATGGCCTGAACGTCTTCAAACCACGGTCTGAACAGACCAAAGTCTATATAAAAACCGTTATTGAGTGAGGGATCTCCATCATGAGAAGATGGCTGAGTTTACTGTTGACTTTTTTCCTCCTGCTCCCCGCCTGCGCCGGCGCGGAGCGGTACGACCCGGACTCCATCGAGGAGGCCTGGCGGCAGGCGGTCTCCCTCTTCAGCCAGTGCGCGTTCAACGCGCCCTATGAGGATGAGACGCGGGATCAGCTGATCCGCTGGGTGGACCGCATCCGCATCTACCTGGACGGGTCGCCCACGAAGGCCGATATCCGGCAGGTGGACTCCTTCATCATGGAGCTCAGCCTGCGGGTGCCGGAGCTGCCGTGGATCGTGCGGGTGGACAGCGAGGAGGAGGCCAACATGGTCATCCACTACTGCAAGCTCAGCGAGATGGAGAGCATTCTGCCGCAGTACGTCGAAGGCAACTGGGGCATGTACAGCTACTCCTATCACCCCAACGGCGAGATCTTCAAGGCGACCATCTGCATTGCCCGCGACAAGGCCAACCAGAGCGCGCGGAACCATCTGATCCGGGAGGAGATCGTCGGGGCCCTTGGCCTGACCAACGGACATGAGGTCTACCAGGATTCGATCCTTTACCGCAAGTGGACCACGGTGCAGACCCTGTCCGACGTGGACTGGCTGATGCTCAACCTGCTCTACAGCCCCCACGTGTTTCCGGGCTGGAACCACGATCAGACCATGCAAGCCCTGGAGAGCTATTACATCAAGAATCCCGTTTGACCTTCCCGAACCCGGATGAACCGGCCCGCCTGATTCGTCCGCACGCAGAGGCGTCCCATGAGTTACGAAGATCTGATGGCGAAAATCGAGGAAGCGTTTCCTCACCTGCGGGGGCAGCTCAGCAACCCGCAGGTGGTTTTTGTACGCTCCCAAAACAAGATTTACCTGACCTTTTATTCGATGACGCTGGTGGAGGAGGCCACCTTCCTGAGCCTGGAGGCCTTCCTGCGGAAGATCTTCACCGGGCGGCCCCTCGCCCTGCGGGTGGTCAGCCCGGGGCTTGCGGAGGACTTCAAGCGCAACATCTCCGCCTATCAGCAGGTGCTGGTGGACTTCCTGCGCCGGAACTATCCGGCCTCCGCGGGCTGGGCGGATCAGATCGACTGGAAGTGCGAGCGCGATCTGGTCACGCTCACCTTCCCGGACGCCTTCTCGATGGACTATATGGCGAAGCAGAACGTCCGCGGCAGGCTCCAGCAGGCGATCAAGGATATCTTCGCTCTCGAGACGAGGGTCGAGGTGACGGTGGCAGGTGACCAGGAGCGGCGGATCGAGGAGCTGCGCCGAGAGCACGAGCGCATGATCACCGCGCCCATCACCAGGAAGGAGCTCAAGGAGCGGTACGGGGACGGCGCGCTGGAGCCGGAGAAGAGAAAAGAGAAGGCCCCCGCGGAGGAGCGCGCAAAGCGCCAGGAGAAGACCGGTCCGTCCGCGCCCAAGCGCAGCGAGGCGCTGCCGGGCATGACGGACCACGCGATCGGCGCGCCGATTTTGGGCCGGGCCATCGCCGACAATCCCATGGAGATGCGGGAGCTGACCTCGGACGCGGGGCGGGTTGTCGTCCAGGGCGACATCTTCAAGCTGGAGACGAAGGAGCTGCGCGGCGGCGAGACGCTGCTGGTCAGCTTCGCGGTGACGGATTACACCTCCTCGGTGCTGTGCAAGTGCTTCCTGCGCTACCGCAAGGGCTTCGGCCGCGGGAACACAGAGAATCTGCCTCCCATCACCGACGAGGAGCGCAAGAGCGTCAACGAGAAGGTGGAGCGGATCCGGGAGGGCATGAACGTCAAGATCCGCGGGGAGTGCATGTACGACCAGTTCGCCCGGGAATTGTGCATCACGATCCGGGACATGGTGCCGATGGAGAAGGTGGAGCGGGAGGACACCGCGCCGGAGAAGCGGGTCGAGCTCCATATGCACACCAACATGTCCGCCATGGACGCGCTGACCCCCGCCGAAAAGCTGATCGAGCGCGCGATCAAGTGGGGTCATCCCGCGGTGGCGATCACGGACCACGGCGTGGTGCAGGCCTTCCCGGCGGCGTTCAACGCGGTCAAGAAAAAGGATATCAAGCTCATCCCCGGCTGCGAGGGATACCTGATCGACGAGCGCGAGACCGTGCTCCGGCCGGATGACCGGCCCCTCGGCGATCCGATCGTGGTGCTGGACTTCGAGACGACGGGCCTGAACCCGAGGGTCTGCCGCGTGATCGAGATCGGCGCGGTGCGCCTGCGCGGCGGCGAGATCGAGGATCGGTTCTCCATGCTCGTGGATCCGCAGACCGCGCTGCCCGAGCGCGTGTCGCAGCTGACCGGGATCACCGCCGCCGCGCTGCAGAACCAGCCGACGGCCGAGACCGCGATCCCGCAGCTGATGGCGTTCATTGGCGACTGTCCCATCGCGGCGCACAACGCGTCCTTCGACGCCGCCGTGTTGCGGGCGGAGCTGGGCCGCCTGGGTGCGAGCTTTGAGGGCCCGGTGCTCGACACACTGACCCTGGCCCGCAAGCTCTATCCGGACATGAAATCGCACAAGCTGGGGAGCCTGTGCAAACAGCTGGGCGTCTCGCTGAAGAACGCGCACCGGGCCGTCCATGACGCGGCCGCAACCGCCCAGTGCCTGGCGCTGATGTATCAGGCCGCGGCGGCCCAGGGCCTGCGGACCCTGCGCGACCTCAACCAGCTGCACGGCGGCGCGATCGGCGAGAGCTGGCATATCATCCTCCTGGCGCGGAGCCAGGCGGGCTTGGTCAATCTGAACAAGCTGGTCTCGGTCTCCAACCTGAAATACTTTCGCCGCCGGCCCCATATCCCGCGCAGCGAGATCATTGCCCACCGGGAGGGGCTCATCCTCGGCAGTGCCTGCGAGGCCGGGGAGCTGTTCCGCGCCGTCGTGCGCGGCGCGAGCTGGGAGGAGCTGAAGGAGATCGCCTCCTTCTACGACTATCTGGAGATCCAGCCGGTGGGCAACAACGCCTTCCTGATCCGCAACGGCGACGCGAAGGACGAGGAGGAGCTGCGCGAGTTCAACCGGACCATCGTCAGGCTGGGCGAGGAGCTGGGCAAGCCGGTCTGCGCCACCGGCGACGTCCACTTCCTGGATCCCCACAACGCCATCAACCGGGCGATCATCCAGGCGGGCATGGGCTACGACGACTGCGACCTGCAGCCCCCGCTCTATTTCAAGACCACCAACGAGATGCTGGAGGAGTTTGCCTACCTGGGGCCGGAAAAGTGCCGCGAGGTGGTGATCACGAACCCGCAGAAGATCGCGGACATGGTGGACAAGCTCCGCCTCTTCCCGGAGCACCCGGAGGGGAAGGAGACCTTCCAGCCCAAGTGGGACGACGCGGAGGACAACATCGTCCGCATGACGAAGGAGACGGCCCGCGAGATGTACGGCGATCCCCTCCCGCCCATCGTGCAGGCGCGGCTGGACAAGGAGCTCAAGTCCATTGTGGGCTACGGCTACTGCACGCTGTACAACATCGCCGAGCGCCTGGTGAGCAAGTCGCTGGAGGATGGGTACCTCGTGGGCAGCCGCGGCTCGGTGGGCTCGTCGCTGGTGGCCAGAATGTGCGGCATCACCGAGGTGAACGCCCTGCCGCCGCACTATCGCTGCATCTGGTGCCACAAGGGCTATTTCGACGTGGACCTGAAAAAGTACCACGTGGGTGTCGACCTGCCGGACCGGGACTGCCCGATCTGCGGCCGAAAGCTCCTCAAGGACGGCTTCGACATCCCCTTCGAGGTCTTCCTGGGCTTCAAGGGCGACAAGGTGCCGGATATCGACCTGAACTTCTCCGGCGAGGAGCAGAACCGGGCGCACCACTACGTGGAGGAGCTTTTCGGCCATGACCACGTCTTCCGCGCGGGCACGATCTCGGCGCTGGCGGAGAAGACGGCCTACGGCTATGTGAGCAAATACTTTGAGGAGCGGGGCGTGCAGGTCGGCAACACCGAGAAGGAGCGCCTGGCCATGGGCTGCGAGGGCGTCAAGCGGACGACCGGCCAGCACCCCGGCGGCATGGTGGTCGTGCCGAAGGAGTACGACATCAATCAGTTCACCGCCGTGCAGCACCCGGCGGACGACCTGGGTAGCGACTTCACAACGACCCACTTCGACTTCAACTCCATGCACGACATCCTGGTCAAGCTCGACTGCCTCGGCCACGATGATCCGACCATGATGCACATGCTGGAGGAGCTGACGGGCATCAACTTCCGCGACGTGCCGCTGGACGACTGGGGCGTGAGGAGCCTGTTCCACTCGCCGGAGGCCCTGGGCGTGACGCGGGACGAGATCCTCTGCTCCACCGGGACCTACGGCGTGCCGGAGTTCGGCACCGGCTTCGTGCGCGGCATGCTGGACGATACCCAGCCCTCGACGATGGAGGAGCTGCTGCGCATCTCCGGCCTGAGCCACGGCACGGACGTGTGGCTCGGCAACGCCCAGGATCTGATCACCTCCGGCACAGCCACGCTGTCCGAATGCGTCTGCTGCCGCGATGACATCATGAACTACCTGATCTCCATGGGCGTCCCGGCGGAGATCTCCTTCAAGACCATGGAGAGCGTCCGGAAGGGCAAGGGCCTGAAGCCGGAGATGGAGCAGGCCATGGTCGAGCACCAGGTGCCGGACTGGTTCATGGACTCCTGCAAAAAGATCAAGTACATGTTCCCCAAGGGGCACGCGGTGGCCTATGTGACCATGGCGCTGCGGGTGGCGTGGTTTAAGCTGCACTACCCGGCCGCCTACTACTGCGCCTACTTCACGGTCCGCGGCGACGGCTTTGACGCGACGACCATGCTGATCGATCCGGACACCTGCCGGCAGAAGATCCGCGCCATCCGGGAGAGCGACGAAAAGGCGAACGCCAAGGAGAAGCAGGAGATGACGGCCCTGGAGCTGACGCTGGAGATGAACATGCGCGGGATCCGCTTCCTGCCGGTGGATCTCTACCGCAGCGAGGTCAAGAAATTTGTGATCGAGGACGGCAACATCCGCTGTCCCTTCACCTCCCTGGTGGGCCTGGGCGAGAGCGCCGCGATCCCGATCGTGCAGGCGCGGGCGAAGGGCCCCTTCATCTCGATCGAGGATCTGCGCGAGCGCGCGCACGTGGGGCAGAGCGTCATCGATCTGCTCAGCGCGCACGGAACGCTGCACGACCTGGCGGAGACCAGCCAGATCAGCATGTTTTCACTGTAAACCGGATAGGAGCAAGGATGGCTGAAAAGAGCGAGACGCGGCGGATCCTGCTGCGGGCAGTGCTGGCCATGGGTTTGGCCTCCGGCATCACCATGGCCCTTTTCGGCCTGCTTGGAATAGCGCGGGAATGGCCCGCGGCGCTGGGCGTGGCGGGGGCGGCCACGGCGCTCCTCTGTGTCCGGGCCAGATGGCCCAAGGCGGGGGCCTGGCTGCTCAGCTGCGCGGGCGCGGCGGGCCTGTTCTGGCTCGCGGCGATGGGCGGGCTGCGGACGCTGCAGGAGTGCGCGGTGGGCCTCTGGCTACATCTGATGGAGATCGAGCCCTCCCTCTCGCTGGTCAGCCGTCCCTTTGCCTGCGTGGCCGGCCTGATCCTGATGCTCGCCTGCTGGGTGGCGGTGCAGGAGTCCGGCGTTCCGCTGAGCCTGGCGCTCACCAGCGCGGCGGCGATCGCGCTCTGGGCCGGGGGCGCGAACCGCTTTCTGCCCTGGCTGACGCCCTCGGTGGCGGTGACGCTCTACTGTATGGGCCAGGATGGCCACGAGAGGCGCTCCCGGCGGCGGCTGATGCTGACAGCGTGCGTGATCGCGGCGGCGGTCTGCCTCCTGGTGCCGCGGGAGGGGATCACGGTTCAGCCGCTGCGGGAGGCCGCGGACCTGATCCGGCAGCAGATCATGGACCGATTCTTCTTCAGCGAGTCCCGCAATGTGTTCTCTCTCTCTCGGGAGGGATACTATCCCCAGGGCGAGACGCAGATGGGCGGCCCCGCGACCCCGAGCGAGCACGCGGTGATGACCGTGGAGACGCCGAAAACGGTCTATCTGCGGGCGGTCGTGAAGGATGAGTATACGGGCCGGTACTGGCGCGATACCATCTCCGCGCGGCGCTATCTGTGGGACAGCCGGCAGTGGCGCGATACGCGGGCGGAGGTTTTCGATATGCAGCTTCCCGAGGGGGACGAACCATCCGGGACAGCGGCTGTCCGCGTGACGATGGACGCCGACGGCGTCTCCACGCTGATGGTGCCGCAGCGCATCCGGAGCCTGTCCGCAGGGGGCGGCCTTGTGCCGTATTTCAACCAGTCCAGTGAGATCTTTGTCACGCGGGACGTGGAGACAGGGGACAGCTACGCCTGCGAGGCGCTCCTTCTGCGGGCCGGGGACGCCGGGATCGAGGCGGCGGTCCGCCGGGCGGCGCTTGCGGGCGACGAGGCCCGCGACGAGGAGATCGCCGGGAGCTATACCAGACTTCCGGATCACCTGCAGGAGCAGGTCTTTGCCCTGACGCGGGAGGCGGTGGGCGCCGCCCAGACGCCCTATGAGAAGGCGATGGCCATCGCCGCGTGGCTGCGGCAGACCGGGACCTATACCCTGGACGCGCCGGCGCAGGACCCCGCGAAGGACTTCGTGACCTCCTTTCTGCTGGAGGGGCGGAGGGGCTACTGCGTCCATTTCGCCTCCGCGATGACGGTGATGTGCCGGGCCGCCGGGCTGCCGGCGCGCTATGTGGAGGGGTACCTGGCGGAGCCGGGCGCGGACGGCGTCGCCCATGTGACCGGGATGGACGGACACGCCTGGAGAGCGCCGTGTAGGGGAACAGCGTAGGTCGCGGGGCTCGCCGCAGCCGCGAGAGGCGGGGGGCGCCGCCCAGACGCCCTATGAGAAGG
>CAMVAJ010000011.1 GCA_947165425.1 uncultured Clostridia bacterium
TCGCCTGGGCGATGCGGCGGTCGGCCTCGGCCTGGTCCATCTGCAGCTGGGCGCCGACGTTGCGGCCCACGTCCACGTCCGCGATGTCGATGGAAAGAATCTCATAGGCGGTTCCCGCGTCGAGGCCCTTGTCCAGCACGGTGCGGCTGATCAGATCCGGGTTCTCCAGCACCTGCTTATGGGTTTCGGCGCTGCCGACGGTGGTGACGATGCCTTCGCCGACACGGGCGATGACGGTTTCCTCACCGGCGCCGCCGACCAGGCGCTCGATGTTGGTGCGCACGGTGACGCGGGCCTTGGCCCGCAGCTCGATGCCGTCCTTGGCGATGGCGGCGACCACCGGCGTCTCGATCACCTTCGGGGTGACGGACATCTGCACGGCCTCGAACACGTCGCGGCCGGCCAGGTCGATGGCGCAGGCCTTCTCAAAGGCCATCGGGATGTTGGCGCGCTGCGCGGCGATCAGGGCGTTGATCACCCGGTCGACGTTGCCGCCCGCCAGCAGGTGGGTCTCCAGCTGGGTGATGTTCAGATCCAGGCCCGCCTTGGTGGCCTTGATCAGCGGCAGCACCAGCCGGTCCGGCTTGATGCGCCGCACCTTCATGCCGATCAGGGAGCGGAAGGAGACGTGCACGCCGCTGGCCACGGCGCGGATCCATGTCCCGAAGGGGATGAAGCGGGTCAGCACCAGCAGCAGGATCACCACCGCCGCGATCACGACGAGCAGCAGGGAATTGCCCGTATTGAACCTCATGTCTGTTTCCTCCTTGTCTTTGGTTTGCGTTTATCCATTGGGCGGCGGCCCGCAGCCGCCGTCATGCCCGTGTTCCGCGCGCCTTACTCCGCGCGCCTGACCAGCACCCGGCTGCCGTCCACCCGGGTGACGCAGATCTTCGCGCCCGCCTCGATGAACGAGCCGTCGCTGAGGACGTTCACGCGCTCCCCGTCGATGAGCGCCATGCCGGTGGGCCGCAGCTCGGTCTGTACGGTGCCGGTCTTGCCGACCAGCTGGCTCTGATCATCCGAGGCGCGATAGCCGTCCTCGTCCCGCTGGACGTCCTTGAGGACCATATCGGACTGGCTGAGCCTCCCCTTGCGCGCCGAGCGCAGGGAGAAGAAGAGCACCAGACCCGCCAGGGCCAGTACCGCCAGCAGCGCGAGCACGGCGGGCAGCGGTCCGTAGCTCATGTAGACCAGCACCACGCCCGCGATCTCAAAGCAGATGCCGGCCAGTCCCGCCACCCCGAAGCCCGGGATGAACGCCTCGATCACCAGCAGCGCCAGGCCCACCAGCATACAGATGAGCGTCGGCAGATTCGCAGCGATCCATGCCATCTCGATCCCTCCTTTCATGCCTGCAGCATATCACAAACCCGTCGCCCGCCAAAAGGCTTTCCGTCCGAAAACCGCTTTTGGCGCGCTGAATTGTCACACCCCGCTCTCCGCTCCGAAGCCGGGGTAGAGCAGGGTGTCGAACACGAAGGGCAGCTGCTCCTCCCAGCAGGCCTCGCAGTGCTCGCCCCGTGGGACGATCCGCGCGCCCACATAGACGCCCTTCTCCGCCAGGATCTCCGCCGTCTGGGTGAAGGCGCGCAGGATCCCCTCGTGGTTGCGCATCTCGCCGGAGCCGTAGTCCATGTAGACCACGTCGCCCGGCGTGTAGTCCGTCTCCCGCATCAGGCCGCGCAGCCGCTTCCCCGCGAACCAGACCGAGGGCGACAGCGCCGCCGCGCGGCTGAAGAAGGCATTGTAGGCGGTGATGGCGTAGAGGCTCATCAGCCCGCCCATGGAGCTGCCCGCGATGAAGGTGTGCTCCCGGCCTGGGAGGGTGGGATACCGCCGGTCGATCATGGGCTTGAGGGTCCCGGTGAGCCAGTCCATGAACAGCGGCCCCCGCCCCGGCACGCTGCCGAAGCCCTCCGCGTAGAAGGAGAAAGGGGCGTACTCGCTCAGGCGGCCGTTGTTGGGGCGGTGGTTGCAGTCCACGGCCACCACCATCAGCTCGACGCCGTTCCCCTCCAGGAACTCCCGCATCCCCCAGCTCTTGCCGTAGGTCGCGTCCTCGTCGAAGAAGACGTTGTGCCCGTCGAACATATACAATACCGGAAAGCGCCGGGCCCGGTCCTCCAGGGCGCACTCGGGCAGATACACATAGACCGTCCGTCCCTCGCGGCCCGTCAGGCGAGGGATCGGCGTCTTCCATTTTTCAATCACAGCGGCGTTCATCCCATTTCAAAGGTCTGTCGATGGCTCCCATTGTAGCGTCAAGCCGCCCTTTCGTCAAGACCAACCTGTGACGATCCGGCGGCGGCATGGCCGCATGATCCATCCCCGGCAGCCATGCGCGCGGAATCGTGAAAATTTACAAACCATCCTTTGTAAATAGAGCGGGTTGTGGTATAATGGCCTGCGAATGACGCCGTCATTCTTGTTTGCGTATGCCGGATTTTCGGCGGACCGCCGGAAATCCCAGCCGATAAGCGGAAAGGAACAGATCACATGACCTACTATCCCAACCCGGGTGATCCGCGCCAGCAGCCCGCGGCGAACGGGCAGAGCCCCTGGCCCCAGGGGCAGGGCGCGTCCGCCGGCAGCGCTGGCAGCGTCTGGAGCGGCCAGGGCGTGGCCGGCGCGGGCGGCTACGGCAGCGCCGGCGCGCCGGTCCCCTCCGGCAGCTACGGCTATCCCCCGCAGCAGGGCTACGCGCAGCCCCAGGGCTACGGCCAGAGCGGCTACGCCCCGCAGGGCGGCGCCAATCCGGCGCAGGGCTACGGCCGGCCCCAGAGCTTTGGCCAGCCGTCCGGCTACAGCCAGCCCCAAGGGTACAATCCGCCCCAGAATTATCCCCCGCAGCAGGGCTACGGCCAGCCGACGGGCTATGGTCAGCCGTCCGGCTACGGCCAGCCCCAGGGGTACAATCCGCCCCAGAGCTATCCCCCGCAGCAGGGCTACGGTCAGCCGTCGAACTACGGCCAGCCGTCCGGCTACGGCCAGTCCCAGGGCTACGGCGGCTACGCCCCCGCCCAGGGCGGCATGCAGTCACAGGGCCAGGGGCAGGGCCTCTGGCCCCAGCAGGGGCAGGCCGACCCCCTCTACGGCGGTCCGCAGGAGCCGCCCCGCGCCCTCTCCATGCTGCTGACTGAGAACCAGTGGATGATCGTGGTGCTCTGCGGCCTGCTGCCGGTGCTCTTCGTCGCCTCGCTGGTACTGTCCGCGACGCCGCTGAGGTGGGTGTTCACCGCGCTGGCGGTCATCGCCCTGGTCTGGATGTGGGTCCGGCCCACCTTCGCCCGCTCCACCAAGATCACCATGTCCGTGCTCTACGCGGCGGCGGTGCTGGTGGCCGTGGTCTCCGGCGTCAGCCCGAGCCACCGCGACGCCCAGACCACCCCCGCCCCCCAGAGCCCCGCCGGCGCGGCGCAGGTCGCGCAGCAGAGCGGGGAGGCGGCGGAGCCGCAGGATTCCGCCGTCCCGGAGGAGGCCGCGGCCGCCGTCTCCGAGGTCCCCGCGGCCGGGCAGGCCCAGGGAACCGACTCCGCCGCCGAGCGGGCCCAGACCTTCCTCTATTTCTGGTCCGTCAACAACTTCGACAGCATGGTGCCCCTGTGCGCGCCCAGCTGGGTGCGCACCCTCTCCACCAAGACGGACGCCAAGACCTCCCTCTTCGCGCTGCTGGCGAACCGGCACATCTTAGAGTACCAGGTGACCAACCTGAGCGGCACCGTCAACGACCTGAGCCGCACCGTCACGGTGGAGGCGCTGATCCGCAACGTGCTCGGCAAGGAGCAGCGCTACCAGCTGCAGATGATGGTGCAGAAGGAGAACGACGAGTGGTACATCGACCCCCGCTCCCTGGAGAGCCACGAGACCACGCCGACGCCCAGCCCCGAGTACATCGATCCGACCCAGCCGGCGCCCCCCGCGGCCAACGCCCCGGCGGACACCAAGCTCTACTATAACCCCACCGGCGGCACGCGCTACCACAGCGACCAGAACTGCAAGTCGGCCAACGAGCGCTATCTGCCCTTCAAGGGCGTGTTCACCTACGGGCAGCTGAACGAGGACGCCTACAAGGACCTCCAGCCCTGCCCCATCTGCTCGGCCCCGCTGCGGCCCAAGAACTGACGATGCCTGACCACGACAAACCGCTGCCGGACCGCCTCCCCCGGATCGCCTTCCGGCGCGTGCTGGCCGGCTTCTCCGGCGGCGCGGACTCCACCGCCCTCCTGCGGCTGCTGGCCCTGGCCCGGGCGCGCGACGGCTTCGAGCTGAAGGCCGTCCACGTCCACCACGGCCTGCGCGGCGCGGAGGCGGACGGGGACGCGGCCTTCTGCGAGGCCCTCTGCCGGGAGCTGGAGGTGCCGCTGACGGTCGTCCGCCTTTCCCTCCCGCCGGACTGCGGCGAGGGGGAGGCCCGGGACGCCCGCTACCGCGCCTTCCGCGAGGTCTGCCGTGCCGAGGGCTGCGACGCCCTCGCCCTGGCGCACCACGCGGACGACCAGGCCGAAACGCTGCTTTTGCGCCTTCTGCGCGGCAGCGGCCTGGACGGCCTGGCCGGCATGCGCCCCGCGCGCCCCATGGGCGGGATCACCGTCCTCCGGCCGCTGCTGGGCTTCACCCGCCGCGAGCTGACCGGATACCTCGAGGCGCTGGGCCAGTCCTGGCGGGAGGACAGCAGCAATCAAACGGACCGCTATCTGCGCAACCGCGTCCGGCGCGAGCTCCTGCCGCTCATGGAGGAGCTGGCCCCCGGGGCCGCCGTCCGCCTCGCGCGGACCGCGGCGTCCCTGGCCGAGGACGGGGACGCGCTGACCCGCCTCGCCGACGGGCTTCGGGCCGAGGGCGGCCCCCTCTGGCTGCGGCTCGCCCCGCTGGAGCGCGCCCCGGCCGCCGTCCGGCGGCGCGCGCTGCGGGCCTGGTGGGCCGCTGTCTCCGGACAGACGCTGAAGGAGCATGCCCTCTCCTATGAGGATACCCTGGCGCTGGAGACCCTCGCCCTCGGCGCGCCGGACCGCTGGCTGAATCTGCCCGGCGGCGCGCGCGTCTACCGCGGCGCAAATTATCTCCACCTGGTCCCCGGCGATTGGCTTCCGCCGGAGCCCGCCGTCTTCGACGGGGACACCGCGCTGGGCGGCTGCCGGCTGACGGCGCGGCCCTCGGCGGGCGAGCCCGGGGACGGACGCCGGGCGCAGGAGGTGCCCGCCGGCTGGGCCCAGGGTCTGACCCTCCGGACCGCCCGGCCCGGCGACTGGATCCGGCCCTTCGGCAGCGGCCACAGCCGCCCCCTGAACGACTATTTTCAAAGCAGAAGGACGGAGCTCCCCTTCCGGCGCGCGGTGCCGCTCTTGTGCCGCGGGGACGAGGTGCTCCTGGCCGCCGGCCTCGGCGCCGGCGATCTCCCGCCCTGGCGGGCCGGGGAGGCCCACGAGCGCCTCGTATGGACCGGCCCCATGCCCTGGGCGGAGGACAAGACAGACCCATGACCGGCGCGCAAGTGCGAAAGGAGAACGCCTATGGAACCCACCGCAAAGCTCTACCAGGATCTCGACCGTATTCTCGTCACCCGCGAGGAGATCGCCCAGGCTGTCCGCAGTCTCGGCGCGCAGATCACCCGGGACTATGAGGGCAAGGACCTCGTCCTGCTTTGCATTCTTAAGGGGGCCATCGTCTTCTTCTCCGACCTGATGCGGGAGATCGACCTCCCCGTCGGCACGGAGTTCATGGCGGTCTCCTCCTACGGCTCCGCCACCAAGACCTCCGGCGTCGTCCAGATCCGCAAGGACCTGGATCACGACATCACCGGCAAGCACATTCTGATCGTGGAGGACATCGTCGACTCCGGCGTGACCCTGAGCTACCTGAAAAAGCACCTGACCGGGCGCGGCGCGGCCTCCATCCGGATCGCGACGCTCCTGGACAAGCCCGCCGGGCGGCGCGTCGAGCTGAAGGCGGACTACGTCTGCTTCGAGATTCCCGGCGATTTCGTGGTCGGCTACGGCCTGGACTGGAACGAGAAATACCGCAATCTCCCCGATATCGGTGTGCTCTCCCCCTCCGTCTACGCCTGAGCCCCGACCTGAGCAAGGAGGATCCAGCGTTTGAAGAACTCTAACCGTGGCATGATCACCTACGTGGTGCTCCTGGCCATCATTCTCGTCGTCGCCGTGCTGCTCAACCAGACCGGCGTGGAGACCGTCAACCGGCGCATCGAGTACCCGAAGCTGCTGGACATGATCGACCAGGATCAGGTCGGGGCCGTCGCCATCCGGGGCAACACCCTGGTGGGCGTGACCCGGGACACCCATGTGCTGGCCGAGCGCTTTCCCGAGCGCGACTACGACTTTGAGACCACCATCGGCGACGACTTCATCCAGACCGCGCGGCAGATGGTCGCCAACAAGCGGGGCGTGAGCGTGGACGAGGTCTCCGTCAACGACCTGCCCTTCACCGTGGCCTACCGTGCGCCGGTGGTTCGCAGCTGGTGGATGGACTTTATACCTTATCTGATCATCATGGCCGTGATGCTGGCCGCCTGGTTCTTCATCATGCGCAGCCAGATGGGCGGCGGCGGCAAGGTTGCCAACTTCGGCCGCTCCAACGCCCGCCTCACCGACCCGGCGAAGAACAAGGTCACCTTTGCGGACGTGGCCGGCGCGGACGAGGAGAAGGAGGAGCTGCAGGAGATGGTGGATTTCCTGCGCAACCCCGCCCGCTACACGGAGCTCGGCGCGAAGATCCCCAAGGGCGTCCTGCTCGTCGGCCCGCCCGGCACCGGCAAGACCCTGCTCGCCAAGGCCGTCGCCGGCGAGGCGGGCGTCCCCTTCTACTCCATCTCCGGCTCCGACTTCGTGGAGATGTTCGTCGGCGTGGGCGCCAGCCGCGTCCGCGACCTGTTTGACCAAGCCAAGCGCACGGCGCCCTCCATCGTCTTCATCGACGAGATCGACGCCGTGGGCCGCCACCGCGGCGCGGGCCTGGGCGGCGGACACGACGAGCGCGAGCAGACCCTGAACCAGCTGCTGGTGGAGATGGACGGCTTCGACGTCAACACCGGCGTCATCGTCATGGCGGCGACCAACCGCCGCGACATCCTCGACCCGGCGCTGCTGCGCCCCGGCCGCTTCGACCGGCAGGTGTCAGTCAACTATCCCGACCAGGAGGGCCGCGTCGCCATTTTGCAGGTGCACGCCAAGGGCAAGCCGCTGGCCGACGACGTCGACCTGGAGAACATCGCCAAGCGCATGCCCTACGCCACCGGCGCGGAGCTGGCCAACGTCGTCAACGAGGCCGCGATCCTCGCCGCCCGCAGCCGGGAGACCGCCATCTCCCAGCGGCTGCTGATCGAGGCGATCGAGCGCGTGCAGATGGGTCCGGAGAAGAAGAGCCACAAGGTGCACCCCCAGGACCAGCACATGGTCGCCGTGCACGAGAGCGGCCACGCCATCGCGGGGCACTTCCTGCCCGGCTGTGACGACGTGCACCTGATCACCATCGTCCCCCGCGGACAGAGCGGCGGACACACCCTCTCCCTCCCCGCCGAGGAGCACGACGGCATGAGCCGCTCCCAGATGCTCGACACCGTCTGCATGATGCTCGGCGGCCACGCGGCCGAGGAGGTCGTGCTGGGCGAGATCTACACCGGCTCCTCCTCCGACCTGCAGCGGGCCACCGAGCTCTGCCGCCGCATGGTCACCCAGTTCGGCATGAGCGACATGGGCGTGATGTACCTGGGCAGCGACCAGGAGGTCTTCGTCGGCATGGAGTTCGGCCAGAGCCGCGAGTACTCCGAGAGCTTCGCCGCCCAGATCGACACCGAGGTCAAGCGCCTCCTCGACACCTGCTACGCCCGCGCCAAGGAGCTGATCGCCGCCCACCGCGAGGAGATGGACCGGCTCGTGGCGGCGCTAGAGAAGGATCAGACCGTCAGCCGCCGGGAGTTCCTCGCGCTGATGGCGGACGAGGCCGCGCCGGCCCCGGCCGAGGCGCCCGCTATCCCCGAGGAGCCCGCGCCCGAGCGCGCGGCGGAGGGGGACGATTTCGCCGCCGCGGCGGTGAAGACGCCCGCGGCCGCCCTGGGCACCGCCTGAAAACGGATCCACCGTCCGAGATAACAGAGGTAAACAGTATCTTGTATTCAATTCGCACCGGCGCGGAGAGGCCGCGCCGGCCCCATCACAACGGAAAGGAGGCAGCGGCATGACCGATCTGGAGCGCACAGATTCCCCGGAAACTCAGAAGCCCGCGCGTCACCGCCGGAGCGCGAAGTACGCCGCCCTGGACGCCCAGCGTCAGGCCGCTGCCGACGAGGCTGCCCGGGAGGCCGCCGCCCCCGCGCCGGAGGCAGCGCCCCGGCCCGAGCCCCGGCCCGTCTCCGGCAACGCCCAGCACGCCGCCGCCCGCTTCGGCGAGGCCCAGCGTCTCTCCGCGACCCAGTCCACCCCGGCGGTCACCTACACCTTCGGCGCCGCCCAGCCCGGCTACACCGCGCCCGGCACGCCCTCCGGCGGCTATCCCCCCGTACAGGGGCAGCCGGCGCAGCCCGGCTATGTCAGCCAGGAGACCTTCTCCGGCGGGTACGCCCCGGTGCAGCCGGGCTTCACCCCCGCGCCCTCGCCGCTGCAGGGCTATCCCCCCATGGCCGAGACGCCCGTCTCCCAGCGCGCGGGCTGGTCCTCCGGCTATTCGCCCATGCGCACCGGCGAGGGGCCGCGCCTGAACGCGGAGCCCGCCCCGGCCCGGGAGCGCGCCGCCGCCCAGCCGAACGGCACCGCCGGCGCGGAGAAGCCGCGTCCGGACCGTCACGCGCTGCGCAGCGCGGTCCTGGCCCTGTCGTTGGTCGCCCTGGCGGTCGCCGGCTTCTTCGGCTACCGGGCCTTCCGGGCCTGGCAGCGGCAGCAGGAGATCGAGCGGGCCGTTCTCGCCCGCAACACCGTCTTCTGCGACAACGTGTTTGTGGACGGCATCGACCTGAGCGGCATGACCCAGGACGAGGCCCGCGCCGCCGTCACCGCCAAGTCCCAGCAGGCGCTGGGCTCCTGGTCCGTGAATCTGACCCACGAGGGGAAGGCCCTGCACACCGTCGCCTCCTCCGACCTGGGCGTCCACGTCCAGATCGACAGCGCCCTGGAGGGGGCCTGGAACCAGGGCCACTCCGGCGATATCCAGACGCGCTACGAGGCCATGCAGGCCCTCGCGGAGAACCCCTATCAGGGCTACTCCACCGTGCCGGACGAGAGCACGGCGCAAATCGACGGCATCCTGGCGCTGCTGGCCCAACAGTTCTATGTCGAGCCCGCGGACGCGGAGATGATCGGCTTCAACCCGGACGCCACCTACCCCTTCTCCTTCCGGGAGGAGGTGGTGGGCCAGATGCTCGAGACCGCGGCCGTCAAGACCGAGCTCTACCACCGCCTCTCGAGCCTCGAGGGCGGCGACCTGGAGCTCACCCTCACGCCCATCGAGCCGGAGATCACGGTCCAATTGCTGAAGGACCGGTACTACTCCCTCCGGGGCCAGGGCTCCACGCCCATCTCCGCCTCCTCGGTGGAGAACCGCACGGAGAACATCCGCCACGCCTTCGAGATCATCTCGGGCACCATCATCCAGCCGGGCAAGACCTTCTCCTTCAACGGCATCGTGGGGCAGCGGACGGAGAAGAACGGCTTCCTCCCCGCCCCGGAGTATGTCTACAACGAGGTGGTGGAGGGCATCGGCGGCGGCGTCTGCCAGGCCAGCACCACGGTCTATCTGGCCGCCGTGCGGGCCAACATGCGTGTCACGTCCCGGGAGCCCCACTCCATGGCCGTCAACTACACCGCCTACGGCAAGGACGCCACGGTCTACTGGTTCTCCAACCACAAGATCGACCTCGCCTTCGTCAACACCACCGAGAACCCCATCTACATCAAGGCCGCCGTGCAGTCCGATCCGAAAAACAAGAAGAAGCTGGTCTGCAACGTCTACATCTACGGCGAGGGCCTCGGCGACGGCGTGAGCTACGACATCGTCACCGAGGAGACCGTGATCCCCGCGCCCACCGAGGCCGAGTACATCCGGGACAAGAAGGGCGAGTACGTCACCTACACCGACCAGGAGTACGAGATCCGCAAGGCGTCCTCCGGCATGTCCGTGGACAGCTACCGCGTCCGCTACGAGGGCGGCAAGGAGGTCAGCCGGGAATTCCTCTATACCGACATCTATAAGGAGAAGGCCCGCCAGGTCTACGTCGGCATCCAGGAGCGCCCGAAGGACTGAGTTTCCCACCCGCCAAAGCTTCAAGAGAGGGAGAGGACCCATGAGACTGATCTCCTGGAACGTCAACGGCATCCGCGCCGCCCTGGACAAGGGCTTCATGGACGCCTTCCACGCCCTGGACGCGGATGTGTTCTGCCTCCAGGAGACCAAGTGCCAGGTCGGCCAGGTGGCCCTGGAGCTCCCGGGCTACCGCCAGTACTGGAACGCCGCGGAGAAGAAGGGCTACTCCGGCACCGCCGTCTTCACCCGCCTGGAACCGCGGGAGGTCCGCTACGGCCTGGGCGTGGAGGAGTTCGACCACGAGGGCCGGGTCATCGCCCTGGATCTGGGGGACTTCTGGATGGTCACCGTCTACACCCCCAACGCCCAGGACGGCTTGAAGCGGCTGGACTGGCGCATGCGCTGGGAGGACGCCTTTCTCGCCTATCTCAAGGCCCTCGAGGCGGACAAGCCCGTCGTCTTCTGCGGCGACCTGAACGTCGCCCACCGGGAGATCGACCTGAAGAATCCCTCCTCGAACCACCACAACCCCGGCTTCACCGACGAGGAGCGCGGGAAGTTCTCCCGTCTGCTGGAGAGCGGCTTCATCGACACCTTCCGCCATTTCTACCCCGACCAGCGGGACATCTACTCCTGGTGGAGCTACCGCTTCCACGCCCGGGACAACAACGCTGGGTGGCGCATCGACTATTTCCTCGCCTCCCAGGTCCTCGCGCCGCGCCTGGTGGACGCTAGGATCCACACCGAGATCTTCGGCAGCGACCACTGCCCGGTGGAGCTGACGCTGAATTGAGCTGAATTGAGAGGAGAGACCGCCGTGACGAACAAATGGGATCAGCGCTTTATGGAGATGGCGCAGGTGGTTTCCGGCTGGAGTAGCTGCTTCCGCGCCGGACGTGCCATCGGCTGCGTCATCGTGAAGGACAAGCGCATCATGACCACCGGTTACAACGGCGCGCCCGCCGGCATCCGCACCTGCCGCGACCGCGGCGAGTGCCTCCGGGACAAGCTGGGCATCGCCTCCGGCACCCGCGCCGAGGTCTGCTACGCCACCCACGCGGAGCAGAACGCCATCATCCAGGCGGCGAAGCTCGGCGTCTCCATCGACGGGGGCACCCTCTACTGCACGCACCAGCCCTGCAGCGTCTGCGCCCGCATGATCATCAACGCGGGCATCCGCCGGGTCGTGTACCGTGAGGGCTACCCGGACAGCTTCACCCTGGAGCTGATGGACGAGGCCGGCGTGGAGTTAGAGCGCTGGGAGACGGAGGAGACCGCTTGATCCGCGTGATTCTCTGGGACGTGGACGGCACGCTCCTAGACTTCCAGGCCGCGGAGCGCGCCGCGATCCGCACGCTGTTTGAGGAATTCGGCCTCGGACCCTGCTCCGACGGGCAGATCCGCCGCTACTCCGCCATCAACGACGGCTTCTGGAAGCGCCTCGAGCGCGGCGAGATCACCAAGCCGGAGGTGCTGGTCGGCCGCTTCGAGACTTTCTTCGCTGAGATTGGAATCGACCCCGCCCTGGCGGGCCCGTTCAACGCGCGCTACCAGCTGTGCCTCGGGGACACGATCGTCTTCCGGGACGACAGCCTTGAGATCGTCCGCGCTCTGCGGGGGAAGGTCCGGCAGTACGTGGTCTCCAACGGGACCGTCGCCGCCCAGACCAAAAAGCTCAAGCGCTCCGGCCTCGGGGCGCTGATGGACGGCGTTTTTCTGTCGGAGGAGGTCGGGGCGGAGAAGCCCAGCGCCCGTTTTTTTGAGCCTGTTTTCGCCGCGGTCGGCCCGGTGCCGAAGCGGGAGATCCTGATCGTCGGCGACTCGCTGACCAGTGATATCCTCGGCGGACGGCGGGCGGGGATCGTCACCTGCTGGTACAACCCCTCCGGCGCCGCCGCCCCGGATCCGGGCCTGATCGACCACGAGATCCGCAATCTGCACGAGGTGTTCGCGCTGCTGGCGTAGACGCCTCCCTCGCCCTTCTGGAAGGAGCAATATCATGGATTTTTGGAAGCTGCCCAACGGCCTGACCGCCGTGGGCGAGCAGATGCCGGCCATCCGGACCGTCTCCGTCGGCGTGTGGAACCACGTCGGCGCGATGATGGAGACGCCGGAGGAGAACGGCATGAGCCACCTCATCGAGCATATGGTCTTCAAGGGCACCCGCACCCGCTCCACCCGGCAGCTGGCGGAGGAGATGGACCGCGTGGGCGGCAACGTCAACGCCTTCACCGCCCGGGACACCACCTGCTACCACGCCACCGTCATCGACGAGGATCTGCCCCAGGCGCTGGAGCTGCTCTCCGACCTGACGCTGAACCCGGTCTTCGACCCCGAGGAGCTGGAGAAGGAGCGCGGCGTGGTGCTCGACGAGATCGCCATGGCCGAGGATGATCCGGAGGACGTGGTCTCCGAGCTCCTCAACAGCGCCCAGTTCGGCAGGACGCCGGTGGGCATGCCGGTGCTCGGCCCCGCCGCGCAGGTCGCGGCCTACAGCCGGGAGGCGCTGATGGGCTACCGCCTCCGGCACTACGCCCCCGAGCGGTGCGTGGTCTCCCTCGCCGGCCACTATGATCCGGCCCAGGTGGAGGAGCTGCTCCACCGGGTCTTCGGCTCCTGGCGGAGCGAGGCCCTCCGCCATACCCCCGCCGCCTTCCGGGCCGCCCAGGGCGTCGCCCTGGCCCGGGAGAAGGACACCGAGCAGCTCCATCTCTCCTTAGGCTATCCCGGCCTCCCCTACGGCGACGACCGGTCCATCGCCCTGAGCCTGATGAACACCGTGCTGGGCGGGGCCATGTCCTCCCGTCTGTTCCAGCGCATCCGCGAGGAGCTGGGCATGGCCTACTCCGTCTACTCCTACGCCGGCGGCGGCGAGGGCTTCGGCTCCTTCTCGCTCTACGCGGGCGTCGCGCCGAAGAACGGCCGCCGCGTGCTGGACGAGATGCGCCAGCAGGTGCGCCTCATCCGGGACGAGGGCGTCACGGAGGAGGAGTTCAGCCAGGCCCGGCATCAGCTCCGCATCAGCTTCCTGATGGGGCTGGAGAGCTCCTCGGCGCGGATGATGTCCCTGGGCCGCTCCCAGCTGCTGCTGGGCTGGTGCCGCACCCCCGACGAGGTGCTGCGGCGGGTCGACGCCGTGACGATGGCGGACGTGGCCGCCATCTCCCGGGAGGTGCTGGGCGCGCGTCCCTGCCTCGCGGCGGTGGGCCCGGAGGCCGAGCGCTACCGGGAGGGCTGGCAATGAACGAGCGGATTGTCGCGCTGGACATCGGGGACGCCCGCATCGGCGTCGCGGTCTGCGATGCCTCCCGGCTGATCGCCTCCCCCGTGGAGGTGATCCCCCATATTGGCTGGGGTCCGGACGTCCAGCGCATCAAGGCCATCTGCGCGCGCTACGAGACCAGCCTCGTGCTCAGCGGCCTGCCGCTGAACATGGATGGCAGCGAGGGCTTCCAGGCGGAGAAGGTGCGCGCCCTGTGCGGGCAGCTCACCGCGGCGGGCCTGCAGGTGCGCTTCCAGGACGAGCGCCTCACCACCGTCACCGCCGAGGGCGCGCTGATCGAGGGCGGCATGCGCCGGGAGAAGCGCAAGCAGCACGTGGACAAGGTCGCCGCCGCGGTGATCCTGCAGCAGTGGCTGGACACCCTCCCCGCCTTCCGGGAAAACTTCGACGAATAACCCCGCCAACGCGCAGGGATCACAGGAGACAAGACAACCATCATGCAGATCATACAGGATCCGCGTCGGCTCGACCCGTGCGTGGTGCTGCTGGGCATGTTCGACGGCGTCCATCTCGGCCACCAGGCCCTGATCGCGGAGGGCCGCCGCCTCGCGGACGAAAAGGGCTGCCCGCTGTGCGCCTGCGTCTTTGAGCCCCACCCCCTGGAGGTGCTCTGCCCCGGCCGCGCGCCCAAGCGCCTGACCACGCCGGCGGAGCGCGCGGCGCGGATGGAGAGCCTGGGCGTGGATATCCTTGCGGTGAACACCTTCACGCCCCAGCTGGCCGCCCTCCCCCCGGAGGACTTTCTCGCGGACCTCCTCGAGGTCTATCAGCCCGCCGCGGTGGTCTGCGGCTACAACTTCACCTTCGGCCGGCGCGGCAGCGGAAAGGCGGCGGATCTGACCGCCTTCGGGGCCGCCCACGGCTTCCCGGTCTCGGTGATCCCCGCGGTCAAGGCGGACGGCGAGCCGGTCAGTTCCTCCCGGATCCGCGCCCTGCTGGAGGCGGGGCGGGAGGCGGAGGCGCGCCGCCTGCTGGGCGAAACGACAGCGCAAGGAGGCCCTCAGTAAGCCGATGCATATGCGAACCAAAAAATGGGCCCGCCCCGAGCTGGCCGCCTGCCCCTGGTGCGTCGACGAGCCGGAGAAGCTGCGGGGCCGCTGGGCGGAGGCCTTCCCGAAGAAACAGCCCTTCCATCTGGAGCTGGGCTGCGGCAAGGGCGTCGCCACCGCGGCCATGGCGGCGGACAACCCGCAGATCAACTATCTCGCGGTGGACATCTCCCCCGACGTGCTGGGGGACGCGCGCCGGGCCGTGGTCCGCGCCTGCGGCGAGCAGCCGGGGAACATCCTGCTCTCCCGGTTCAACATCGAGCAGCTCTCCTGGTTCCTCGCGCCGGAGGACCGCGTGGAGCGGGTCTACATCCGCTTCTGCAACCCATGGCCCCGCAAGCGGCACGAGAAGCGCCGGCTCACCCATCCGCGCCAGCTCGCCCAGCTGCGGGCTGTGAGGCCCGTGGGCGGCGAGATCTATTTCAAAACCGACGACGAGCCCCTCTTCCGCGACAGCCTGATCTACTTCGAGACCGCGGGATTCGAGCCCGTCTTCGTCACCGAGGACCTGCACGCCTCCGGCTTCGCGCCCAACTACGTCAGCGAGCACGAGCGGAAGTTCGCCGCCCAGGGCATCCCGATCAAGGGCGGAATCTGGCGGAAGACCGACGCCGCGGTGGAGCGGGATTTCACCCGCTGGACGCTGAACGGCTCCGGGGACAGCAAAAGCACATGCGCCGATTGAAAGGTGCATGTGCTTTTGCTTTGCGGTTTTGGGCTGTTCAGGGCTCCTGCTGCGCCGCGTCCGCCCCGGCGGGCGCTGTCTCCGGGGCCTCGCTCCCGGCCTCGGCCGCGTCCGTCTCCGCCGCCTCGTCCTGAGGCGTCAGCTGCACGTGCTCCAGGCCGTCGGTGGGGAGGTACACGGTCCGGTCCTCCGCCTCGGTCTTCTGGGGGTCGATCATCAGCTTCAGCTGGCGCCAGAGTTTGCGGATGCAGCGGAGGATCACCTCGGCGTCGAGCTCGTCCTCCGAGATCCGCTCCAGGCCCGCCAGGTCGAACCACTCGTCGCTGATCAGGACCGCCAGGCCGTTCATGGCCATCTCCTCGCCCGAGACGTTCATCAGGGCGTACACCGTGGGCTTGTCGTCCACCACCATCGCCATGTCGCCCTTCTCCACAGCGCGCCAGGTGAAGTGCTGCGAGAAGAGCTCGCCCAGCGCGCGGCGCAGGATCTGGCCGGCCTCGTCCTGGTCGCCCGCCTCCGCGACGACGCGCAGATTCCGCAGATGGAGCCGGTCCAGCAGGATATCCAGCTGCTCCGAGGCCTCGCGCTCATCGCTGAACTGATCCATGATAAAGTCCAGGATGGCTCTGGCCCGGCTGCGGATCTCCGCCACGTCGATCTGC
Organism: uncultured Clostridia bacterium; assembly: GCA_947165425.1. Lineage (GTDB taxonomy): Bacteria > Bacillota > Clostridia > Christensenellales > Aristaeellaceae > RUG11272. The sequence continues at coordinate 15,934 of CAMVAJ010000011.1, forward strand.
AGGGCGAAGAGCACCCAGTTCTCGTCCGCGAAGGCCTCCGTATCCGGCACCTCGAGCCGGACCACGATCCGGTCCTCCGGCGCGGAGAGCGGCGCGTCCGTCTGGTCCATGCGGGTCTCCGCCACCAGCGCGTCCAGCACCCCGCGGTATTCCCCGTTGCCGGACAGCTCCAGCGCCCAGCCCAGCAGCGGAACCATGCGCCGGAAGTCCGTCTGGGGCGTCAGGCCGAGGGAGACCGTCATCCAGAAGTCGCGGGCCCGCTCCAGCGGCATGCCCGCGTCCGCGCACAGGCTCGCGGCCACCCGGCTGGGGATGGAGGAGTTGAAGTGCACGCCGCCCCGGTCGTTGGCGTCGTTGGGGCTGTAGGTGTTCGGCACATAGAACAGGTCCCATACATAGCCCGGCTGGTCGTATTCGTTCGGGTAGCGCATGGAGCGGAAGACGGTGCCGGTATCCTCGCCCATGAGCCAGCGCTCCTCCACGCCGCCCCGGGTGATCCCCTCGCAGAGATTGCCGAGGATATCGCTCATGGCCTCGTTGATCGCGCCTTTCTCGTCCTGGTAGAGGTTGGCGTTCATGGTGGCGGTGGTCACGCAGTGGGTGAACTCGTGGCTCAGCACGTCCAGGCCCTGTCCCAGGCCGAAGCCCTGGCCGTAGGCAAAGCACTGCCAGCCCCTGACCAGGCTGATGTAGCAGGCGTTCTCGATGGGCTCGCCGTCCTCGGTGGCCAGATGCCGCAGCAGCAGCAGCGGCGTCCCAACGCCGTCCGGGCCGATCCAGCCCATCTGCGCGTAGAAATCCCAGGCAGTGACCATGTTCGCATAGGCGAGCAGGTCCTCGTCCTCCCAGCCGCCGTTCTCGGGGCTGGAGACCATCGCCACCTGCCGCTCGCCGTAGAAGAAGGCGCTGAAATCCGCCACGGCGATCCTGCGCTGGGGGTCGCCCAGATACCAGGTGCCGGTCCGGGTGTCCCGCATGACGGGCACGGTCAGCATGCGGCTTCCGCCCTGGACGTCCCGAACCTCGCCCGTCCACTCCGCCGCCTCCATGAACTCGAAGCTGTAGGACGCGGGGTAGCCGCTCCGGGCGGCACGGTCGCCGGGCACCGCCACGGTGCTGGCGGACAGGTATGCGCCGTCCATGCCCACGAAGTGGGCCATGTAGGGCAGGTCCACCACGTACTCCTGCTCAAAGCGCGGGTTCCTGGAGAAGACCACCCAGGCCAGCCGGTCCGGCGGCACCGTGTCGCTGTCGTCCTCCACGTCCACGTCCGCGGGGATCACCGCGCGCATGGTGTACTCGGGCAGCACCGTGTCGGCCCAGCCGTTCTCCCGCAGGCGGCCGCGGACGATCTCCTCCGCCTGGGCCGCGTCCAGCTCCTCGGCCGCGCCGACGGGCTGCACCTCCGCCAGGGAGCTGAACACCGTCCGGACCCGCCCCTGCGCGTCCGTGACGAGCTTGGCGGTGCTCGCCACCACGGTCAGCCCCTCGTAGACCTGCTGGAAGACGTAGACGGTGTGGTCGTCCGCGGTCATCACGGACCAGAGCCGGAAGCGGGCGTCCGCGCCGCCGCCCAGCAGCGGGCACAGGCGGTACACGGTCTCGTAGGCGTCCAGCGCGTCCGCCACAGGCGGAAGGCTCTCCGCCAGCCCGTCGATCATGTAGATCTGTCCCTTGTCCTCGTAGATGCGGACCGCGGGGTCGGCCTGCGTCAGGTCCTCGCGGGTGACCGCAGCGGCCTGCCCCTCGAACCGGCGGACCTCGGTCTGCATCTCCCAGTCACGGATGTCCATGCCGGTCTCGCTCCGCGCCATCTCCTCCATCCGGAGGGTGAAGCGCATGCCGCCCTCCGGCTGGTCGGCCGCGGGCTCCTCCGCAGCGGCGAAGCCGGTCAGCAGCAAACCCGCCGCCATCAACAGCGCCAGGATGCGTCTGGTCCAGTTCTTCATCTTTCGCGTCCTCTCTGTTCTTTGCTTTTAGCTCCGTATTGATTATGTGGCGCGCCCCGCGGGCGACAGCATGGCGCGGATGCCCCGGGCCAGCCGGCCCACGGCGTCCTGAAAATGGTTCCCGGAGTTGAGCTCGCTCGTCACGGGGATCCCCATCTGCCGCCAGTGGGCGGCGAGGGCCTCCATGTTCTCCCGGACCGGGCGCAGCATCGGGTTCCGCGTGCGCTCCTCCCGGTCCCCCACCGAGAGGTAGAGGCCGTCCGGCTCGCAGGCAAAGGCGTGTGTCTCCGCGAAGGCGCGGAACCCGGGGAACCACAGGGAGCCGGACACGCTGGCCGCCCGCCGGAAGCTCCCGCAGCGGTAGAGCGCGTACAGCGCGAACAGCCCCGCCAGCGAGTATCCGGCGATGCCGCGCCAGGACGGCTCGCCCCCGGTGCGGGCGTCCGCCCAGGGGATGACCTCCTCCAGAAGGAAGCGCAGATGCGCGTCCGCCCCGCCCGAGAAGGGCTCCTCCCCGCGGAAGGCCGCCGGGGCGTCCCAGGGCGACAGGTCCCGGTTCCAGTCCAGGCCGCCCACCACCAGCAGATGGCAGGGTGGTGCGCCGAGCGCCGCGAGCGCCTCGCGCAGCGGCGCGGTCTCCTCCTCAAACCCGTTCACCAGGATCAGCGGGGAGGCCGGATCCCCGTCCGGCCAGAGCGCCGCCTTCTTCCCGTCAGGGAAAACCTTCTGTTCCCAGCTCACGTCCGATCCACCCTCTCCGCGCCGGCCGCAGTCAGCCGGATGGGCTCGCCGGGCCGCGGGATGACGCAGGCGGTCCGGCCCGGATACTTCGCGTCCAGATAGTCCGCGAAGGCCTCCGGGTCTCCGGGGTTGTCGGCGAACATGTCCCAGTGCCCGGGGATCACGAGGCGCAGCCGGAGCGCGCCCGCCAGGTCCGCCGCCTCCTGGAAGGTCATGTTGCCGATGCAGTCCCGGCGGTAGCGCACGCCGTCGCGCCCGTTGATGGGCAGCAGGGCCGCGTCCAGGGGGCCGAAGGCGTCCAGCTTCGGCAACATGCCCTCGTAGCGCAGGGTGTCCCCCGCGTGGTACAGGCGCACGCCGTTGCCCTCGATGATATACTGCAGGCAGGGATAGCAGCCGGTCACCGGGTCCGGCGAGAGGAACTCGTGCGCCGCCGCGATGGCCCGCACCGTCACCTCCCCGATCCGCAAGCTCCCGCCCTCGTTCAGCCCGAGCGCCCGCCCGGGCGCGATCCCGTCCGCGAGCACCGCGGCGCGGTGCGCCTCCGGGAAGACGAAGGCCGCCTTCGGGCAGCGCCCGGCCCAAATCCGCCAGGCGTCATGGTCGATATGGTCCAGGTGGTCGTGGGTGCCCAGAAAGGCGTCCACGCCCGCCATCTCCTCCGCCGGGATCGGCGGCGGGGTCCGGCGGTCCGGGGACGCGGAAGCGTAGTAGTCCACGCACAGCACCGTGCCACCCAGCTTGACCAGCAGCCCCATCTGTCCCAGCCACCAGAGCACCGCCGTGCCCGGAGGGGCCGGGGTCTCCCGTACCGACTGCATCAACGCGTTCATTTGATCGACACACCTCCGCAGGCTCCGGCCCGGCGCGGCCGCGCATACGCTGCCTCCCCGCCCGGCGTCCGGAATGATCCTTATGATATTCTATCGGTTGGCCGGGCGGCTGTCAATCATCCCCGCCCGATTACTTATACGTCGGCGCGGGGCGGCTGGCAGTGTTCTTTTCCTGCATTCGCGCCTCCCCTCCGCTTGATTTTCCGGGCGCTTTTGGCTAACATATAGCCAGCCATACATCGAACAGCCGAAACAGGAGGGCAGCCGCCATGAAAATTCCGGAGCTGATTGCGGACGAGCATCTGACGCTCTCCTTTGAAGTGTTCCCGCCCAAGCCCGGCGCCGCCGCCCAGACCGTGATGGACGCGGCGAAGGCGGTGGCGGCGCTGCGCCCCGCCTATGTCAGCGTCACCTACGGCGCGGGCGGCGGCACCAGCGCCTATACCCTGCGCCTGGCCGCCGAGATCGAGGCGCAGTACCGCCTGCCGGTGCTCACCCATCTGACCTGCGTCTCCTCCACCCGCGCGGACGTGGCGGCGCAGGTGGCCCGCATGCGGGATGCGGGGCTGGTCAATGTCCTCGCGCTGCGCGGGGACATCCCCGAGGCCATGCGGGGCACGGACTGCGCCGCCTGGGACTACCGCCACGCCAGCGAGCTGATCGGGGAGCTGCAGGCCCAGGGCGGCTTCTGCATCGGCGCGGCCTGCTACCCGGAGAAGCACCCGGACAGCGCCGACCGCCGCGACGACCTGCTGGGCCTGCGGCGCAAGGTGGAGGCCGGGGCGAGCTTCCTCACCACGCAGATGTTTTTCGACAACGACCTCCTCTACCGCTTCCTCTACCACCTGCGGGACGCGGGCGTGAACGTGCCCGTCGCGGCGGGCATCATGCCCATCACGGACGCGAAGCAGGTCCGGCGCGCCGCGCAGCTCTCCTCCTGCTCGATCCCCCAGCGGTTTCTCAGCCTGGTCGACCGCTTCGGCGGCAGCCCGGACGCCATGCGGCAGGCCGGCGTCGCCTACGCCACCGACCAGATCATCGACCTGTACGCCAACGGCATCCGCCACGTCCACGTCTATACCATGAACAAGCCGGACGTCGCCGCCCAGATCCAGCGCAATCTCTCCTCCCTGCTGGGGCGCGTATGGTGACCGGGGCGCTGCGCCTGACGGAGATCCCGGACGGCCTGGACTGGGATCGCCGGGAGATCCTGCGCTACGCCCTCCCCGGCGGCGGCGACGCGGAGGCGCTCCCGCTGGAGGAGTGTCTCCGTCTGGCGGCGGGGGCGGGCGGCGGGCGCGTGCTGTGGCGCGTCGAGCCGGTCAACCTTCCCGATGCGGGGGACGAGGTGTCAGTCGGTCCGCTGACCCTGCCCTCCCGGGATCTGAAGCGGGCGCTCGCGGGCTGCGGATACGCCGTGGTCCTGGCGGCGACCCTGGGCATGGAGATGGACCGGCTGATCGCCCGCTACCGGCGGATCTCGCCCGTGCGCGCGCTGCTGCTGCACGCCATCGGCGCGGAGCGCGTCGAGCGGGCCCTGGATGTTTTCAGCGCCGGCCTCAGCCGGGAGCTGGCCCCGGAGGGCCTGACCCTGCGCCCGCGCTTCAGCCCGGGGTACGGGGACCTGCCCCTGACGGTTCAGCCGCAGCTCTTCGCCCTGCTGGACTGCGAGCGCCGGCTCGGGCTGACCCTCAGCCAGAGCCTGACCATGACCCCCTCCAAGAGCGTGACCGCCCTCGCGGGCATCCGCCCGGCCGGCGAAGGAAAAGGAGAACAGAGCACATGACGAACCTGCGCGCGCTTTTGCGCGACCGCCTCGTCTATCTCGACGGCGGCATGGGCACCCTCCTGCAGGCGGCCGGCCTGCAGCCCGGCGAGCGCCCGGAGACCTGGAACCTCACCCACCCGGACGCGGTCCGCGCCGCGCACCGGGCGTATTTTGACGCGGGGAGCCACATCGTCAGCGCCAACACCTTCGGCGCGAACCGTCTGCGCTTCGGCGCGGAGGAGCTGCGGGAGGTCATTTTCGCCGGTGTGCGCCTCGTCCGGGAGGCGGCGCAGGCCTCCGCCGGCGCGCAGCCGAAGTTCGCGGCCATGGACATCGGCCCCTCCGGCCGGATGCTCAAGCCCTACGGCGACCTGGCCTTCGAGGACGCGGTACGGCTCTTCGCCAAGGCGGCCCGCCTGGGCGCGGAGGCCGGCGCGGACCTCATCCTCATCGAGACGATGAACGACAGCTACGAGACCAAGGCGGCGCTGCTGGGCGCGAAGGAGGCCACGGACCTCCCCGTCCTCGTCTCCAACGCCTACGGCGGCGACGGCAAGCTCATGACCGGCGCGTCCCCGGAGGCCATGGTGGCCATGCTGGAGGGGCTGGGCGCGGACGCCATCGGCCTCAACTGCTCTCTGGGCCCCGCGGCGCTCGCGCCCGTCGCCCGGCAGTACCTGGCCGCGGCCTCGGTGCCGGTGCTCTTCAAGCCCAACGCCGGCCTGCCCCGCGTGGAGGACGGCCGGACGGTCTACGACGTGCCCCCGGCGGATTTCGCCCGGGAGGCCGCCGACGCGGTGCGCGCCGGCGTGCGCCTCGTGGGCGGCTGCTGCGGCACCACGCCCGAGTACATCCGGGCCCTCGTCCGGGAGACGGCGGGCCTGACGCCCGTCCCCGTGGAGCCCAAGCGGGAGACCGTCGTCTCCTCCTCCACCCACGCCGTGCGCTTCGGCCCGAAGCCCGTGCTGATCGGCGAGCGGCTGAACCCGACGGGCAAGAAGGCCTTCCGGCAGGCGCTGCTGGATCAGGACATGAGCTACATCCTCCGGGAGGCCCTGCACCAGCAGGAGGCGGGCGCGGACCTGCTGGACGTGAACGTGGGCATCCCCGAGGCGGACGAGCCCGCCCTGCTGCCCCGCGCGGTGGAGGAGGTGCAGACGGTCTCCGACCTGCCCCTGAGCATCGACACCTCCGACCCCGCCGCCATGGAGGCGGCCCTGCGGGCCGTCAACGGCAAGCCCCTGGTCAACTCGGTCAACGGGAGCCAGGAGAGCATGGACCGGGTGTTCCCGCTAGTCCGCAAATACGGCGCGGCCGTCATCGCCCTGACCCTGGACGAGGAGGGCATCCCGCCGACAGCGCAGGGCCGTCTCGCCATCGCCGAGCGCATCCTGCGGGAGGCGGAGCGCTTCGGCGTCGAGCGGAAGAACATCCTTTTCGACGCCCTGACCATGACCGTCAGCGCCTCGGACAGTGCGGCGGCGGTCACGCTGGAGACGGTGCGGCTGATTCGGGAGCGCCTCGGCTGCCCGACGGTGCTGGGGGTCTCCAACGTCTCCTTCGGCCTCCCCCGGCGCGCCGCGATGAACGCCGCCTTCCTGACCCTCGCCATCGGGGAGGGTCTGAGCGCCGCCATTCTCAATCCCCTCTCCGAGGAGATGATGACGGCCTACCGGGCCAGCCTCGCCCTTCGGGGGCAGGATCCCCACTGCGCGGGCTTCCTCGCCCACGCGCAGGCCCACCCGGAGGCCGCCCGCGTCCCGGCGGCGGCCCCGGTCTCCGGCCCCGAACAGGCCGACGCGCTCCCGCCCCTGCAGGACGCCGTGCGCCGGGGCCTGCGGGAGGAGGCCGCCGCCCGCGCGCGGGAGGCCCTGCGGGAGGGGCAGACGCCCCTCTCGGTGATCGAGACGCACCTGATCCCCGCGCTGGACGCGGTGGGCGCGGCCTACGAGGCCGGGAAGCTCTATCTCCCCCAGCTGATGATGGCCGCCGAGGCGGCGGAGGCCGCCTTCGGGGAGCTGAAGGGCGCCCTGAGCGCCGGCGCGGCCGAGGTGCCCGCCCGCTGCCCCGTCGTGCTGGCCACCGTGCGCGGCGACGTGCACGATATCGGCAAGAACATCGTCCGCCTGCTCCTGGAGAGCTACGGCTTCCAGGTCTCGGATCTGGGCAAGGACGTGCCGCCGGAGACGATCCTCGCCGAGGTGCGCCGCTTGCAAGCCCCCTGGTGCGGACTGAGCGCCCTGATGACCACCACCGTCCCCGCCATGGCGGAGACCGTCGAGCTCCTCCACCGGGAGGCCCCCTTCTGCCGGGTGATGGTGGGCGGGGCCGTGCTTACCGCCGTCTACGCCCGGCAGATCGGCGCCGACGCCTACGCCGCCGACGCCATGGAGGCCGTCCGCCTCTGCGCCGCCGGCGAAGGAGCGCGCTGAACGCCCTCCGTTTGTAATATTCGGTACTGCAACAAACCATATGCGATAATAACGAATGAATCTTCGGTTTTTTTCCAAAACCCCTTTGTTTTCCGCCCAAAATCGTTTATAATGGGTTGTCTTCTAAAACCCTGATTTGAGGTGGAGCGGCATGACAGATTTCGTGAACACCTGGAACAGCGACTCCTTTCTGACCAACCCCGTCGGACCCCTCGGGCTGATCGCCATGCAGGGCACCGAGGAGCTCGGCGAGAAGGTCAATCGATGGCTCATCAAATGGCGCGAGCACACCGAGGAAGCCAACTCCTACGACGACAGCAAGTACATGCGCACCACCCCCGGCGAACGCTCCGATTTCCTCATCCGCAGCACCAACCCCCGCTTCGCCAACGGCGAGGGCAAGGGCATGATCAAGGATTCGGTCCGGGGCTACGACATCTATATCCTCGTGGACGTGGGGGCCTACAACTGCACCTACCAGATGTACGGCCAGACCGTCCCCATGGGGCCGGACGAGCACTATCAGGACCTCAAGCGGATCATCGCCGCCATGGGCGGCAAGGCCAAGCGGATCAACGTCATCATGCCCATGCTCTATGAGGGCCGGCAGCACCGCCGCTCCTCCCGCGAGTCCCTGGACTGCGCCATGATGCTCCAGGAACTGGTGGACATGGGCGTCAGCAACATCATCACCTTCGACGCCCACGATCCCCGGGTCCAGAACGCGATCCCCCGGGCGGGCTTCGAGTCCATCATGCCCAGCTACCAGGTCTTCAAGGCCCTCCTGCGCAAGGAGAAGAGCCTGCAGATCGACAAGGAGCACCTGATGATCGTCTCCCCCGACGAGGGCGCCATCGACCGCAACATCTTCTACGCCTCCGTCCTGGGCCTCGACATGGGCCTATTCTACAAGCGCCGGGACTATACCCGCATCGTCAACGGCCGCAACCCCATCGTCGCCCACGAGTACCTCGGCGACAGCGTGGAGGGCAAGGATATCTTCGTGGCCGACGACATCATCTCCTCCGGCGAGTCGGTGATCGACCTAGCCCGGGAGCTGAAGAGCCGCAAGGCCAACCGCATCTTCGCCGCGGCCACATTCGCCCTGTTCACCAACGGCCTGGACGCCTACCACAGGGCCTACGAGGAGGGCGTGATCGACCGGGTGATCTCCACCAACCTGACCTACTGCCGTCCGGAGCTGAAGGAAGCCCCCTGGTTCATCCAGGCCGACATGAGCAAGTATATCTCCTACATCATCGCGACGCTGAACCACAACCGCTCCCTGAGCAAGCTCCTCAACCCCTACAACCGCATCCACACGCTGCTGGAAAACTACAACCGCGAGCAGACCGAGTCCGGCATCCGGCTCGTCTGATCCGCCGCAGCGGTTCGCCGGCCCCTCCCCGCGCATTCGATATGGGAGGGGCCGCTTGCTTGTCCGCGCCATCTCCGCATTCCCCTCGACCGCGCTGCATTGGGAGGCTGTCACCGTGCGTTATCTGCTGCTCACCGGCATGAGTGGGGCGGGCAAGACCCTCGCCCTGAGAAACTTAGAGGACCTGGGGGCCTTCTGCGTGGACAATCTGCCCCCGCGGATGATCTCCGGCCTGATTGAGAGCTGCGAGAACTCCGCCCTCACCGCCCAGACCGCCGCCTTCTCGGTGGACGTGCGCTCCGGGGTGCTCTTCGACGCCCACCAGGCGAGCCTGCTGATCCGGGACGCCCAGGAGGTGGGCCGGCAGGTGCGCACCGTCTTCCTCGAGGCGGAGAACGAGGCGCTCCTCGCCCGCTTCAAGGAGAGCCGCCGCGAGCATCCGCTGTGCACGGACGGCACCTCCCTGACCGAGGCCATCGCCATCGAGCGCCAGCTCCTCCAGCCCCTGCGCGAGACCGCGGACTATCTGATCGACACCACCTCCCTCAATCCCCGCTCCCTCCTGGCCCGGATGCGGGAGATCTACCGGGAGAACGGCGGCGGCGAGGAGGCCCCGCTGCGCGTGGAGGTCGTCTCCTTCGGCTTCAAGCGCGGCATCCCGCTGCAGGCGGACCTGACGCTGGACGTGCGCTTCCTCCCCAACCCCTTCTATATCCCCGAGCTGTGCCGCCATTCCGGCCGCGACGCGGACGTGCGCGACTATGTGCTCGGGAATCCCGTGACCCAGACCTTCCTGGAGAAGGAGAAGGAGCTGCTGGCCTTCCTCCTCCCCCACTACCGCGAGGAGGGCAAGCGCCGGCTGGTCCTCGCCGTGGGCTGCACCGGCGGCGCGCACCGCTCCGTCGCCATCGCCGAGAACCTGGCCGCGTGGCTGACGGAGCTGGGCTACAAGGTGCTGCTGACCCACCGCGACATGGAGATCGAGCAGGCCCGCTGGAGCGAAAAGAGCGAAAAGAGCGAAAATTGATTTGAACCCTCCGCCGCCCTGTTCCGGCCCGCCGACGGCGCGGCCCCCTCGGGCGGCTGTCTCACCCCTGCGCATATTACGCGGTGAAAACGTGAAGCGTTTTCATTGATCGTGTTAAATCGTGCTTCGCACGATTGATGATTATTTCAGGAGTTTTGATCATGCAGAAGCCATCCCACAGCGCCCGCTCCGTCATGCTGGGCACCATGCCCATGGGCCGTCTGGTGCCCAAGGTCTCCGTCCCCATCATGGTCTCCATGCTCGTCCAGGCGCTGTACAACGTCGTGGACTCCATTTTTGTCTCCCGCTACGACCCCAATGCCATGACGGCCGTCTCCCTGGCCTACCCCTTCCAGATGCTGATGATCGCGCTCTCCGTGGGCATGGGCACCGGCATCTCCTCCCTCATCAGCCGCAAGCTCGGCGCCGACGCCCGGGGGGAGGCGCGGCAGGCGACCTGGAACGGCCTGCTGATCCAGCTGATCGGCTCGGGCCTGTTCGTGCTGCTCGGGGCCTTCCTCGCGCCGACGCTGATGCGCCTGGTCGTCTCCGGCAATCTGCAGGACGCGGACCTGATCCTCGACATGGGCGTCACCTATCTGCGGATCGTCACCTGCGCCTCGCTGGGCGCCTTCATGGCGATCCTGATGGAGCGGATGCTGCAGTCCACGGGCAACACCGTCCTCTCCATGGTCACGCAGCTCTCCGGCGCGCTGACCAACATCATCCTCGACCCGATCATGATCTTCGGCCTGCTGGGCTTCCCCGCGCTGGGCGTGGCCGGCGCGGCCATCGCCACGGTCATCGGGCAGTTCGTCTCCGCCGGCTTGGGCTTCGCCTTCAACCAGATCAAGAATCTCGAGCTCCGCATGGATCCGCGGGATTTCAAGCCCAACTGGCGCATCATGCAGGCCATCTTCGCCGTGGGCCTGCCCTCGACGGTCATGCAGGCCATCGGCTCGGTGATGAACGTCGGCATGAACGCCATCCTCTCCACCTTCCCGGAGGGGAACGCGGCGGTGAACGTGCTCAACGTCTACTTCAAGCTCCAGTCCTTCGTGTTTATGCCGGTCTTCGGCCTCGGCACGGGCATGATCGCCATCGTCGGCTACAACTACGGCGCGCGGCTGAAGGACCGGGTCTACCAGGCCATCCGCGTCGCCCTGACCTACGCGCTGGCCATCTTAGCGGCGGGCACGCTGATCTTCCAGATCTTCCCCGGCGCGCTCATGTCCATCTTCCAGGCGGACGGAAGCAACGCGGTGGCCACCCAGATGGCCCGGCTCGGCGTGGTCGCCATGCGGATCATCAGCATCAACTTCATCTTCGCCGCCGTGGGCATCACCCTCTCCAACGTCTTCCAGGCGGTGGGCAAGGGCTTCTACTCCATGGTCATCTCCATCCTCCGCCAGCTGCTGGTGCTCCTGCCCAGCGCGCTGCTGCTGAAGGCGGTCTTCAACGACGTCAACGCGGTCTGGTGGAGCTTCACCATCGCGGAGGCCTTCTCCCTCGTCATCTCGCTCCTCTTTTACCGCAAGCTCCGGCGCGAGGTGCTGGAGAAGCTCTGACCCGTCCTGCCGTCAAACTGAAAGCCGCTTTGACTGACTGTTTCAGGGAGGTCCCCATGCCGCACGATTCCACCGCTCCCGCCCCGCGCCGCCGGCTCGTCGCCGTGCTGCCCGGCCTCGACGCGCAGCAGCAGGCGCGCCTGACCGCCGCCGCCGCCGCGCAGGGCTTTGAGGCGCTGCTCTTCGAGGAGGATGCCGCCGCCCTGCCCTGGCTGGAGGAGGCGGAGATCGTCCTGGGCCAGTCCGCCGCCCTCGCGCGGCGCAGCCCGCGCCTGCGCTGGTTCTGCACCCCCTCCGCCGGGGTGGACCATCTGGTCCGGGAGGAGCGGTTCCGCTCCCCGGACGTGGCGCTGACCAACTCCTCCGGCGCCTACGGCGTCACCATCGCGGAGCACACGGTCATGGTCATCCTGGAGGTGCTGCGCCGGCAGGCCGACTACGCCGGCATCGTCGCCCGCCGCGAATGGCGGCGGGATCTGCCGGTGCGCTCGATCAAGGGCAGCCGGATCCTGCTCCTGGGCACCGGCGACATCGGCCGCGAGACCGCGCTGCGCCTGCGGGCCTTCGGCCCGGCGCGCCTGACCGGCGTCAGCCGCCGCGGGCTGGACCCGGACGGCCTCTTCGACCGCGCCGTCCCCGTCGAAATGCTGGACAGCCTCCTCCCGGAGACCGACATCCTGATCATCTCCCTCCCCGGCACGCCGCAGACCCGCCGTCTGCTGGACGCGGACCGCCTGGCCCGCCTTCCCGAGGGCGCGCTGCTGGTCAACGTGGGCCGGGGCTCGGTGCTCGACCAGCAGGCTCTTGCGGCGGAGCTTTGCGCCGGGCGTCTGTGCGCCGCCCTCGACGTGTTCGAGACGGAGCCCATCCCCCCGGCGGATCCCCTCTGGGTCTGCCCGAACCTGCTGATCACGCCCCACGTGGCGGGGAACATGACGCTCCCCTACACCCGCGAGCGCATCCTCTCCCTCTTTCTGGAGGATTTTGAGAACTACTGTGCCGGCCGCCCACTGCGGCGGCGGGTGGACCCCCGGCGCGGCTACTGACCCGCATGCCGCAAAATGCCATGAAAAAGACGCAGATCGCCCGGACACCAAATAATACCCCTTGACGGATTGGCCGCTTTTCGGTTAAAATAGGACAAGACCGAAAAGCGGCATTTTTCGCTGCAATATCACCTTTCAAACGAAAGCGGGTGTGACAATTGGATGAAACCGCGCAGATGGCGCGCGACTGGGCGTTGTTTTTTCAGGGCGAAAGCCGGAACGCCTGGGAGCTGCTGGGCGCCCACCCGGCTTCCGGAGCCAGGGAGGGCTTCTGGCGCTTTGCCGTCTCGGCCCCCCGCGCCAGGCAGCTCCGCCTTGTGGGCAGCTTCAACGGCTGGGACCGCGAGGCGCTCCCCATGACCCGCGGCGACGACGGGATTTGGACCGCCTGCGCGCAGGTGCCGGCGCTCCCCGCCGCCTATCGATACGCGATTCAGGGCGAGGACGGGACGTGGCGCGAGCACGCGGACCCCTATGCCCCGCGCATGGAACTCCGGCCCGCCCCCGCCTCCGTGCTCACGGAGGCCGCCGCCTACGGCTGGCAGGACGCCGCGTGGATGGCGAAGCGGGCGAAGGCGGACCCCCACGCCGGCCCCATGAATATCTACGAGGTTCATCTGGGCTCCTGGAAGCGGGTCGGCAGCCAGAAGGACGGCTCCGGCAGCGGCGGCTCCACCGCCGGCCCCGAGGCCGCGGGCCGGATGCTGACCTGGGAGGAGCTCACCGACGAGCTGATCCCCTACGCCCTGGACATGGGCTACACCCATCTGGAGCTTCTCCCCGTGATGGAGCACCCCTTCGACGGCTCCTGGGGCTATCAGGTGGGCAGCTGGTTCGCGCCCACCGCCCGCCACGGGGACCCGGAGGGGCTGAAGCGCTTCATCGACCGCTGCCACCAGGCGGAGCTGGGCGTCATCCTCGACTGGGTGCCCGCCCACTTCCCCCGGGACGAGGCCGGGCTTCGCCGCTTCGACGGCTCGGCGCTGTACGAGGAGGAGGACCCCCGCCGCAGCGAGTTCCCCCAGTGGGGCACCTGCCTGTTCGACTTCTCCAAGGGCGGCGTCCGCTCCTTCCTGCTCTCCAGCGCCTGCTGGTGGCTGGGAGAGTTCCACGCCGACGGCCTGCGGGTGGACGCGGTCAGCGCGATCCTCTACCACGACTTCGGCCGCGAGGAGGGCCAGTGGCTCCCCAACCGGCGGGGCGGCCGGGAGAACCTGGAGGGCGTCGATTTCCTCCAGCGGCTGACCTGCGCCGTGCACGAGGACTTCCCCGGCGCGCTGATCATCGCCGAGGAGAGCCACGCCTTCCCCGGCGTCACCCACTCCCCGGGCGTGGGCGGGCTGGGCTTCGACTACAAGTGGAACATGGGCTGGATGAACGACACCCTGTCGTACCTGGCCGCCGGCTTCCCCGAGCGGCGGGAGCGCCACGACAGGATGACCTTCTCCCTGGTCTACGCCTTCGACGACCATTTTATCCTCCCCCTCTCCCACGACGAGGTCACCCACGGCAAGAAGTCCCTCCTGGACAAGCAGCCCGGCGACCTGTGGCAGAAGTTCGCGGGGCTGCGCGCCCTCTACGGCTACACCATGGCCCACCCCGGGCGCAAGCTCCTCTTCATGGGCGGGGAGTTCGGGCAGTTCATCGAGTGGTGCGACGGGGATCAGCTGGACTGGTTCCTCCTGCTGTACGACATGCACCCGCAGCTCAAGGACTGCGTCCGGGACATGAACTGGCTCTACCGCCGCACGCCCGCCCTCTGGGAGATCGACGGGAGCTGGGACGGCTTCCAGTGGATCCAGGCGGACGACCGGGAGAACGAGGTCTACGCCTTCCTCCGGCGGGACAGGGCCGGGCGCGCGCTGCTGTCCGTCACCAACTTCACGCCGGATTTCCATCCGTTCTACCGGCTCGGGCTGCCGGCGGCGGGTCGCCTGAGCGAGCTGTTCAATACCGACAGCGCGGCCTACGGCGGCTCGGGGCAGCACAATCCCGCGCCGGTCCACACCGATCCCGGCCTGTGGATGGGCTTCGAGCACTCCGCCGAGATCGCGATCCCGCCGCTGGCCACCGTCTGGTTCGCCTACGAGCCGAACTGAGCGCTTTCCCGCGCGGCGTCAGACCATTTCTTCGCACTATTGGCATTCCCGGCCGAGAGGCCGTATGCATAACAACGTACAACCAAAAAAGGAGTGTGTGTCCCGATGATGAGAAAGAAGACTTGTGTGGCGATGCTGCTGGCGGGCGGCCAGGGCAGCCGACTGGGCATCCTGACCCAGCACGAGGCGAAGCCGGCCGTGCCCTACGGCGGCAAGTACCGGATCATCGACTTCCCGCTGTCCAACTGCACCAACAGCGGCATCGATACCGTGGGTGTCCTGACCCAGTATCAGCCCCTGGAGCTGAACGCCTATATCGGCTCCGGCGCGCCCTGGGATCTGGACCTGACCAACGGCGGCGTGTTCGTGCTACCCCCCTATCAGAAGGGCAAGGTCGGCGAGTGGTACCGCGGCACCGCCAACGCCATCTATCAGAACATGGCCTTCATCGAGCAGTATCATCCGGACTATGTGCTCATCCTCTCCGGCGACCACATCTACAAGATGGACTACAACGCCATGCTGCAGCACCATGTGCGGCACGGCGCGGACGCCACCATCGCCGTGCGCGAGGTGCCG
The DNA here is from genome assembly GCA_947165425.1 of uncultured Clostridia bacterium. GTDB lineage: Bacteria > Bacillota > Clostridia > Christensenellales > Aristaeellaceae > RUG11272. The sequence continues at coordinate 31,354 of CAMVAJ010000011.1, forward strand.
TGGGAGGAGGCCTCCCGCTTCGGCATCATGAACACCGACAGCGAGGACAACATCATCGAGTTCGAGGAGAAGCCCAAGAAGCCCAAGAGCAACAAGGCCTCCATGGGCGTTTACATCTTCACCTGGGAGAAGCTCCGCAAGTATCTGACCGAGGACGAGGCGGACAAGTCCTCCTCCAACGACTTCGGCAAGAACATCATTCCGAAGATGCTGGCTGACAAGCAGGTCATGGTCTCCTACTCCTTCCAGGGCTACTGGAAGGACGTGGGCACCATCGAGAGCCTGTGGGAGGCGAACATGGACCTGCTCGCCAACCCCATGCCCATCGACCTGCACGACAAGAAGTGGCGCATTTTCGCCCGCAACCCCGGCTACGCGCCCCACTATATCGCGGAGGGCGCGGTCGTCTCCGACTCGCTCATCACCGAGGGCAGTGAGATCTACGGCCATGTGAAGCACTCCATCATCTTCTCCGGCGTCAAGGTCGAGGAGGGTGCGCTGGTGGAGGACGCGGTCATCATGCCCGGCGCGGTGATCCGCCGCGGCGCGGTGGTGCGCCGGGCCATCGTGGCGGAGGACGCCATCATCGGCGCGGGCGCCATCGTCGGCGAGGAGACCGGCAACATCGCCGTGGTCGGCTTCGAGGTGGAGCTGCCCGCCGGCGTCAGCGTCTCCGCCGGCCAGCAGGTGGACGACAAGACCACCTTCTGAGGAACCGGAAGCGATCCGTAAAAAGAGAAAAGAGAGGAACAATTCCATGAAAGATGTAATGGGTGTCATCTACACCGGCGACAACGACGCAAGGCTCCGCGAGCTCACCATGACCCGCGCCATCGCTGCGCTGCCGGTGGCGGGCCGCTACCGCGTCATCGACTTTCTCGTCTCCTCCATGGTCAACGGCGGCATGCGCAATGTCGGCGTGATCATGCAGAAGAACTATCACTCCCTGATGGACCATCTGGGCTCCGGCAAGGAGTGGGACCTGCACGGCAAGAACGACGGCCTCTACCTCCTGCCCCCCTTCCTCACCCGGGAGAACGTGGGCGTGTATACCGGCATTCTCGACGCCCTGCGCTCCAACACCAACTATCTCTCCCGCTCCAAGCAGGAGTACGTGGTGCTCTCCGGCTCCAGCATCATCTACAACGCCCGGATGCAGGACTTCATCCGCTTCCATCTGGACTCCGGCTCCGAGATCACGCTGATGTACTCCAAGAACCCCTCCATCCAGCGGGATGAGTACGGCACCTACCTCGCCGTCGGCGAGGACGGGCTGGTCACCGACGTCGAGTCCGACCCCGCCAAGCCCAGCTATCCCAACACCTTCATGGACGTGTGCATCATGCGCCGCGACCTGCTCCGCTCCCTGGTGGACAAGGCGGTCGCCCACGGCCAGCACGACCTGATCCGCGACGTCCTCATGCCCGAGGTGCAGGCGGGCCACGCCCGCGTCACCGCCTGGGAGTACACCGGCCCCGTGTGGCTGATCGACTCGGTGCAGTCCTTCTTCCGCTTCAACATGGACGTGCTGAACTCCGAGACCCGCGCCGCGCTCTTCCCAGCGGATCTGCCCGTGTACACCAAGGTCCGCGACGAAATGCCCGCCCGCTATACCGAGGACGTGACCTGCGTCAACTCCCTGGTCGCCGACGGCTGCATCATCGAGGGCACGGTGGAGAACTCCGTCCTCTTCCGCGGCGTGCGGATCGCCCCCGGCGCCCACGTCAAGAACTGCATCATCATGCAGGACGGCCATGTGCACTCCGACGCCTACATCGAGAACTGCATCCTCGACAAGCAGGCGGTCATCAAGCGCAACGCCCGCCTCATCGGCCCGGACGCCTATCCGATCGTCATCGCCAAGAACGTGGTGATCTGATCCCGGCCTTCCGGTTGAACGGCATGGCTTTGAGCCCTCCGCCGGGGCGCGCGCCGCGCCCCGGCGGGGGTGTGCAGGAGGAATGCAAATTGAAGATCCTATTCACCGCCAGCGAATGCGTACCCTTCATCAAAACCGGCGGCCTGGCCGACGTGGTCGGCGCCCTGGCGCCCGTTCTGGCTGCGCAGGGGCATGACGTGCGGGTGATGATCCCGCTCTACACGGCGATCCCGAAGAAGTATGTGGACAAGATGACCCACGTGACCGACTTCGAGGTCACGCTGGGCTGGCGCAAGCAGTACTGTGGCATCGAGCTGCTGCAGGACAATGGGGTCACCTGGTACTTTGTGGACAACAAGTTCTACTTCGGCCGTCCGTACATCTACGGCATGGGCGGCGACGAGTACGAGCGCTTCGGCTTCTTCTGCCGCGCGGCCCTCAACGCCCTGCCGCTGATCGAGTTCCAGCCCGACGTCATCCACGCCCACGACTGGCAGAGCGGCATGGTGCCGGCGCTGCTGAAGATCCAGTACGCCCACTTCCCCTTCTACGCCAACATCAAGACGATGTTCACCATCCACAACCTCCAGTACCAGGGCATCTTCGGCATCAAGGAGGTGCAGGACGTCCTCGGCCTGGGCGACAGCCTGTGGACGAACGACAAGCTGGAGTGCTTCGGCTGCGCCAACTACCTCAAGGCGGCGCTGGTCTACGCCGACCTGATCACCACGGTCTCCCCCTCCTACGCCGAGGAGATCCAGACCGCCTACTACGGCGAGCGCCTGGACGGCCTGCTCCGCGCCCGCAAGCACCAGTGCTACGGCGTGCTCAACGGCCTGGACATTGTGGACTACAACCCCGCCACCGACCCGGCCATCGCCAGGACCTACTCCCCCGAGGATCTCTCCGGCAAGGCGGACTGCAAGAAGGCCCTCCAGGAGGAGCTGGGCCTGCAGGTGGATGCCGACACGCCGATCATTGGCATGGTGGGGCGGCTCAGCAACCAGAAGGGCCTCGACCTGGTGGACTACATCATCGGCGACCTGATGAAGGAGAAGGTACAGCTCGTCGTCCTGGGCATGGGCGAGAGCCGCTATGTGAACCTCTTCTCCTGGGCGGAGAGCGAGTACCGCGGCCGCGTCGCCGCGCGCTTCACCATGGACAGCGCCCTGGCCCACCGCATCTACGCCGGCTGCGACATGTTCCTCATGCCCAGCCAGTTCGAGCCCTGCGGCCTGAGCCAGCTGATCGCCATGCGCTACGGCACGGTGCCCGTGGTGCGCGAGACCGGCGGCCTGCGCGACACCGTCCTGTCCTACAACGAGGTCAGCGGCGACGGCAACGGCTTCACCTTCTTCAACTACAACGCCCACGATATGCTCCACGTGATCCAGCGCGCTATGAAGTACTACAACGGGAACAAGGAAATCTGGCAGCTGCTGCAGAAGCGCGGCATGTCCGGCGACTACTCCTGGGACCGCTCCGCGGCCAAGTACCTCGAGCTCTACCGCGGCATGATCGGCGAGGGCGAGCTCCGCGACCCCTCGGAGCCGGAGGACTGATTCATCTACTTTTCACGCCCCGCGCGCCGCGCGGGGTTTTTCGTATCTTTTCTGCATTTTCACGCGCCCGGCGCGCGGATGAAGGTCTTTCTGGGAGGTATTTAGCCAAAAAGGCTTTTCTTTTCGCTCAGCTTATGGTATAATTGTTTCAATGGGACTGAAAAACGGCGGATTCTTTGCCGATCCGCGCGCTGTTTCATGTTGAACAATTGATTTTTCTGCAAGGAGGAAACCATCATGGCTGACTATCAGACGACCAGTATCCGGAACATCGCCCTCATGGGGCATGGCGGCGAGGGCAAGACCACGCTCACCGAGGCGATGCTCTTCGCCGCCCATATGATCGACCGCCAGGGCAAGGTGGAGGACGGCAACACCACCACCGACTTTGAGCCCGAGGAGATCAAGCGCCACAACTCCATCTCCGCCGCCGTCGCGCCCGTGGAATGGAACGGCAAGGTGATCAACGTGGTGGACGTCCCCGGCTACTTTGACTTCATCGGCGAGGTCGTCGGCCCCCTGCGCGTGGTGGAGACCGCCGGCATCGTGATCAGCGCCGCCACCGGCCTGTCCGTGGGCGCCGAGAAGGCCTTCAAGAACGCCGAGAAGGCCAACGTCTGCCGCATGGTCATCGTCAACCAGATGGACAAGGAGCACGCCAACTTCGACCAGCTGGTGGAGGAGCTCCGCAGCGTCCACGGCTCCAGCGTCGTGCCGGTGCTGCTGCCCCTGGGCGACGGCCCCGCCTTCCGCGGCGTGGTGAACGTCCTGGACCAGAAGGCCTACGAGGGCGCCTACGACAAGAGCAAGGAGATCCCGATGCCCGCCGATATGAAGGATCGGGTTCAGGCCGCCTATGAGAAGCTCGTCGAGGAGGCCGCCGCCACTGACGAGGCCCTGATGGAGAAGTACTTCGAGGAGGGCGAGCTCTCCCACGAGGAGGTTCTCGCCGGCTTCCACAAGGGCATGAAGGACGGCGCCATCGTGCCCGTCGTGGCCGTCTCCGCCGCCACCGGCGTGGGCATCGCCCGCATGATGGACATGATCGCCAAGTATATGCCCTCCCCGGCCCACAACCAGGCCGAGCACAAGGGCGTCGATCCCCGCACCGGCGAGGAGACCGCCCGCGTCTCCAGCGACGATCAGCCCTTCTCCGCCTTCGTCTACAAGACCATCGCGGACCCCTTCATGGGCAAGCTGAGCCTGATCCGCATTTTCTCCGGCAAGCTGACCGGCGGCATCTCCCTCTACAACGTGAACAAGGAGAAGACCGAGAAGATCTCCGGCATCTCCGTCATGCGCGGCAAGAAGCAGATCACCAAGCAGGAGCTGCACGCGGGCGACCTGGGCGCGCTGGCAAAGCTCCAGTTCACCTCCACCGGCGACACCCTCTGTGATCCGAACCACCCGATCCTCTACCCGGCCCTCGAGTTCCCGCGCCCCTGCTTCTCCCGCGCCGTCTACGCCGCCAAGCAGGGTGAGGAGGACAAGGTCTTCTCCGGCCTGAACCGTCTGACCGAGGAGGATCCCTCCCTCGTCATCGAGAAGAACACCGAGACCAACGAGACCCTGCTCTCCGGCCAGAGCGACATGCATCTGGACGTGATCAAAAACAAGCTCGAGAGCAAGTTCGGCGCCAAGTGCCTGCTGCAGGATCCCAAGATCCCCTACCGCGAGACCATCCGCAAGACCGTCTCCGTCCAGGGCCGCCACAAGAAGCAGACCGGCGGTCACGGCCAGTTCGGCGACGTGTGGATCGAGTTCAGCCCCATCACCGACAGCGATACGGACTTCGAGTTCGAGGACGCGGTGGTCGGCGGCGCGGTGCCGCGCAACTTCATCCCCTCCGTCGAGAAGGGCCTGCGCGAGAACATCGTCAAGGGCGTGCTGGCGGGCTACCCCATGGTGCACCTCCACGCGAAGCTGTACGACGGCTCCTACCACCCGGTGGACTCCTCCGAAATGGCCTTCAAGACCGCAGCCCGCATCGCCTACAAGAAGGGCTGCATGGAAGCCAGCCCCGTCCTGCTCGAGCCCTGGATGCACGTCGAGGTCTCCGTGCCGGATGAGTACATGGGCACCATCATGGGCGACATGAGCTCCAAGCGCCGCGGCCGCATCATCGGCAGCAACCAGGAGGGCGGCATGCAGCTCGTCATCGCCGAGGCCCCCATGGCCGAGATGACCAAGTACGCCATTGACCTGCGCTCCATGACCCAGGCCCGCGGCTCCTTCACCCAGCAGTTCGAGCGCTATGAGCAGGTCCCCAGCGACGTGGCCCAGAAGATCATCGCCGCCGCCGCGAAGGACGAGGACGAGGACGAGGATTGATCCTCCCCCTGCGCGAAAGCGCGGAATCCCCATTTCAAATCAGCAACCCCATCCGGCCAGTCTGGCGGATGGGGCTTTTCATGCTGTGAACCATCCCCATCGCTCTGGGTACCGGACCTCATCCACCGCTGCGGCGGTCCCCCTTCCCCTAAAGGGGAAGGCAGGGCTTTGTACATTTGCCGTGTTGATGAGATTCCTTCTATCGGCAACCATCTCACGATTGTTTCTCACTGAGGAAAGCCATGGATGAAAACATATTGTATTTGGGATCTTACCCAAAGTACAGTAATCAAAAACCTTCCCCTTTAGGGGAAGGGCGACCATCGCCCCCACAGGGGCGATGGTGGATGAGGTTCGTCTTCTGTCCTGTTTAGCCCTGCGCCGCCCGCATCTCCTCGGCCTCGACGGCCCTGCGGTTGACCTCCTCGGGGGTGTGGTAGGTGGGGACGACGCGCATCAGCGCCTCCCGGACCGCGCGGTTGGACTGGGTGGCCAGCGCCTCGCGCAGGACGGCCAGCTTCTCGTCGATCTCCGCCTGGGACAGCGGCTTGTCCCGCTCGACGAAGATCATGTCGCTGTCGGTCTTGTCCAGCTCCTCGGTCTTGATCAGCAGCTCCTCATAGAGCTTCTCGCCCGGGCGCAGACCCGTCTCCACGATGTCGATGTCGCGGTAGGGCTGCAGGCCGCTCAGGCGAATCATGTTCTCCGCCAGGTCGAGGATCTTCACCGGCTTGCCCATGTCCAGCACGTAGAGCTCGCCCCGCTGCGCCATGGCGCCGCTGGTCATCACCAGCTGGGAGGCCTCCGGGATCGTCATGAAGTAGCGCACGATGCGCTTGTCCGTGATGGTCACCGGCCCGCCGGCGGCGATCTGCCGCTTGAAGAGCGGGATCACCGAGCCATTGGAGCCCAGCACGTTGCCGAAGCGCGTCGCGCAGTAGGTCGTGACCGCGCTCTGCCGGCTCTGGACGATCATCTCGCACAGGCGCTTGGTCGCGCCCATCACGTTGGTGGGGTTGACCGCCTTGTCCGTGGAGACCATGATGAAGCGCTTCACGCCGTATTTCTCGCAGGCCTCCACCAGGTTCAGCGTGCCGAAGACGTTGTTGTTCACCGCCTCGCAGACGTTGCGCTCCATCAGCGGCACGTGCTTGTGGGCCGCGGCGTGGAGCACGATGTCCGGCGTGTGCTCCCGAAGGATCTTCTCCAGACCCTCCCGGTCGCAGACGCTGGCGATCTCCACGCGCAGGTTCAGCTCGTCCCCGTAGCGGGTCCGCAGCTCCTGCTGGATGTCGTAGGCCCCGTTCTCATACACGTCCAGAATCACGAGCCGGGCCGGGCCGCAGCGCGCAATCTGCCGCGCCAGCTCCGAGCCGATGGAGCCGCCACCGCCCGTGATCAGCACGTTCTTGCCCCGGTACCAGGCCATGGTCTTCTCGTCCAGGAACTGGGTCGCGCTGCGGAAGAGCAGATCTTCCACCGCGAAGTCCCGGATGTGCCGCCTTCCGCTCTCGTCCAGGGTCGGATAGTCGTAGGCCTTGATCTTGTAGCCGAAGCCCTCGTAGATCTTATACAGCTCCGCCCGCTTCTCGTTGGAGGTGTTGGGCAGGGCGAAGACGACCTCCTGCACCTCCCGCGCCAGCAGCCGCTCGTGCAGCCCCTCCCCGTTGGGCAGCACCGGGATGCCGTAGACCTCCCGGCCCACCTTCTCCCGGTCGATATCCACGAAGCAGACCGGCTCGTAGGTGGCCTTCGGGTTCTGCAGCAGCTCGTCGGCCAGCATCGCGCCCACGCTCCCCGCGCCGATGATCGCGATCTTCACCCGCGGGTTGCCCGGCGCGGCCTGCTCGTCCGCGAAGACCGCGCCCGTGAGCCCCCGCAGGAGCTTCAGAGCGGCCCGCTCGATCCGGCCGCCGCTGGTGCGGTTCTGGTAGACCCACTGGTAGAGCAGCCGGATGGCGATGCAGGCCAGCAGGTTCAGCGTGAAGAGCGACACCGCCCGGACAAAGGTGATCGTCCGGGGGAAGAAAAAGCGCAGCAGGATGAAGGCCGCCGCCGCCGCCGCGTCCGCGGCCAGGAGGCGGATGTACTCCTTCGCCCCCGCGTAGCGCCAGATCTGGCTGTAGACCTTCGCAGCCATGCGGGCGGCCACGATGCAGCCGTAGCTGACCAGGATGTGCACCGCCGCCAGGGGCGGGTTCAGCCGGTCCAGGTGGCTCGGATAAATCACCAGGATGAAAAGCGCCACAAAGGCGTAAATCAGCGTGTCATAGCTCCACAGCACCCACCGCCGCGGGTTGGGATGGAACCCGGACTTCGGGGTATGTTCGCGCTGCTGCATGATAACCGTCCTCTCACATCAGCCTCTGGCCGCTCGGGCGTCACAGGCGGAAGCACTTCTGCACGTCCCGCCACCGGCCCAGCACCAGGATCGTCTGGTTCTCGTGCAGGACGGTCTCGCCGGTGACCGCCATGCTGGGGTTGCCGTCGCCCCGCACCGCCAGCAGGTTCAGGTTGAAGCGCTTGCGGATGTCCAGGCCGCCGACCGACTTGCCGTTCCACTCCTCCGGGACGGAGACGTCGTAGATGGCGTACTCGCTGTCCAGGGCGATATAGTCCAGCACGTGGTCCGTCACAAAACGAAGCACGGCCCAGGCCGCCAGCTGCTTCTCCGGGTAGATGACCTCGTCCGCGCCGTTGCGCAGGAGAAATTTCCGCTGCACCTCCCGGGAGGCCTGGGAGATGACCTTCTTCGCGCCCAGCTCCTTGAGGAGGGAGGTGGTCACCAGCGAGCTCTGGAAGTCCTCGTCGATGGCGACGAAGCAGACGTCGTAGTTGTCCACGCCCAGGGAGCGCAGGAAAAGCTCGCTGGTCGCGTCGCCGATCTGGGCGTCGGTCACGATGGGCAGAGCGTCGTTGACCTTCTGCTCGTCCCGATCCACCGCCATGACCTCGTACTGCAGCTCGTGCAGCTTTTCCGCCAGGCTCATGCCGAAATGGCCCAGCCCGATCAAGAGCACCGATTTCATATGCTTTCCTCCTGTTTCAGCCGACCGTTACTTTTTCAAGGGGTTTGACGCTGCGGGCCGTGGCGCGCACGGGCTGCGCCGCGTAGATCAGCGTCAGGCCGCCCACGCGGCCCAAAAACATCAGCACGATGAGAATCCCGCGGGACAGCATCCCGAGGCTGCTGGTGATGCCGTGGGTCACGCCCACGGTGCCCAGGGCCGACGCGGTCTCGAAGAGGCACGTGAGCAGCGGCAGGCCCTCGACCCGGCTGATGACCACCGCGCTGACCGAGAAGAGCAGGGCGTACATGATCAGGATCGCCATGGCGTGGCGGACCGTCTCGTCCGCGAAGCGCCGGCCGAAACACTCCGGGCTCTCCTTCCGCCGGAAGACCGACCAGGCCGCGATCAGCGCCACCGCCACGGTGGTGGTCTTCATGCCGCCCGCCGTGGAGCCCGGGGAGCCGCCGATCAGCATCCAGAGGATCATCATCGCCTGGCCGCTGTCGGACATGGCCGCCAGGTCCACGGTGTTGAAACCCGCCGTGCGGAGCGTCACCGACTGGAACAGCGAGGGCAGCACGCGCTGGGACAGCGGCATCTCCCGCATCTCCATCAGCAGGAACCACAGGAACGGGAGCAGCACCAGAATCCCGGAGGTCACCAGCACCAGCTTGCTCTGCAGCCGATACTGGCGGAAGCGCAGCCGGTGCTCCCGGATATCGTTCCAGACCAGGAAGCCGATGCCGCCGATGGTGATCAGCAGGATCACCGCCACGTTGACCAGCACGTCCTGCCCCCACCCCGTCAGGGAGGAGAAGGGGCCGCCCTCGACGCCCATCAGGTCGAAGCCGGCGTTGCAGAAGGCCGAGATCGCGTGGAAAAAGCTGTACCAGATACCCCTCCCCCAGCCGAAGCGCGGGATGAAGGCGGGCATCAGCAGCAGCGCGCCCGCCGCCTCGAAGGCCAGCGTCGAGAGGACGATGAACCGCGTCAGCCGGACGATGCCGCCCACCTGCGGCGCGGAGATCGACTCCTGCATGATGCTGCGCTGCATCAGCCCGATCTTCCGGCCGGAGAGGAAGGACATCATCACCGCCGCGGTGACCACGCCCAGGCCGCCCACCTGGATCAGCGCGAGGATCACCGCCTGGCCGAAGGGCGTCCAGGCCGTCCCCGTGTCCCGCACCACCAGGCCCGTGACGCACACCGCCGACGTGGCCGTGAACAGGCAGTCCGAAAAGCCCGCCGAACCCGGCGTGGCGCTCGCCGCCGGGATCATCAGCAGCAGGGTCCCCAGCAGGATCATCACCACAAAGCCGGAGGCGATGACCTGAAAGCTCGACATCCGAAATCTGTCCATTTTGATCTTATAAACCCTTTACTGTGAAATACGGTATCTATTCAGTCGTGCAGTGAAACCTCTCCACCGCAAGCGGTCCCCCTCCGCTTTCAGGGGAGGCTTTTTCCGGCGCGGCCGCCCCGTCAGGCCTCGTCCGGCTTCTGCTGGATCACGATCCCGTCGCCGAGGCCCCGGATATGGGCCACGTCGTTGAAGAGATCCAGATGCGGATGGACCCAGGCCCCCGGGCAGACCGGGAAGCCGAGGATCGTCACCGAGGTGAAGCCGTAGGTCATCACCGACGCCACATAGGGGAAGGGCAGGGCGAGCAGGTGCGCCAGCACGCACGCCCCCGAGCCGCCGTGGCTGAAGACCGCCATGGTCCGCTCCTCCTCCGTCTCGCAGCGGAAGCGGGTCCCCTCGTGCCGGTAGCCCTGCTCCAGCAGCAGGCTGTCGAACTGGCCGGCGATCGCGTCGAAATAATCCTTAGCGGCGTTCTGGGCAAAATAGGGGTGCTCGCGCCAGTTTTGGGTGTGGAAGTCGAAATCCTCCCGGTCAATCATCCAGTCCCCCAGCGTCCAGGGGTGGCCGTCCATCGGGATGCCCGGCCCGCCCCAGGAGATCTCGTGCATGTAGGGGAGCGTGGTGACCGGCAGCCCCAGCCGCCGCGCGGTATAGCCCGCCGTCTCCGAGGCCCGGCCGTTGGGCGAGGTGTAGATCGCGCGGATCCCCTCCCCCGCGAGGCGCTCCGCCGCCGCGGCGGCCTGCAGCCTGCCGGTCCCGGTCAGGCAGTCGCGCTCGTAATCCGGCTCCCCGTGGCGGACAAAAATGATGCGCATGGCGTTTCCTCCATCCCCGTTTGCGCAGGCGGCTCCGTCGCGCCCCTCCGCGCTGATGGCATTGTACCGCAAAGGCCGCGTTCCGTCAAACCGAATGCGCGTTTTTTTGCGTTTTTCAGCCCGTTTTTTCGGTTTTTGGAGCAGTCCTGACTCCGCTGTTTTTTCTCGCGGCCGTGTTGTCTGCGTCCCGCGTTTATGGTATACTCATCAACAGATAAGCATCGCGCTGCGCCCCGCGGCAGCCCGGGGCATCCGGACGCCGCGGCGCGTGCCGCGCTTGGGAGGTTTTGTCTCTATGGATGTGAATTGCTGTCTCGCGTCCCTGGTGCGCTACGGGCTGGACCGGGGCCTGATCGAGGAGAGCGACCAGACCTTTGTCCTCAACCAGCTGCTGGACGCCCTCTCCCTGCCCGGCTGGGAGCCCGCCGAGCCGGCGGACCTGCCGCTGGAGGAGATTCTGCGGGGGCTGCTGGACGACGCGGTGCGCCGCGGCGTCTGCGCCGACGACGTCACCAGCCGCGACCTGCTGGACACCAAGCTCATGGGAGCCCTGACGCCCTGGCCCCACGAGGTGCGCCGCGCCTTCGCGGCGCGCTACGCCGAGTCGCCGCAGGCCGCCACCGACTGGTACTACCGCTTCTCCCAGGACACCGACTATATCCGCCGCTACCGCGTCGCCCGGGACCTCAAGTGGGACGCGCCCACCCCCTACGGCGACCTGGTCATCACGATCAATCTGAGCAAGCCGGAGAAGGATCCCAAGGCCATCGCCGCCGCGCGCAGCGCCCCCCAGAGCGGCTACCCCAAGTGCCAGCTCTGCGCCGAGAACGAGGGCTACGCCGGGCGGATGAACCACCCGCCCCGGCAGAATCACCGCATCATCCCGGTCACCATCGCGGGCAGCCCGTGGTTCCTGCAGTACAGCCCCTACGTCTACTACAACGAGCACTGCATTGTCTTCAACGCCCGCCACACGCCGATGGTGATCGACCGGGCGGCCTTCGAGAAGCTGCTGGACTTCGTGACCGTCTTCCCCCACTATTTTGTCGGCAGCAACGCCGACCTACCCATCGTGGGCGGCAGCATCCTGAGCCACGAGCACTTCCAGGGCGGGCGCTTCACCTTCCCGATGGAGAAGGCCCCGGTGGAGCGGGAGCTGTGCTTCGCGGGCTATGACGACATCCGCGCCGGCATCGTCCGCTGGCCCATGAGCGTCATCCGCCTGACCGGCCCCGACAGGGCGCGCCTCGCGGCGCTGGCGGAGCGGATTCTCCGCTGCTGGCGCGGCTACACCGACGAGGCCGCCTTCATCCTGGCCGAGACGGAGGGCGTCCCCCACAACACGATCACGCCCATCGCCCGCCGCCGCGGCGGGGACTACGAGCTGGATCTGGTGCTGCGCAACAACATCACCACGCCGGAGCACCCCCTGGGCGTCTACCACCCCCACGCCGAGCTCCACCACATCAAGAAGGAGAATATCGGTCTGATCGAGGTGATGGGCCTGGCTGTGCTGCCCGCGCGGCTCAAGCGCGAGCTCTCCGAGCTTGCGGAGGCCCTCGTCTCCGGCGCGCCGCTGACCGGCGAGCTGGAAAAGCACGCCCCCTGGGCCGAAGAGCTCAAGCGGAAGTACACCTTCACGGCTGAGAACGCCGAGGAGATCCTCAAGGCCGAGGTTGGCCATGTCTTCGCCCAGGTGCTTGAGCACGCCGGCGTCTACCGCCGCAGTCCGGAGGGCCAGGCCGCCTTCCTGCGCTTCGTCGAGGCGGTCAACCGGATGGCATGATCGCCGTTTATCCAAAGGCACTCCGCCGACCCGCGGCGGAGTGCCTTTGTTTTTGAGCTGACGCGGCAGGAGACCGGCCCTGTTTACTGTACCCCGTCGGGCTGGATCAGCCGGACGCCGCGCCCGGCGATGTAGTCCAGCGTCATCCAGTACTCTAAACCGCCGTACATGTCCGTGTTCAGATACCAGCGCGCGCCGGGCAGGTCGTCCAGCCGGGTCACCGCGCGCCAGCCGCCGCTGGGCGTCTGGTAGTAGAGCCCGCCGTTCACAATGCGCTCGAAGGTCGCGGAGGGCGCGGAGTCCACGATGTGGGCCATGGTCCCGTCCTCGGAGATGGACTCCACCAGGGCAATATGCCCGCGGACGATGGAGAAGGAGAACATGCAGCCCGCCCGCAGCAGGCGGACGATCTCCTCCTTGTCCTCGATCAGCCCGGGCTGGGTCGTAAAGCCGTATTTATGGGAGGACTCCCGCAGCAGCCGCTCGTTGTTCGTCCCGTCCGGGGTCAGGCAGAGGGCGTATTTTTTCGCCAGCTTCTCCGGCTGCACATCCTCGGTGTCGAAGCCCAGGCGCTGCAGGGCGTGGCTGAGCGTGAAGATCGCGCAGCCGGACTTGTCCAGCGTGGAATCGCGGTAGGCCTTCCGCCGCCACCAGCCGTCCTTCTGGCTGTAGACCCGGCTGAGGGGCTGCTCGCCCTCCGCCTCCGTCACCACGAAGTCCCGGGACACCGTCTCCTTGCGCTTCTGCTCGTCGCGCACGGTGACGGTGACGGTATAGGCGCCCGCCTCCCGGGGGCGGAAGGCCGCGTCGAAGTGGGTGCTGTCCTCCCCCTCGTAGTATTTGCCGCCGTCCTTGCGCAGCGACCAGGCGACCGCATGGCGGGTCCAGGCCTCGCAGCTGAGCTCCAGCACGTCGCCGACCGCGAGCTTCTCGGTGCTCAGGGCGAGGGTGACCTCCCCCTCCGGCAGCAGCCCGGTCTGATCCATCGGCGGCTCGGCAAAGCCCTCATAGACTGCGGTGAAGGGCACCTCCCCGCGCTGCGCGTCCACCAGCGCCGTATAACGCACCTGGTCCGCGCCGGAGAGAAAATCGCACTGGTACAGCGGCCCGGGGATGCCGCTGAGCCCCTCCGCCCACAGCGCGACCACCCCGTAGAGATTTTCCTTCAGATAGGACTTGAACTGCTTTTTGAGGGCGGTGGACGCCAGGGCGAGCGCCTCCATCGGCTTGACGGCGTCGGCGGTCTCGCCCCCGTCCTCCACGGGCAGGAGGGCGATGGCCGTCCGCGGCACAAAGCCCCAGTCCTCCCCGGCGCGGATCAGGCAGTCCGTCTCCCCCAGCTGCGTCACGGTCACCGTCTCCCCCGCCGGGAGCCTGTCCTGGTGGGGGAGCGCCGGCGAGAGCGTCGGCTGCAGCCAGGTCTCCTCCGTGACGATCCCCTGCCGGGCGATCCACTCCGCCGGCGCGGCGGGCTCCGTCCGCTGCCAGGAGAGCTTGCCCGCCGGGACCCAGCCGCGCAGCCCGCCGCAGGTCACCTCGGCCCACTCGCCGCTCACCGACAGCACCGTCACCGCCTCCCGCAGCCCGGCCACGCCGCAGAGGCGCGCGCCGCTGTCCGGCTCGGCGTGCATCAGCAGATCGGTCTCGTCCGCATAGACGGTCTTGCCCGCCAGATCCGCCGGCATCAGCAGATAATCCCGCTGGACATAGCCGGTCTTTTTCTTGTAGGTGATCTGAACCCAGCCGTCCGTCTCCTCCCCGATCTCCACCAGCGTGTGGTTCGGCACGGTGGTCACCAGCTTGGTCTTCGCCCCCGGCCCCTTGCGGACGTTGAGCTTGCCGCCGGGGGTGTTCACCCGGGCGCTCTCGGAGAGCGCGGCGGAAAGCAGCAGAAAGAAAACCGCCGCGAACAGCACGATGATTCGTTTCACGTCCCCATCACCTCACGCGATCAAGGCTTCAGCCATACGGTCTCAGAAATTCCGGCTCAGGTCGTAGCGTTTGTAGAATTCGTCCCGGTAGTCCAGGAAGCTGTCCTGGGCGATGGCGTCCCGGATCTCCTCCATCATGTGGATCAGGAAGCGGAGGTTGTGGATCGAGGCCAGCCGCCCGCCGGTGATCTCCCCGGCCTTGAGCAGGTGCCGGACGTAGGCGCGGGAGAAGTGCGTGCAGGCGTAGCAGTCGCACTGGTCGTCGATGGGGCCAAAATCCCGGGCGTAGGCCGCGTTCTTCACCACCACCCGGCCCCGGCTGGTGAGCACCGTGCCGTTGCGGGCGATGCGGGTCGCCAGCACGCAGTCAAACATGTCCACGCCGCGCAGCACACCCTCGATGAAGCAGTCGGGCGTGCCGACGCCCATCAGGTAGCGCGGCTTCTCCTCCGGCATGTAGGGCATGATCTCCTCGAGCATCTCGTACATGATCGGCTTGGGCTCCCCGACAGAGAGACCGCCGATGCCGTAGCCGATGAAATCCATGTCCCGCAGCGCCTTGGCGCTCTCCACGCGCAGATCCTTGTAGAAGGCCCCCTGCACGATGCCGAAGAGGGCCTGATCCTCCCGGGTATGGTGCGCCTTGCAGCGCTCCGCCCAGCGGTGGGTGCGCTCCATGGCCTCCTTGGCGGTCTTGTAGTCGCAGGGGTAGGGCGAGCAGACGTCGAAGGCCATGGCGATGTCCGCCCCCAGCGCCTCCTGGATGTCCATGGAGGTTTCCGGACCGATGAACTGCTTCGAGCCGTCCAGGTGGCTCTGGAAGGTGACGCCCTCCTCGCGGATTTTCCGGATCCCGGCCAGCGAAAAGACCTGGAACCCGCCCGAGTCCGTGAGGATCGGGCCGTGCCAGTCCATAAAGCTGTGCAGCCCGCCGGCCTCCCCGATCAGCTCCTCGCCCGGGCGCAGGTGGAGATGGTAGGTGTTGGAGAGGAGGATCTTGGTCCCGATCTCCTCCATCTCCCGTGGCGTCATGGCCTTGACGCAGGCCGCGGTGCCCACGGGCATGTAGATCGGGGTCGGGATGTCCCCGTGGGGCGTGTGCAGCACGCCCAGCCGCGCGCCGGACTGCCTGCAGACGTGCTTTAATTCGTAGGAAAAGGGTTGACTCATGCGCGTATCGCCTTTCGTGCGTCTTTCATCGCTGCCGTGGGCAGCGCTCCGCGCCCATTATACGCGAAATCCCGCCCCGTGACAACCGGTCCCTTCCAAATTCTCCCGCCGCCGCCTGCCGTCCGCCCTTGACACGGGCCCCTCCGGCGCTTAAAATACCGCCGTGACAGACAAGCCCGCCCAGAGGGAACCTGTATTTTCATTCATCGTGTTCAATCGTACTTTTGTACGATTGATGGTCGCTTTAGGAGGAACGTCCGTGGAGAGTATGGAAAACCTGTTCGGCAGCAACGTCTTCAACGACGCGGAGATGATGCGTCATCTGCCCAAAGACACCTACCGCGCCCTGCGCAAGACCATCGAGGAGGGGCGGCGTCTCGACCCGGCCATCGCCGGCGTTGTCGCCCACGCGATGAAGGACTGGGCCATCAGCCGCGGCGTCACCCACTACACCCACTGGTTCCAGCCGATGACCGGCATCACGGCGGAAAAGCACGACGCCTTCATCGCGCCCCTGCCCGGCGGGCGGGTCATCGAGAGCTTCTCCGGGAGCGAGCTGGTGCGCGGCGAGTCCGACGCCTCCTCCTTCCCCTCCGGCGGCCTGCGCTCCACCTTCGAGGCCCGGGGCTACACCGCCTGGGACCCCACGAGCTACGCCTTCATCAAGGACAACGTGCTGTGCATTCCCACGGCCTTCTGCTCCTACGGCGGCGAGGCCCTGGACAAAAAGACCCCCCTCCTGCGCTCCATGGACGCCCTCTCGGCGCAGGCCGTGCGCGTGCTCCGGCTCTTCGGCCGGGAGACGGCCCGCGTGGTGCCCACCGTCGGCCCGGAGCAGGAGTATTTCCTGATCGACCGCAAGCTCTACGAGAAGCGCCTCGACCTGGTGATGACCGGCCGGACCCTCTTCGGCAGCAAGCCGCCCAAGGGCCAGGAGCTGAACGACCACTATTACGGCGCGATCAAGCCCCGGGTGCAGGCCTTCATGAAGGACCTGAACGAGGAGCTGTGGCGGCTGGGCGTGCTGGCCAAGACCGAGCACAACGAGGCCGCCCCCGCCCAGCACGAGATGGCGCCCATCTACGCCGTGGTCAACGTCTCCGCCGACCACAACCAGCTGACCATGGAGATCATGAAGAAGGTGGCGGAGCGCCACGGCCTGGTGTGCCTGCTGGCGGAGAAGCCCTTCGCGGGCGTGAACGGCTCCGGCAAGCACAACAACTGGTCTATGACCACCTCCGCCGGCGACAATCTGCTCGAGCCCGGCGACTCCCCCTACGACAGCGCCCAGTTCCTGCTCTTCCTGGTCGCGGTGATCCGCGCGGTGGACGAGTATCAGGATCTGCTGCGCGTCTCGGTCGCCAGCGCGGGCAACGACCACCGTCTCGGCGCCAACGAGGCGCCCCCCGCGATCATCTCCATCTTCCTGGGCGACGAGCTGACCGCCATCCTGCAGGCCCTGGAGAGCGGCGAGGCCTACGAGGGCCACGGCCGGCAGGAGATGACCGTCGGCGTCCACGCGCTGCCGAAGTTCCCCCGCGACAACACAGACCGGAACCGCACCTCCCCCTTCGCCTTCACGGGCAACAAGTTCGAGTTCCGCTCCCTGGGCGCCTCCGATTCTATCGCGGACTGCAACGTCGCGCTCAACGCCGCCGTGGCGGAATCCCTGCGGGTCTACGCGGACGAGCTGGAGGCCGCGGAGGACTTCACCTCCGCCCTCCACGACCTGATCGTGCGCGAGATCCGCGCCCACCGCCGCATCATCTTCAACGGCAACGGCTACTCCCCCGAGTGGGTCGCCGAGGCGGAGAAGCGGGGCCTGCACAACCTGCGCACCACCGCGGACGCCGCGCCCTGCCTGCTGGAGGAGAAGAACATCGAGCTCTTCCGGCGGCACCGCATCTACACCCCCGCCGAGGTGCACGCCCGCTACGAGATCCTGCTGGAGGGCTACTGCAAGGTCCTGAACATCGAGGCGGAGACCGCTCTGACCATGGCCAAGCGGGAGATTCTCCCCGCCGCCATGCGCTACAGCGGGAAGCTGGCCCGCGACGCAGCCGCCATCAAGAGCTACGCCCCGGCCCTCTCCGCGCGCCCGGAGGAGAAGCTCCTGGAGGAGATCGCGGAGGAGGCTGCCCTCTTCTCGGACCGGATCGATCAGCTGCGGCAGGCGGTCACCGCCATCCCGGCCGCCGCCGACGTGCTCACCCGCGCCTGCTATATGCGCGACAGCGTGCTGCCCGCCATGGCCGCGCTGCGCCGCAGCGCCGACGCCCTGGAGACGGAGGTAGCCCGCGAGGACTGGCCCTTCCCGACCTACGCGGACCTGCTCTTCCAGATCTGAGCGCCGCCCGCCCCGCAACGTTTGGACATCTTTTTACATGTTTTAAGGAATTCTAAATCTTTCGTCATCATTTGTTCAAAAAGATCTGAAAAGTCCATTTCTACCTGATGTTTTCTCCCTTTTGGGACCTGTTCTTCCGCTGTTTTGCAGGAAAATATCGGCTGAAAAAGGCAAACAACCCCTTGCACAACACCTGCGGTTGTGCTATAATCCGTTTCTGTAAGGTATGCAACAAGGCATACCTCAATATCTCCGACATTCCAATTGATGGATGCGGAAGAAGAAAGGAAGTAGATTCCAATGAAAAAGATTACTGCGCTCCTGCTGGCCGCCATCATGGTGCTCGCTTCCGTGTCCGCGCTTGCCGCTGGAAGCCCCACCGCCCAGGGTGTGTCCGTGTACGTGCCCATGACGCCCGCTGGCGCCCACTTCGAGGTCGGCGAGCTCGGCACCACCGGTGCTGCTTACCAGACTGCTGTGCAGAATGGTGAGAACCCCTACACCGACGAGACCAAGGCGACCCTGGACGAGATGTTCCCCGATGGCTACAGCACCTACGACATCGTTGGCCTGAAGATTTCCGGCGCTGTCGAGGGTGAGGGTGCTGAAGTTGAGCTCGAGTTCGCGACTGAGTACAAGGCCGGCACCCCCGTTGCCGCCGTGCTGGTGGTCGTGAATGGCGAGACTGCCTCTGAGAGCGTCCTGAAGGCTGAGGTCAAGGAAGACTATGTCGTGACCGTGACCTTCCCCGCCGACGTTCTGATGGCTGCGCAGACCGCGGAAGAGTGCTTCCTGGCGATCGTTGCCAAGTAAGAAATCAATCATTGAGGGCGGCGTGCAAACACGCCGCCCTTTTTAGCCCCTGCGACGGCCGCCTGCAGGCCGAAGAAAGGAAGTCTCGCCGATGAAAAGAGTTTTCGCTCTCCTGATGGCTGCCGTGCTGCTGCTGGCCGCCGTGCCGGCGCTGGCCGGGTCCATCGTCATTCCAATCGCCACGGCGCCGCCCCGCGAGAAGCTCGCCGATCTGGGTCAGGTCGGCCGCCGCTACGAGTCCGAGTCCCTGAACGGCGCCGCGCCCTACACCGCCGCGACGATGCTCACGCTGACCGAGGCGCTGGGCGAGGGCTACCGCACCCGGGATGTCTTCGGGCTTGACCTCTCCGCCGTCGTCGCGATGGGCGCCCGCGAGGTGGAGTTCGAGTTCGCCACCGACTACCAGTATCAGGAGGCCGTCTCCACCGTGCTAGTGGTGGTGCACGGCGAGGAGATCCGTGAGTTTGTGCTCGGCGGCGAGGTGATCGAGGAGTACGTTGTGCTCGTGAACTTCCCCGCGGACATCCTGGCGGCCACCGAGGGCGCGACGGAGACCTTCCTGTGCGTTGTCACCCGGTGAGCGGAGCGGCCCTTCTGAGAGCGCGGCGTTTGCCGCGCTTTTTTGCGTCCGGCGACGCTTCGGCCTTGAAAAGCCAGCCGGTCTGTACTATAATTTTTCCTGAACCTGACCGAATTTCAGCACCATATGGAGGCCACCATGAGCACCACCGTCTCGGATTTTCTCGCCTTTCAGCAGGCTGCGCCGACCGCCTACCATGCGGTGGCGGCCCTCTGTGAATCCCTCGCCCGGCAGGGCTACCGCCGCCTGCGGGAGCAGGAGGCCTGGGCCCTCCGGCCCGGGGACCGCTGCTTCCTGACCCGCGGCGGAACCAGCCTGATCGCCTTCGCGCTCCCGCCGGAGACCCCCACCGCCCTGCGGATCACCGCCGCGCACAGCGATTCGCCGACCTTCCGCCTCCGGCCGCAGCCGGAGCTGAAGCTGGAGAACCGCTACGTCCGGCTGGATGTCGAGCCCTACGGCGGCGCGATCTTCGCCTCCTGGCTGGACCGCCCGCTGTCCATCGCCGGCCGGCTGCTGGTGCGGGAGGGCGACCGCCTGACCGCGAAGCTGGTGCGGCTGGACCGCGACAGCTGCCTGATCCCCCACGTGGCGATCCACATGAACCGGGACGCCAACAAGGGCACCGAGTACAGGGCCAACGTGGACATGCTGCCGCTCTGGAGCGGCGGCGAGGGCGCAGGCTGGCTGCAGGCCGTGGCGGAGGCCGTGGGCTGCGACGCCGCCGACGTGGTCAGCCACGATCTCTTTCTCTATAACCGCACCCCGGGCAGCGTCTGGGGCGAGGGCGGCGAGTTCGTCTCCGCGCCGCGTCTGGACGACCTGATGTGCGCCTGGGCCGGCCTGCAGGCGATGCCCGGGCTGGAGCGGGGCGCGGCCTCCCTCCCGCGGGACGTTATCGCCATGGCCTGCGTCTTTGACCATGAGGAGGTCGGGAGCCTCTCCCGCACGGGTGCGGACGGATCCTTCCTCACCGACACCGCGCTGCGCGTCGCCGGCTGCCTCGGCCTCGGCGCGGAGGAGACGCGGCGCATGTTCGCGGGCTCCTTCCTCGTCTCCGCGGACAACGCCCACGCCGTCCACCCGAACCACCCGGAGTACGCCGACCCGGCCAACCGGGTCTGGATGAACGGGGGCGTCTCTTACTCATTAAATACTTTAATAT